>NZ_JAXCHU010000002.1:0-480361 GCF_035984695.1 Glaciihabitans sp. GrIS 2.15
CGAGGCCCGACGCTCAGTCCTGCCCGCGACCAACAATCCCACCTAAATCGAAATCAGGCAGCCACCCCGAGTCGGTCGGTGGATCGAGGCTAAGAGCGGCCTAGTCGCTGAGCTGCGCGGTCATCATGATCGAGACGAGCACACCTGGCAGTTCGACGCCCAGTTTGGCGACCGCCCGTGTGGGTTGCTCGGTGGGAAATTCGTCAGCGTATGCCTCGTTCATCCCCGTGAAGTCGCCGGGGTTGGTGAGAAGGACTGTGATCTGCACGATATCGTCGCGGATGCCGCCTCCTGCTTCGAGGACCGCTACGCAGTTGCGCACAGCTTGCCGGGTTTGTTCCTGGATTGTCGGGCCCGCCAACTCGGTGGTCGTTTGGTCGATGCCGATCATCCCGGAAACGTAAATCGTCGAACCGACCCTGATTCCTTGGCTGTAAAGCGACGAGGTCGGTGCGTTCGGCGTTGAGATGATCTGCTTCGTCATGCGCAGACTCTATCGCTCGCCTTGGACAAGTCGACTCGCTTCGGGACAACAAAGGAGCCCCTCACTGACCAAGCAAGGTATTTCTCTTCCCGAAGCCCCCGAATACGACCCGCGTTACAGCCAGGCGGTGAGGGCAGGTAATACGGTCTGCGTCGGCGGGACGATGGACGTGGATATGTAAACGGGTCAGTTCGCCGGCCGGCGCTTCTGGAGCAGGCACGTCAGTCTCTGCTGAATTGCCAATCGATCCTCCACGCAGCGGGAGCGGAGCTTGCGGAGACCGACATGGTTCACGTGTTGCTCTCTCGCTCCGACGACGCCCCGGGCTGTTAACTCCAATGGCCGTGATCGCCGTCATCGACTGAGATGCGGAGTCCTCCCATGACTCCTGCAATTTGGTCTGCTTAACCAGCGGACAGCTTCGCGGGCCTATCCATTTCTTTTCCTCTGCCCGGGCGGTAATCGCCGTTTGCTTCCGCGCTTTGCGTGCCGGGCTTTCGCGGCAGATCCCCTCCGTTCCGAAATCCGCTATGGACACGAGGAGGCAGGAAACCCCAGACCTCACCGCCCGGTCAAGCAGCCCGAAACAGGTCAGTCGCTGACGAAGCTCTTCTTCAGGAAGTCGGAGGTTGAACGATAGTCGAGGCGCTCGTAAAACCGCGCCGCATGGCTGCTCGCCACCGTGAGCTGACGCACGCCGCGCGAGCGGCATTCCTCTTCGATGGCCGAAACGAGCAGGCTGCCGAGGCCACGATCCCTGGCCGGCGTGTTTACGGCGAGCTCTTGGATCTGCGCAGAGTCACCATTCGTATAGAGCAATCGCTCGATCGTTGTATAGGCGTAACCCGACACGACACCGTCGAGATCAGCCACAAGAAGGACGTGCTCTCGGCTCGGCTGTACGGCATGAGCGAACGCCTCGGTGAAAGAATCACGATTGGGTTTCTCACCTATGCCGAGCTGCGCGACAAGAGCAAACACAGCATCGACATCGGCCGGAACCGCCAGTCGCACGCTTGTGGAGCTAACGGGCAAAATTTCCGCGGTAGTACTCATAAACCCACCCTACGAGACTGATGATCGTAAGGGCAGCACCGAAGAAGGCAATCCAGATACCGATTGCGATTCCCATGAACAGGAGAGCGCCCCCGGCTGCGAGCAGGATCGGCCACCAACTCCAAGGACTGAAAAACCCCTGCTCCGAATCGCCGTCATCAATATTTGCATCCAGTCGATCCTCGGGAAGCACTCCCCCGACTGACTTGCTCGTGCGGCCAAGGTAGAAGCCGACAAACGCCGAGAGGATTGCCGAAAGCCCGATTGTGACGGTACCCGCCCATTCGACCGGGGATCCCTGCCCCCTGCCTTCGGTCCCGGCGAGCTGGGTGACATATCCGTTGTTGTGCTGGGCGATGCTCCAGGTGACGTAGGCGATATCAACGATGACAAAAAAAGCAGAGAGGATCCAGAATATTCGAGCTTGGGCATTCATGCTCTATTTGACCTGTCCGTCCGCAACATCGTAGGTCGCGGCCTGCGGAGCGTCCTTGTATGCGCCCAAGCCGCCGATCCCGACCGGAATCCCGGCCTCAGGATGGTTCAGGTCGAAAGCCGGCGACTCGGAACGGATCCGCGGGATCGAGGTGAAATTATGCCGCGGTGGCGGGCAGGATGTCGCCCACTCGAGTGACCGCCCGTAGCCCCACGGGTCGTTGACCGTTACACGCGGTGCCGTCCGAGCCGTGACGTAGACGTTGAAGATGAACGGCAGCATCGAGACACCGAGGATCATAGCGCCGACTGTAGAGAGCTGATTCATCCAGGTAAAACCGTCCTGCGGCTGATAGCTGGCATAGCGACGGGGCATCCCCATGACCCCGAGCCAATGCTGCACAAGGAAGGTCATATGGAAACCGATGAACAGAAGCCAAAAGTGAATCTTGCCGAGCCGCTCGTTGAGCATTTTGCCCGTCCACTTGGGCCACCAGAAGTAGAACCCACTGAACATTGCGAAGACGACCGTGCCGAAGACAACATAGTGAAAATGCGCCACGACAAAGTAACTATCGGAGACATGGAAATCGAGCGGCGGTGACGCGAGGATGACCCCGGTAAGCCCCCCGAATACGAAGGTGATGAGGAATCCGATCGCCCACAGCATCGGCGTCTCAAAGGTTATCGACCCACGCCACATCGTGCCGACCCAGTTGAAGATCTTCACTCCGGTAGGAACCGCAATGAGCATCGACATGAGGGAGAAGAACGGAAGAAGCACCGATCCGGTGACATACATGTGATGGGCCCATACCGTGACGGACAGTGCCGCGATCGTGATGGTTGCATAGACCAGCGTTTTGTAGCCGAAAATTGGCTTGCGACTGAAGACGGGGATCACCTCGGAGATAATTCCGAAGAACGGCAGCGCAATGATGTAGACCTCCGGATGTCCGAAGAACCAGAACAGATGCTGCCAGAGAATGGCTCCACCAGCCTCAACGTTATAGAGGTGGGAGCCGAATACTCGGTCCGATCCCAACGCGAACAGCGCAGCGGCGAGCACCGGGAAAGCCATCAGGATCAGGATCGATGTGACGAGCGAATTCCAGACGAAGATCGGCATGCGGAACATGGTCATTCCGGGAGCACGCATCGTGACGATGGTTGTGATGAAGTTGACCGCACCGAGAATGGTGCCGAACCCGCTCAGCGCCAAGCCAAAGACCCAGAGATTTCCCCCGAGAGACGGGGAGAAGGTCGTGGTTGACAACGGGACGTAAGCGAACCACCCGAACGAGGCTGCACCCTGCGGGGTGAGGAATCCGGCGACAGCGATCAATGACCCGAAGCTGTAAAGCCAGTATGCGTAAGCGTTCAGGCGCGGGAATGCGACGTCCGGAGCTCCGATCTGAATCGGCATCAGGAAGTTTACGAAGCCTGCGAACAGCGGCGTGGCGAACATAAGCAACATGATCGTGCCGTGCATCGTGAACAGCTGGTTGTACTGATCCTTGGTCCCCACGATCTGAAGGCCAGGCTCGAACAGCTGGGCCCGAATGACAAGCGCCATCACTCCGCCGAGAAGGAAGTACAGGAACGAGGTGATCAGGTAGAGGTACCCAATCTTCTTATGATCTGTGGTGGTAATCCAGCCGACCAGCACGTTCCCCTTGGGGCCAACACTCGAGGTGGTGAATTGGCCCGCGGTGGTGGGTGCCCCGGTGGACGGTGGTGCAGAAATTGTCGCTGTGCTCATGGTGATCGCCCTAGTTCTTGGCTTGCGGTACTTTGTTGCTCGGCAGGTTGGTGTTTGTGTTGTACTCGGGGCCGAGAATGCCGGTCTGGCCCTTGTCAGCGAGGCTCTGGATGTAGGTGTCGAACTCCGGTTGGGTGACGACCTTTACCTGAAACAGCATGACGGAGTGGTAGTCCCCGCACAGCTCAGCACACTTTCCTTGAAAGGTTCCGAGCTTGGTCGGCGTGACGTACTCGTAGTTGTTCTTGCCGGGGATGTTGTCTTTCTTATACAGGAAGTCGATCACCCAGAACGAGTGGATCACATCCCGGCTCTCGATCTTGATCTGCACACTCTTGTTGATCGGCAGATACAGGGTAGGGATTTTGGCACGATCGACACTGCCGTCGCCGTTCTGAATCTGCTGTGCCTGAATCCCTGGGGAGTTGACCCCGTTGTTGCCCGGTCCGACTCCGGGATAGTTGAAGTCCCAGGCCCAGCGCTTGCCATAGACCTCGACTTTGACGTCGGGGTTTTTCACCACGTGCTCGATCGAATTCTGCTCTTTAGCGGTGAAAGCAAAGAAGCCGAGCACAAGGATCAGCGGGACGATCGTATAAAAGATCTCGATCGGCAGGTTGTAGCGAAGTTGCACCGGCAGACCGGTCTGGCCCTTGCGGCGACGATAGACGATCGCCGCCCAAATGATGAGTCCCCAAGTGATGATTCCCACTGCGAGCAGCACTATCCACGAGGTGACCCAGAGGCCGGTGATTCCATCGGTGTGTTTAGTCGCGCCCTCGGAACCCGCCGGAAGGAAACCCCGGAGCTGCTGCTGGCTGCAGCCGGCCAGAATGACGACGAGCGTGACAGCGATTGGAGCTACTGCCCATCGAAGACGGCGGTTGGAGCGCACCTGGAACCTCTCGGATGACACGGACTTGGGGACGACTTTTGGTTCGAACCCCAATTTATTTGGTAATTCGAGCCTACTCCGCAGGACGCGCGCTCCCCGACCGGAATGGCAACCGAAACGGTTAGTTCCCTGAAAGGGAGCGGCAAAAACGGGAACCGCCAGTGGCGATTCCCGTCTCTTGGCGTCGCGTGGGAACTTGCTGTTAGCTCGCGCACCACGCCTGCTAGCGACGCCCTAGTGGAAGCTGTCTCCACAGGCGCAACTTCCCGAGGCGTTGGGATTGTCGATGGTGAAGCCCTGCTTCTGGATGGTGTCTTCGAAGTCGATGGTCGCCCCATCGAGGTATGGCACGCTCATCTTGTCTACTACGACCTCAACACCGTCGAAGTCGACGGTGGCATCGCCGTCAAGCAGTCGCTCATCGAAGTAGAGCTGGTAGATCAGTCCGGAGCATCCGCCGGGCTGTACTGCGACGCGCAGTCGGAGGTCGTCGCGACCCTCCTGCTCGTAGAGGCTGCGCACCTTGGTTGCTGCAGTGTCGGTGAGACCGACACCGTGGGCGGCAGAGGTCTCGGTCGACGTGGCGTCAGTCACCGTGGCGTTAGTCAGCGTGGTGTCGGTCATGGCAACTCCTTAGGTTTACAAGTGCTCCTAAGAAGTCTAAGCACCGAAGGCTGCGGATTGTTCCCGTGACTCCTGCCATGGGTCAGACGCGTTCATTGAGACGAGCGAGCAGAACGGCCTCGGTGAGGATGGCGCGCTTGAACACACCGAGGTGCAGGGATTCGTTGGGGCTGTGCGCGCGGGAATCCGGATCCTCGACGCCAGTCACGAGGATCTGCGCAGCGGGGAACAGCTCGACGAGATCCGCGATAAACGGAATGGAACCACCAACTCCCATCTCAACAGCGTCCGCACCCCAGGCATCCGTCATCGACGTCTTCGCCTCGGCCACGGCCCAGCCACTCGTGTCGACGAGGAAGCCATTGCCGGTGTCGACGTCGTCGATTTCGATCCGGGCGCCGAAGGGCGCGTGGGCGCGGAGGTGAGTCTCGAGTGCGGCGAACGCTTCGGTGCCCTGCTGGCCGGGAGCGATGCGAGCGCTGATCTTGACGCTGATGGACGGAGCCAGGGTGTTTGATGCGTTGGCCACGCTCGGAGCATCGATGCCCGTGACGGTGATGGCCGGCTTCGACCAGATGCGGCTGAGGATGGTGCCCGTGCCGATCGGAGTTACTCCGGGCAAAAGTGCGGCTTCGCGGCGAAGTTGCTCCTCCGTGTGGTCCGGGGTCTCGGCGTCCCGCGAGACCAGTCCTTCGACAGCAACCGAGCCGTCGAGTCCGTGCAGAGTCGCGAGAAGACGGATGGTGGCGAGCATCGCATCCGGAACCGCTCCGCCGAACATGCCCGAGTGCGACGCATGCTCAAGGGTGGTCACGGTGAGGCGGAAAGTGACATTGCCGCGAAGGCCAACGGTAAGGGCAGGAGTGGTGATGTTCCAGTTATCGGAGTCGGCGACAACAATCACGTCCGCGGCGAGCTCCGCCTGATGCGCCGTGAGGAAGTTGGTGAACGATCGCGAGCCGAACTCCTCCTCCCCCTCGATGAAGAGCGCGAGTCCCAGGTCGAAGTCCTCCCCTACGGTCTCGACGAAGGCGCGGATGGCGGCGACGTGGGCGAGTACCCCTGCCTTGTCATCCGCGGCACCGCGCCCGTACAGGCGGTCGCCGCGAACGGTGGGCTCGAACGGCGAGGAGTCCCAGTCCTCATCCTTTCCGGGCGGCTGCACGTCGTGATGCGCATAGAGCAGGATGGTCGGCCGACCGTTACGAGCGGCGCGCGTGGCGAGCACGGCAGGCTGGCCGAGCGGGGCATCCGCGCCGCTGCCGATGGGAGCGCGGGCTACCTGCACCGTCTCGAAGACACCGAGACCGGTGACGAGGGCTGCTACGGCATCCGCGCTGTCGCTCACATGCTGCGGATCGAACGCCGCCCAGGAAACCGACGGAATGCGTACCAGTCTCGACAGGTCGGCGACAGCCACGGGAAAGCCGCCTGCGACCGAGTCGCGAAGAGCCTGCAGGAGTTCTGGACGTGTGGGTGCTGGAGAAGACATGAAGGTAATCTTAACGAGACATAGATCGGTAGGAATCCTCGTGGCTAAGCTCAATAGTTCGAATAAGGCCGACCCCGCGGCCGAGTACGACCTCAACACCGACAGCATCTCGAGCAGCAAAGGTCGCGCAACCCCGACTCGCAAGGAGCGCGAAGCCGCAAACCTGCGACCGCTCGTCTCCAGTGACCGCAAGGCCGGCAACAAGGCATCCCGGGCCAGGATAAATGAGGCCCGCGAGAAGGCCAGAGTCGGCATGGCGAATGGCGACGAGAAATTCTTACCGATCAGGGACAAGGGTGCGCAGCGTCGCTACATCCGGGATTACACGGATGCGCGGTGGAGTGTCGGCGAGGCTATTCTCCCGGTCATGTTCCTGGTGATCATCCTCACCTTCGCTTTCGAAAGAAACACGGCGGTGAGCAGCATCGCAATATTCGTGCTGTGGGGATTCTTCCTCATAGCCGTGATCGATTGCATCATTGCAGGGCTGCTCATCCAGAGGAAATTGGCCGCGAAGTTCGGTGCAGAAAAAGTGCAGAAGGGAAACCGCTGGTACACCGCCATGCGCACCCTGCAGTTGCGCCCGATGCGGCTACCGAAGCCGCAGGTGAAGCGTGGTGCCTTCCCGGCCTAGTCCTGCCCCGCAATCCTCCCGGCGGGTGCACGACCTCCCGGCGGGGGTTGTAACCCCATCCGCGAGGTCCTGAGCCCGCCACGGGCGGACGTATCCCCCGCCAAGGAGATCGTCAGCGGCGGAGTTCCGCCAAGCCACGGTTGACGGAGCGTGCCCACAGCGGTCCGCGGTACAGGAACGCCGTGTAGCCCTGCACCAGGGTTGCTCCGGCGGCCAGTCGCTCGGCGACGTCGGCGGCAGTGTCGACTCCCCCGACGGAAATCACGCAAAAGTCCACCGGAACTGCGGCGCGGATGATGCGCAGGATGGCCAGCGACCGCGCGGCGAGCGGAGCGCCGGAGAGGCCCCCGGCTCCGGCAGCCTCGACGATCGCGGCATCCGTCACAAGGCCCTCTCGTGACAGGGTCGTGTTGGTGGCGATGATGCCCGCCAGCCCGAGTTCCACTGCGAGTTCAGCGATGCGCCGCACCTGGTCGTCGGTGAGGTCGGGGGCGATCTTCACCAGTACGGGAGTGTCTGCCGCCGCGTCGTTCACCGCGGTGAGCAGCGGGGTGAGCTTGTCGAGCTCCTGCAGTCCCCGAAGGCCGGGAGTGTTGGGGGAACTCACGTTGACGGCGAGATAGTCGCTCACCGGAGCGAGCAAGCGTGCGCTCACGAGATAGTCGGCAATCGCGTCATCCACCTCGACTGCGCGGCTCTTGCCAATGTTCGCACCGATGATGGGGCGGATGCCGCGGGCGAGCTCTCGAGCGAACCGAGGTGCAGCATCCGCCGCTCCCCGATTGTTGAATCCCATGCGGTTGATCACTGCGCTGTCCGCAACGAGGCGGAAGAGCCGAGGGCTCGGATTACCCGGCTGGGCGATTGCCGTGATGGTGCCGACTTCGACGTGACCGAATCCGAGCTGGCCGAGTCCCCGGATGGCACGGCCATCCTTGTCGAAACCGGCCGCGACGCCAAATGGCGAGGCGAACCGCAGGCCGAGGGTGTCGACCGCGAGGGACGGATCCGGTCGGCTGAGTCGGCGCAGGATGGCGCCGACCCCGATGCGAGGGAGCCAGCGGATTACGTCGAACGCGAGGTGGTGGGCGGTCTCCGGTTCGAGCCGGGTGAGGAACAGCCTGAAAAGTATTCGATACATGCCACCTTCAGGTTACTGGCCCGCCAGCACACTCAGGCCCGTCAGCGCTCTCAGTTCTCGGTGACTTCTGCCGACGCGTCGTGCTCAACGCGTAGCAGGGTGATGGCGGCCTCGAAATCCTCGAGTGAGTCGAAGCCCTGGTACACGCTGGCGAAGCGCAGGTAGGCGACCTCGTCGAGTTCGCGCAGCGGGGGCAGGATCGCAAGACCGATGTCGTTTGCATCCACCTGAGAGGCACCCGTCGCCCGGATCGTCTCCTCCACCCGCTGGGCGAGCATTGCGAGGTCGGTATCGGTGACCGGTCGTCCCTGGCAGGCCTTTCGCACTCCGGAGACGATCTTCTCGCGGCTGAAGGGCTGCACTACGCCGCTGCGCTTGACGACGTTGAGACTCGCTGTCTCGGTCGTGGAGAAGCGCCGCCCGCAGTCCGGACACTGGCGACGGCGACGGATGGACATGCCGTCGTCGCTGGTGCGCGAGTCGATGACGCGTGAATCGGGATACCTGCAGAAGGGGCAGAACATGGTGGTGTCAGGATACCGTGCGCAGCCTTATCCGAGCGGCAGCCTAGTTCGCCGAGAACCGTGCGGTTATCGCCGCCGCGTGAGCGGGAAGGTCTTCGGCGGTGGCGAGCGCAACGACCTTGTCTTCCACCGCCTTGAGGGCATCGCGATCGTAGCGAATGACCTGCTGTGGCCGGAGGAAGGTGTGCGCCCCCAGGCCCGGAGTGAACCGTGCCTGCCCACCGGTCGGCAGCACATGGTTCGAGCCCGCCAGGTAGTCACCGAGGCTCACGGGAGAGTGCGGGCCGAGGAAGATCGCTCCGGCACTCTCGATGAGATCGAGCACGTCCCCCGGGTCGGCGGTCTGGATCTCGAGGTGCTCTGGACCGTAGACGTTGCTGAAGGCCGCCGCCGCCGCCATGTCATCGACCAGCACGAGGGCTGACTGGATGCCTCGGAGCGAGATGTCGACGCGGGCGCTGTGCGGGGTGAGGACTACAAGCCGGGCGAGCTCAGCCTGCACGCTGTCGGCCAGGTCCGCGGAGTCGGTGACGAGCACTGCGGCGGCGAGTTCGTCGTGTTCGGCTTGGCTGATGAGATCCGTCGCGATGAGAAAGGGATCGGCCGTGGCATCCGCGATCACGAGGATCTCGGTGGGACCGGCTTCGGCGTCGATTCCGACCTGCCCGCGCACGATTCGCTTGGCGGCCGCGACGTAAACGTTGCCGGGTCCGGTGATCACCTGCACTGGATCGAGGCTCAGCCCCGGCACGCCCCAGGCGAAGGCACCGATTGCACCGGCACCGCCCATCGCGTAGACCTCATCGATGCCGAGAAGTCCGGCGGCTCCCAAGATGGCGGGGTGGATGCTTCCGTCGAACTGCCGTTGCGCCGGGGAGGCCAGCGCCACCGACGAAACACCGGCGACCTGCGCTGGCACGACGTTCATCACCACGCTCGACAGATAAGCGGCCTTGCCACCGGGCACATAGAGGCCAGCACGAGCGACCGGGCTCCAGCGCTGGATCACCTCTGCGCCCGGCCCGAAAGTGGTGATGCGTGACGTGGGCAGCTGGGCTTCGGAGGTTGCGCGCACTCGTGCGATCGCTTCCTCGAGCGCATCACGAATCGGCACGCTGAGAGCGCGGACGGCGGCCGCGACATCCGCGACATCTAGCCGCACGCGCGGCGGGCGCACCCCGTCGAGACGTTCGGCCTGGTCGAGCAGTGCAGCTTCACCGCGCTCTCGCACGTCGCTGATGAGCTCCCGGGCGATCTCAGTCGCAGCCGAGACATCCGTCAGCGATCGCGGAACCAGGGCGAGGAGTTCGGCGCGGCTAGGCTTGAGGTCTCGAAGGTCAATCGTCTTGATCATGGCCACGTAAGCCTAGGGGAAACACTCTGTGTGCTGAGCGAGAGCCCGCCGGCCTCGCCAGAGGAATAATCACTGCTGACAGGAAATTGATACACCGGTATGGATGAGACAGCGCCCGTGATCGCTTCGGGAGAACCGGACGGCAATGCGGCATTCAAGCACGCCTTCCGTCGGCACGCCGCCGGAGTGGTGGTGATCACCGCGCTGACCCCGGAGGGAAAGCCGGTCGGGTTCACCGCGACATCCCTCGCCTCGCTTGCTGCGGTCCCTCCTCTCGCGACTTTCAACATGGCGAAGGTCGCCAGCGCCTGGCCCGCCATCGCTGGAACGGATTGGGTGGCAATCCAGACCATGGGCGCGCGAACCCGTCACCTCGCCGAACGGATGTCCGGCGATCACGACCTGCGCTTTACGGGCGACCACTGGGCGCCCGGCCCGCACGGCCTGCCGATCCTCGAGGGAGTCACCTCCTGGATGGTGGGGCGCATCGTCGAACGCTTCCCGGTGGCACACAATGCCGTGATCGTGGTGCAGATCGAAGAGGGAGCACTCGGCGAGCCGGATGACGCCCTGCTGTACCACGAGCGCACCTACCTGAAGCCGGGCGACGTCGTCTAATCGACTCGGTCTGGCTGGTCCGATTGACTCGGTCGGCTAGGACAGCCTGCTCGGGCCGGCCGGTCGGCCGGCGCCGGTCCGGCTCAGGCTCGGGCTCAGGTCCGGCATCCGCGTCCTGCCGGTTCGAAATGCAGGACGTGACGTGACAGATGTGGTTGGTGTGGCCCATGCGTCACTCCAGTCACACTGCTTCCTGCATTTCGTACACGGATCCGCAGCGCATACGGATCGGAGCGGCACACGGGTGTGGTGGCGCCGGGACTTTCGGTTCTGACGCGCCGTTCCACGTTCCCGAAGTGACCAGGAAGATTCCCTCCCGATCCACTGAAAGATTCCCTGTCCACGATGACGCGCCCGCGATCGGCCTCGGCCAACCACGACGATTTCGACTGCAACTCCGCGGGATTCAACACCTTTCCCCACACCGTCAACCTGAGCGATCGGGCAAAGAGATGCACCCCGCCGACCGCTTCGCGCCATCGACACTGAGCGCGACCAAGACCGTCTGTTTCGGTCGCGCCAATTTCCCCTTCACCATGCCCACGATCATGCAGACGGATGCCACGACACCCTCTGCCGGCTTCGATCCCCCCGCGACATCGAGCCGCAACCCCCGCGCAGTTATTCATCCCGGTCCGGCATCCGCTCGACTCCGGCCCGCTCGGCCCGCTCGATTCCGCTGCGGCATCCGCGCCCTGTCTCGGCCGGTTCGAAATGCAGGACGGGACGTGACGGATGTGGTTGGTGTGCCCCATCCGTCACTCCAGTAACTTTGCGTCCTGCATTTCGAACGCGGATCGGTAGCGCTCACAGAGAGCCACAACAAGGAACTGCAGAAGGACCCGAGGCGCACGGGGATCGGGCAGCGGCGGGACTTTCTCCACGGGTATCTGACACGCCTTCCGCGCGCCTGTTGGTACCGGAATGAACCCAACCCGCAGAGGAATCGCCGACTACGACGACGCACCCGCCCTGCATGTTGAGTCGTTCTCGGTTCACAGCTTCAGGGCTGACGCCGCGGAACGGACGCTCAGACCACGCAGTTCGGACCGAGGAGCGACTTGAGTTCGCCGTACAGATCGGCGTTGACCGAGACCGGGAACGGGATCTCGAACACGCGGGCGGTCTCCCCCTTGACGAGCTTGAGCCGCACTTCGGTGTCTCCCGAATGCCGGATCAGCACGTCATTGAGCTGCGTCACCACATCCGTCGTCGCCCGAAACTCCGGCATCGAGATGGTGAGCGGCCCTGAGCCGAGGCTTTGGCCGAGATCGGGGGTGAACATGCTCGAGGCATGCAGGTTCATGCCGTCGTCCCGCATGCTCACGCGGCCGCGCACCACCACGATCGCGTCGTTCGTGAGGGCGGGCGAGAACTCCTGGTAGGCCTTGCCGAGGAACATCACGGTGATCTCCCCCGCGAAGTCCTCCACGGTGATGAGTCCGTATTGGTTGCCGGAATTGCGCGCCGTTCGGTGCTGCACTGACGTGATGAGGCCGGCGATCGTCACATGCTCTCCGTCGCCGGCGACCTCGCCGCCAAGCACCTCGGTGATGCTGTTGCCGGCGTGCTTGGCAAGCTGCAGTTCGAGCCCGGCAAGCGGATGATCGGACACATAGAGCCCGAGCATCTCACGCTCGAAAGCGAGCTTGTCGCGCTTCGACCACTCCGGACGGTCGGGAACCTGGTTGACGGCCTGCGGCTCGTCCCAGAGGCTGTCGAAGTCGAAACCGACCTGGCCGTTCGCTTCGGCGCGCTTGTCGCTCACTGCCGAGTCGATCGCATCCTCGTGGATCTCCAGCAGTGCCCGGCGGGTTGCCCTGGTCGAATCGAACGCGCCCGACTTGATGAGCGACTCGACGGTACGTTTATTCGCTACCTGGATCGGCACCTTGCGCAGAAAGTCGTGGAACGACTCGAAGCGGCCCTTCTCGTCCCGAGACTTAGCGATCGCCTCGACAACGTTAGATCCGACGTTGCGAATCGCACCGAGACCGAAGCGGATGTCGCCGATACCGACCTCGCTCGGAACGGCGGTGAAGTCCCCGCTCGACTCGTTCACGTCCGGAGCCAGTACCCGGATGCCCATCCGGCGACACTCGCTCAGGTACATCCCGAGCTTGTCTTTGGAGTCTCCGACGCTCGTCAGGAGCGCCGCCATGTACTCGGCGGGATGGTTCGCCTTGAGGTAGGCGGTCCAGTAGCTCAGAACGCCGTAGCCAGCGCTGTGAGCCTTATTGAAGGCATAGTCGGCGAAGGGCATGAGGGTGTCCCAGAGCACTTTGACCGCCTGCGCGCTGTAGCCGTTGCCGGTCATCCCGGCCTCGAAGTTGGCGTACTGCTTGTCGAGCTCTGATTTCTTCTTCTTTCCCATCGCCCGCCGCAGCACGTCGGCTTGGCCGAGCGTGAATCCGGCCACCTTCTGCGCGACGGACATCACCTGCTCCTGGTAGACGATGAGCCCATAGGTGATGCCGAGACTCTCGCGCAACGGCTCCGCGAGCTCCGGATGGATCGCGTCGATCGTCTGCAGCCCGTTCTTTCGCAGGGCATAGTTCGTGTGCGAGTTCATGCCCATCGGGCCCGGGCGATAAAGCGCGATGACGGCGGAGATGTCCTCGAAGTTGGTGGGCTTGAGCTGCTTGAGGAGCGAACGCATCGGTCCACCATCCAGCTGGAACACGCCGAGAGTGTCTCCCCTGGCCAACAGGTCGTAGGTCTTCTGGTCGGCGTCGAGGTCAAGGTCTTCGATCACGAGCTTTCCGCCCGTATTCTTCTCGATCATCCGCAGCGCGTCCTCGATCACCGTGAGGTTTCGCAGTCCGAGGAAGTCCATCTTGATGAGGCCAAGAGACTCCAGCGGTGGCTGGTCGAACTGCGTGATGATCGCGCCGTCGTCTTCGCGCTTCATAATCGGAAGCACGTCGATGAGTGGCTCTGCCGAGAGAATCACGCCCGCAGCGTGCACTCCCCACTGCCGCTTGAGGTTCTCGATGCCTTGCGCGGTCTCAAAGACCGTCGCGGCATCCCGATCCGTCTCGAGCACCGCACGGAAGTCCGCGGCCTCCTTCCAGCGCGGGGAGGCCTTGTCAAGCACCTCGCTCAGGGTGATGTCCTTGCCCATGATTGTCGGCGGCATCGCTTTGGTGAGCTTCTCGCCCACCGAGTAGGGCATCCCCAGCACGCGGGCCGAGTCCTTCAGCGCCTGCTTCGCCTTGATCGTGCCATAGGTCACGATCTGGGCGACCCTGTCGTCCCCGTATTTTTCGGTGACATAGCGGATAACCTCGCCGCGTCGCCGATCGTCGAAGTCGACGTCGACATCGGGCATTGACACGCGCTCGGGATTCAGAAAACGCTCGAAGATGAGGCCGTGCGCCAGCGGATCGAGTTCGGTGATGCCCATGGCATACGAGGCCATCGAACCGGCGGCCGATCCTCGACCCGGCCCGACACGAATACCCTGTGCCTTCGCCCAGGTGATGAAGTCCGCGACGACGAGGAAGTAGCCGGGGAATCCCATCTGCTTGATGACGTCGACCTCGTACTTCGCCTGCGCGAGGTGCGCCTCGGATGGGGCGTTGTGGAAGCGCCGGAGCATGCCGGCGTTCACCTCCTTCTCGAACCAGGTGGCCTCCGTCTCGCCTTCGGGCACCGGGAAGCGCGGCATGAGATTGCGGTGTTCGAAGGATACGTCGCAGCGCTCAGCGATCAGCAGGGTGTTGTCGCAGGCCTCGGGATGATCGCTGAACAGATGCCGCATCTCCGCGGCCGATTTGAGATAGAACTCGTTCGAGTCGAACTTGAACCGGTTGGGATCATCGAGCGTGGAAGCGGACTGCACGCAGAGAAGGGCCGCGTGGGCAGTCGAGTCGTGGGCGTGCGTGTAGTGCAGGTCGTTCGTGGCGAGGAGCGGCAGATTGAGGTCTTTGGCGAGCCGGAGCAGGTCTTCCATCGTTCGGCGTTCGATATCGATGCCGTGATCCATGACCTCGGCGAAGAAGTTGCCCTCACCGAAGATGTCCCGGAAGTCGGCGGCGGCCCTTCGTGCTTCCTCGTACTGGCCGAGACGCAGTCGGGTCTGCACTTCGCCACCCACGCAGCCGGTCGTGGCGATGATCCCCGCGCCGTAACGGCTGAGCAGCTCTCGATCCATGCGGGGCTTGAAGTAGTACCCCTCGATCGATGCAAGAGATGAAAGGCGAAAAAGGTTGTGCATGCCCTCGTTGTTTTCCGAGAGCAGTGTCATATGGGTATAAGAACCGGAGCCGCCGACGTCATCCTGGTTCTGGTGGTTTGCGCCCCACTTCACCCTCGTGCGATCCTGTCGCGCAGTGCCAGGGGTGATGTACGCCTCGGTACCGATGATCGGCTTCACTCCGTTGGCGGTGGCCTGCTTCCAGAAGTCGTAGGCACCAAACATGTTGCCATGGTCGGTCATCGCGATCGCCGGCATCTCCTGCTCTGCCGCGGCCTTCATCAGCGGGCCGATCCTGGCAGCGCCATCGAGCATCGAGTATTCGCTGTGCACGTGCAGATGCACGAATGAATCGTTGCTGTCAGGCAATTCGTCCCTCTGGTTCACGGGTGGCGGGGATCCAGCTTAAGCCTCGGTCAGTCCCCGCGGAGCACGTCGAGTGCGTGTTGCAGGTCGGCGGGATATTCGCTGGTGAAGAGCACCCGTTCCTGCGTTCCCGGGTGCGTAAACCCGAGCTGTTTGGCGTGTAGCCACTGCCGGGTGAGACCGAGCCGTGCCGAGATTGTGGGGTCCGCTCCATACATCGCGTCGCCAACACAAGGATGCCGCTGGGCGGCCATATGCACTCTGATCTGGTGCGTGCGGCCAGTCTCGAGGTGCACCTCGAGCAGTGAGGCGCTGGGAAACGCCTCGAGTGTCTCGTAGTGGGTCACCGAATTCTTACCGTCGGAGGTCACCGCGAACTTCCAGCTCGACGACGGATGACGCCCAATCGGCGCGTCGATCGTGCCGGACAGCGGATCCGGATGCCCCTGCACGACCGCGTGATAGATCTTGTCGACCTCGCGATCGTGAAACTGTCGCTTGAGTTCCGTATAGGCGCGCTCGCTTTTCGCCACGACCATCAGCCCGCTCGTGCCGGCATCGAGGCGATGCACGATACCGGCCCGCTCTGACGCCCCCGACGTGGAGACGCGGAATCCCGCACCCGCAAGAGCCCCGAGCACGGTCGGCCCGGTCCAACCGACCGAGGGGTGAGCAGCCACTCCCACCGGTTTGTCGACCACCACGATGTCGTCATCGTCGTAGACGATGCCAAGATCGGGCACGATAACCGGCTCGATCGACGGGGCGACCTTAGGCTGCCAGGTTACCTCGAGCCAGCTCTCGGAACGCAGCCGATCCGACTTGCCGAGTGTCAGCCCGTCGACGACCACTCCCCCCGCTTCGGCCACCTCGGCGGCAAAACTGCGGGAGAAGCCCATGAGCTTCGCAAGGGCCGCGTCGACGCGCTCCCCAGCAAGCCCGTCCGGAACCGGGAGGCTACGCGATTCCATTTACGTGCCTACTTATTGTCGGTGCTGCTGATCGGGCGTTCCGTCTCGGTGGGAACATCGCCCCTTGCCGCAGCGTGGCGCTCGGACGTTCGGCGGCCGTCGAGCCCGATTCCGCGGACCGATAGCAGGATAAACAGCCCCATGCTCGCGACGATGAATGAGTCGGCGATATTGAAGATGGCGGGGAAACCTTGCACCTGGATGAAGTCGATGACGTGTCCGACCCCGAAGCCAGGCTCCCGGAACAGACGATCTGTGAGGTTTCCGGTGGTGCCGCCCAGCAACATCCCGAACAGCACTGCCCAAGCCACCGAACGGATGCGGCGAGCGAAACCGATGATGAAGATGGTGACCGCGCTGGCCGCGATAGAGAAGATCCAGGTTGACCCGCTCGCAATGGAAAAGGCCGCACCAGAATTCTTGACGAAATGAAACTGGAGAAGTTGTCCGATTGCCTTGACCTGCTCGCCCTCCGACAGATTACTAACGATGAAAAATTTAGTGGCCTGATCGAGAAGATAAACAACGACCGCAACGAGAGCCAGCGCGATCAGCGCCCTGACGCTAACCGTCGAGCCGCTGCCCTTCGACGCGGGGGCATTCGCCTGCGGCTCAGTTACCGCCAAAACCCTTGAAGGTGGCCGACGGCGGCGTCGGGACGCCGTCCGAACCCCCGAGGTCGTATGACCCGCTGGTTGCTGGCACGCTCTCAAACGGGGATGCAGCGGCAGGAGCGGCGGAGACCGGCGCTGAAGTCTCGCGGGAAGCAGGAGCGGGCTCCGTAGCGTCAAGCTCCTTGAGCTGACCCTCAATGTATCCCTTGAGCTTCTGGCGGTATTCGCGTTCGAACGTACGCAGGTCGTCGATCTGGTGCTCGATCGTCGTCTTCTGGCTCTCGAGGGCGGCCTTCTCACTGTCGAGTTGGGATATTTGCGAGCGCTGGGAGGCCTCGGCCTCGCTCACGACGCGCGCAGCCGTGGCGTGCCCCTCGGCGATGAGCGCGTCGCGCTTCTCGATGCCCTCTCGCACATGCTCCTCATGAAGCTTGCGCGCGAGCTGCAGCAGGTTATTGGTGCTGCCGGAATCGATCGCATTCTGGTCAGACGACGGATAGGCAATCGGAGCCGGCACCGGGGCGGGGACTGGTTCGACGGGAGCAGCGACAGGGGTTTCGCCGAATCGGGGCAGCGCCTGCGCGGCGAGCTGTCCCTGCTCTGCAGGGACGTGGGCCGGAGGTGCCTCAGTCAGAGCAGAGGGCTGCGCGGCACTGCGCTGAAGCTCGCTGATACGAGACTCGCCCGCGACAAGGCGCTGGCGAAGTTCTTCGTTCTCCTGGTTGAGACGACGGAGCTCCACAACGACTTCGTCCAGGAAATCATCGACCTCATCCTGGTCGTATCCTTCGCGGAACTTGGTCGGCTGGAATCGCTTGTTGACTACATCTTCAGGCGTAAGAGCCATGGGTGCCACCTCAAAAAATTCATCTGGTACAGCGCTAATTACAGTTAGCTAACGCTAGCAAACTGGCGGCCCCATCGGGACAGGAGACCACGTGGTATTCGACCACGCTCCCAGAGTACACAGGGAGACCCGCGCTTGCCGGTAAACGGCGCGCCGTAGCCCGACCGAGCGCCACCAGAAAAGTTAGACGCTGAGCGCGGATGCGACCGACAGCAGGATGAGCGTGACGATCATGACGATGCTCCACGCGAAATCCAGTGCGAAGCCACCGATACGAATGGTGGGGATCACTCGCCGCACGAGTCTGATCGGTGGATCACTCAGAGCGAAAACGAACTCGGAGACCACCAGCCCGAAACCGCGCGGACGCCATCCTCGCGAAAAATTGCCTACGAGATCAAGGATGAAGCGCCCCCAGAGCACGAAGAAATACAGCAACAACAGGAAGTACGCGATGCTAGCCGGGATGGCGAAGGGGTTCGGGGTCACTTTGTCAGACTAGGCCGAGGAGGATGCAGTGAAATACCGAGACAGTGTTGGGCACTGCGCACTGAGGGGGAATTGACAGGACTGGACAGAACTATTCAGGACAGAACTATTCAGGACAGAACTATTCAGGACAGAACTATTCAGGACAGAACTATTCAGGACAGAACTATTCAGGACAGAACTATTCAGGACTGGGCAAAGAACGAGGCATCGACGTCTGAGTCCACTCCGGCCTGGTCACCACTCACGGCGACGTGCGCCGGAGACAGCAGGAAGACCTTGCTCGTTACGCGCTCGATCTTGCCGTAGAGGCCCTGAGAAAGTCCACTCGCGAAGTCGATGAGACGACGTGCGTCCGGCTCGCTCATCTGGGAGAGGTTGATGATCACGGGGATACCATCCCTAAACGCCTCGGCGATGGCCTGAGCATCCTTGTACTGGCGAGGGTGGACTGTGAGAATCTCGTTCATATCGGCGTGGGAGGCATTCTTCTGCGATGGTGCACGGCGGAGTGGAGTGACGGGAGCACGGGTGCCAGTTACCTGTGGCGCGAGGTGGGACTCACGTGGCTCGCGGGCGACAGGTGCCGGTGCGGCGGGAGCGGCATCCTCGTAGTCGAACTCCTCATCGGCGAGGCCAAGGTAGACCATGGTCTTGCGAAGTGGGTTAGCCATTACGTGCCTCCTGTGATGGAACTGATGGATTCAGATTAACCGGGTGTTGGGCGGTTTCCCGTGATTGCGGAACCAATCCGCAGGTGTGTCGCGCCCTCGAGAATGGCCTCGCGGTAGTCGCCCGACATTCCGGTGGAGATGTAGTGCGCGCCGGGCGCGAGCCGCTGCATCCGCTCGGAGGCCTCGCGCACCCGCACGAACGCGGGACGAGGCTCTTCGCCCACCGGGGCGACCGCCATCACGCCGAGCAGTTCGAGCCCCGGTGTCGCGAGCACCAGCTCCGTGGTGCGCTCGAGTTCAGCGGGCTGCACACCCCCGCGGCCCGGGTCGTCGGTGAGATTGAGCTGTACGAAGCACTCGATTGTCGTGCCGTCGCTGCTGCCGAGGGCTTCGATGACGGATGCGCGGTCGAGCGAATGCACCGAGTGCGCGTACGCCCGCACCTGCTTTGCCTTCTTGCTCTGGAGTTGGCCGATGAAGTTCCAGCCCACATCGAGGTCGGCGAGTTCCGCTGCCTTGGCCTGGGCCTCCTGGTGGCGATTCTCTCCGACCTCTCGCACGCCGAGGGCGTAGAGCTCTCGAACGAGGGATGCCGGATAGAACTTGGTCACGACGATCATCGTGATGTCGTCCACCCCGCGCCCCGCCTCCGCCGCTGCCGCCACTACGCCCGCGCGAACCTCTTCCAGGCGTTCGGCGAGGGAGGGGCTACTTGAGGAAATCGGGAACATCCAGATCATCATCGCCGTCATCGAAGACCGGGTCCTTTGCAGCGGTCGGCACCTCGGACTCGGCAGCCCAGTTGGGCACGCTGCTCGTCTCGGGTTCGACGACACCGGTGGCGGCGGTAGCGGCGAATGCGGCAACCGGTGCAGTGACATCCCCGGTAGCGCCCCGACGGTCGTCCTTCTTGACGACCGGTTCGCCACCGTCGAACCCCGCGGCGATTACCGTAACGCGAACCTCGTCACCAAGCGTGTCATCGATGACGGCACCGAAGATGATATTCGCTTCAGGATGCACGGCCTCCTGCACGAGCCGCGCGGCGTCGTTGATCTCGAAGATTCCCAGGTTGGAACCGCCCTGGATCGAGAGCAGCACTCCGTGCGCTCCATCGATGGATGCTTCGAGCAGCGGGCTCGCAACGGCGAGCTCCGCGGCCTTGATCGCCCGGTCGGCACCGCGACTGGAGCCGATGCCCATGAGGGCAGATCCAGCTCCCTGCATCACTGACTTCACATCGGCGAAGTCGAGATTGATCAGGCCAGGGGTCGTGATCAGGTCGGTAATACCCTGCACGCCCGCCAGAAGCACCTGGTCGGCTGTTGCGAAAGCCTCGAGAAACGAGATGCCACGGTCACTGATTTCGAGGAGACGATCATTGGGCACGACGATGAGAGTGTCGACCTCGCTCTTCAGGGCGGAAATCCCCACGTCGGCCTGCGCGGCGCGACGTTTGCCTTCGAATCCGAACGGCCGCGTGACGACTCCGATGGTCAGCGCACCGATCGATTTCGCGATCCGCGCGACGACGGGCGCACCACCGGTACCGGTTCCACCACCCTCTCCCGCGGTAACAAACACCATGTCAGCGCCGGCGAGTGCCTCCTCAATTTCCTCGGCGTGATCCTCCGCCGCGCGACGACCGACTTCGGGATCTGCTCCGGCCCCGAGTCCGCGAGTCAGCTCGCGGCCGACGTCGAGCTTGACGTCGGCGTCGCTCATCAACAGGGCCTGGGCATCGGTATTGATCGCGATGAATTCGACACCTCGCAGACCGAGTTCGATCATTCGGTTGACGGCGTTGACTCCGCCGCCGCCTATGCCGACGACCTTGATCACGGCAAGGTAGTTTTGGTTCGTTGTCACGTCCGGCCTCCGGTAGGAACTTTCAACCTTTACCTGAGCGTTAAAGTTATGCCCGGTATAGGTTTCTTGTCTCGAAGTTAAGGGGCCGGGCACCCTGCCGCCGAGAGGCCGTCCAGCGTGTCGCCAAGTCACCCATCAGATTGGTCTCAGTTGCCGGCGAGCACCGGATGATTTGGTGCCGACACGTCGTACTTCATCGTCGTGCCGCCCACGGCGATGACCGCCGCGAGAACTTTGGCCTTGAGTGCTGACTGTTCCACACTTCCCCAGACCACCGACTGGCCGCCTGTCAGAGTCAGTGTCACGTCATCCGAGGTCTGGGCGGTGACAGTGTCAATCCTTTTGAGGAGAGTGGACGGCAGCGCGAGCAGCACTCCGACTGATGCCGTGAAGGCCGGACTGCCCCTGGTCGCCGCCCCGAGTTCTATCAGGGGAAGGCCCGGTTGGCGTTCTGCCCCGCTCTCAATCACGATGCCAGCCGGGTCGACAACAGAGAAGCCGCTCGACGTCGCGAGAGTAGCGATCGGCGCTCGTTCCGCGATCCGGATGATCAGCGTGTCGGGAGGTACCGTCTCGGTGACGAAGCTGCGGATTAAAGGGAACTTGCTGATCGATCGGGTGATCGCATCAAAGTCGACGAGTGCGAGCGGCCGACCGAGCTGTCCGTCTACGGCAGCGCGCACGCTCGCCGAGCTCACCCGCGACGCACCCTCGACCTGGATGATTTTGAGCGAGAGCAGAGGCGAATAGACCGCTCCTGTGACGAAACCGACCACAAACAGAACGGACACCGCGCTGACGATCCAGGTGATCCGCCGACGGCGGGAGCGTCGCGTGAATCGTCGCGCTTCCCCGCGTTCATAGGCTCGGCGGGCCTTCTCGGCGCGCTTCAGGTCGTGTCGGGCCACCGCATCCAACGGACGTTCAGCCGTGGGGACACGTCGTGGATGCCTGCGGGCAATCGGTGCGGTCGGCTCGGGCTTTGCCGCCGGAGCTTCCACTCGCGATGCCGACTTCGGCCTGGCAGGGCGGTGTGGCTGTGGCTGTGGCTGTGGCTGTAGCTGTGGCAGGGCTGCTTCCGGCGCGGCGGGTTTCTTCGTGTGGCCTCTGCGCGGTGGCGTCTCCCCCGTGGTCGAGGCGGGTGGGCGGTCGAAACCCTCGGGCCTCTTCATCGTGCCCCAGGACTGGTCGAACCGGGCTGCAGCGAGAGGGTCTCGAGTAGTTGCGGGATGATCCGGTGGATATCGCCGCCGCCCATCGGAATCACGAAGTCGCCCTCTCGAGCAAGTGAAGCGGCACAGTCAACGGCATCCTGCCACTCGTCGAAATAGTGCACGCGCGACCGGTCGTGGAACAGTCGAGTGATGAGCTCACCGGTGACACCGGGCTCCGGGTCTTGGCGGGCCCCGTAGATTGGCACGACGATCGTGATGTCGGCGAGCGACTCGAATGTCTGCGCGAACTCCACGGCCATCTGCTTTGTGCGTGAGTAGAGATGCGGCTGGAAGATGGGGATCAGGCGGCCGGCGCCCACGGCTCCGCGCGCGCCGGAGAGAGCGGCCTTGATTTCCGTGGGATGGTGGGCGAAGTCGTCGTAGACGCTGACCCCGCGCACGCTGCCGCGCCACTCGAATCGACGCTCCGTTCCGTCGAAAAGTGAGATCGCGTCGAGGGAGGACTGTGGTTCGAAGCCGAGCGAGACGAGCACTCCGAAAGCCCCGGCCGCATTGATCGCGTTGTGTAGCCCTGCGACACGAAGTCGGGTACTGAAGTCGACGCCGTGATAGCGGAGGGTGAAGGCGACCGTCTCGGTGCTGTCGATCGAATGCAGCCGGATGTCGGCATCCGCGTGTTGGCCGAAGGTGAGCACGCTGCGATCGCCAAGGCGGCTGGTGACTGCCACCGCCCGTGGATCGTCGCTCGAGATGACGACCCGCTCGGATGCGGCGCGCGCGAAGGTCACGAATGCCTCCTCGAATGCCTGCTCAGAGCCGTAGTGATCGAGGTGGTCGGGGTCGACATTGGTGATGAGAGCGATCGCAGTGTCGTAGAGCAGGAAGGAGCCGTCTGACTCGTCCGCTTCGACCACGAATGTGTCACCGGTGCCGGTGGCCGCGCTCACACCGAGTGAGCGAATCACTCCCCCGTTGACGAAACTCGGATCGGCCTCAAGCGCGAGCATCGCGGTGACGATCATCGCGGTCGAGGTGGTCTTGCCATGGGCGCCGGCGACCGCGACGACGCGATGATTGCGGGTGAGCCAGGCGAGTGCCCTGGCGCGATGCACAATCGGAATACCGCGCTCGCGGGCGGCGAGGTATTCAGGGTTGTCTTCGGCGATTGCTCCCGTCACGATGAGCGTGTCTGCGCCCTCGATATTGGCGGCGTCATGTCCGATCGCCACCACGACCCCCTTCGCACGAAGTGCTTCGACGGTTTCCGTCACGCGGATGTCCGACCCGGTCACCGCCACGCCAGCCTCGAGAAAAAGAAGTGCGATACCGCTCATACCCGCGCCGCCGATACCGACGAAATGAACCTGACCGAGGTCGGCCGGCACGGTCTGGGAAAAGTCTGACTTGATCACGTGCTCAAACCTACGGTGGAGGCGAGCGCATCCCCGACGAGGTCGACCATGCGATCCGCGCCATCGAGAACTCCGACGGACAGCGTTCGCGCGGCCATCCCCGCGATGAGCGCCCGGTCTTCCAGCAGCGGCACCAGACGGTCGAGAATCCATTGGGGAGTGAAGATGGCGTTCTCCACAATGAGCGCGCCGCCGGCCGCGACGACATCACGGGCATTGTGCTGCTGCTCGCCATTGCCGATGGCGAGGGGCACGTACACCGCGGGCACACCGAGCGCACTGAACTCGCTGACGGTTGCGGCACCGGCGCGAGCGACAGCAAGATCCGCTGCGGCAAGAGCCAGATCCATGCGGTCGCAGTAGGGAATTATCACGTAGTTCGCAAGCTCGGTTGGCGGCAACTCCGACCGCTCTCCTGTGATGTGAAGGATCTGCCAGCCGGCGCCGATGATCGTTGCGGCTGCCGCATAGACCGTCTCATTGACATGTTTGGCACCCTGCGAGCCCCCGGTCACGAGAAGGGTCGGACGAGCCGGAGAGAGTCCAAAGAATGCCAATGCCTCCCTCCGCACGATCGGCCGATCGAGGGATTCGATCTCCTGTCGCAGAGGCATCCCCACAAACCGAGCATGCGGCAGTCGGACTGACCGAAAAGCGGTGCCCACGAAACGGGTGAGGCGAGCGCCAAGGCGATTTGCCATTCCCGGGCGCGCATTCGCCTCATGGATCGCGATCGCCACCTTTTCGCGCCGTGCTGCGAGATAGGCGGGCGCGGAGACGTACCCTCCAAAGCCGACCACCACATCGATGCGGTGTTCACGAACCAGGCCACGGATCTGTGCGACCAGATGCGCGAACCGAGAGGGAAAAAGCAGTATTTCGAGGTTCGGGCGACGAGGGAAGGGCAGCCGGGGCACGACGAGCAACTCGTATCCTCTGGCTGGCACAAGTCGGGACTCGAGGCCCTCCGCCGTGCCCAACACCAAGATCACTGCATCCGGTTCGCGGACAACGATGCGGTCGGCGACCGCGAGCAGCGGATTCACATGGCCTGCGGTTCCCCCGCCGGCGAGGAGGTACCGCGTCACTTCAGTCGACTGCCGGTCGCGGTGGTGACATCCGGTGCACGGCGTGCAAAAGACAGCACTATTCCGATGCCGATGAGCGAGGTTACGAGGGCGGAGCCGCCGGCGGAGATGAGCGGCAACGGTACGCCAAGCACCGGCAGGATACCGAGCACCACCGCGATATTGACGAACGCCTGACCGACGATCCAGACCATGACGGCACTCACCGTGACCCGGGCGAAAGGGTCGGTACTCGCGCGGATGATTCGCACAAACGCGATGGCGAGTACGACGAAGAGCGCAAGCACGAGGATGGCTCCGAGAAGTCCGAGCTCGTCCCCGATGATCGCGAAGATGAAGTCGTTATCCGCCTCCGGTAGCCACGACCACTTGGCTTTAGAGTTGCCGAGCCCCGAACCGAAGAGGCCACCTGACGCTAACGCCCACCAGCCGTGCACGGTCTGCCAGCAGCTACCCAGATGGTCATCGGCCGACTTGCAGCCGCTGAGAAATGCCTGAATGCGGTCCTGGCGGGAGCTTCGCGCCGAAGCGGCGATGGCTCCGGCGATGCCGATGAGCACGATCGGCACCGCAAGAAAACGGAGTTTGACGCCCGCGAAGAAGATCGCGCCCATCACGATCGCGGTGAGGATGATCGACGTTCCGAGGTCCCCTCCCAGGAGAACAAGTCCGACGGCTGCCCCACCGATCGGCACGAGCGGCACAACCAGTTCGCGCCAGTTGTCCATCACATCGCGCTTCTTGAAGAGGATGTAACCGAGCCAGATCACCAGAGAGAGCTTCACGAACTCAGACGGCTGTCCGCTGAACGTGCCGATGGTAATCCAGTTTCGATTACCACCGCGCTCAGACCCGAGTGGCGTAGCAACGGTCAAAAACTGAAGCCCGAGCGCTACCAGGAGAAAGATTCCCGACCAGCGCTTCCAGAAGCTCGCGCGCATCCGAGCCGCAATGAGCATCAGCGGCACGCCGACCGTCGCGAAAACCACCTGGCGCACGAAGCCGTTGAAGAAGTCACCGCTCGCTTTGAATGACTCAACGGCCGAGGACGACAACACCATGATCAGGCCGAAGACCACGAGAAAGAGGGTCGTGCCGAGCAGCAGGAAGTAGTTGCCGGTCTCGGCAGCGAAGAGCCGCTTGACCGCGACTACAGCTGCGGGACCGTGGGAATCCGTCGGAGGGCTCGAGCGCTGGACCGACTTAGTCTTCATCCGCGGGCGAGGAGGGCTCGTCGTCATCCGTGCCATCCCCTCGTGCTTGTGGTGCTGAATCTGCTTCTCGTACCGCGTCCGCGAACCGGTTGCCCCGGTCGGCGTAGTCAATGAACTGGTCCATTGAAGCGGCCGCCGGTGCAAGCAAAACTGTGTCCCCCCGTCGGGCGACCGCGGCCGACAGTCTCACGACCACCGGCATCACCTCCCTAGTGTCCGCGGTGTCGACCTCGAACACCGGCAGCTCCGGCGCGTGTCGCGCGAACGCATCGCGCAGAGCCGAGCGGTCGGTGCCGATGAGGATGGCGGCACGCAGGCGCGCACGGGTGGCCGAGACCAGTTCGGTGACGTCCACGCCCTTGAGCAGCCCGCCGACGACCCACACCACGGAATCGAAGGATTCCAACGCGGCCTTGGCCGCATGCGGGTTGGTGGCCTTCGAGTCGTTCACCCAGCGGATCCCGTCGCGCTCGAGAATCGTCTCTGTGCGGTGATGGTCCATTCGGAAGGCCTGGAGCGCGGAGCGGATGTCGCCGGGCGCCACCCCGAACGAACGGGCGAGAGCGGATGCCGCGAGAACATTCGCGATCATGTGCGGCGACCCGAGCCCAACGGCCTCGAGCTCATCCACTGTGGTGAGCTCGATTGCGGCCCGCCAGCGGTCGGCGAGGAATGCCCGATCGACCACGATCTCGTCGACAAGGCCGATGTCACTCGGACCGGGGATTCCGCGTCCAAATCCGATGGCGCGGCATCCGTCCACCACTTCGGCTTCTTCGACCAGTTCGCGCGTGGCGTCGTCTTCCAAGTTGTAGACGCAGGCAACTCGAGTGCGATCGTAAACGCTGCCCTTCGCCGCGCGGTAGGCCGCGGCGGAACCGTGCCAATCAAGGTGATCGGCGGCGAGGTTGAGGCACACGCTGGAGAACGGCGACATCGACTGAAGGTAATGCAGCTGGAAGCTCGAAAGTTCCACGACGAGCACGTCGAAACCGGTGGGGTCGCGCACCGCATCGAGCACGGGTATGCCTACGTTGCCGCAGGCAATCGCTCGCCTGCCTCCCGCAATGAGCATGGCGGTGGTCAGCTGGGTCGTGGTCGTCTTGCCGTTGGTGCCGGTGATTGCGATCCACTCGGCAACAGTGCCCGATCGATCGCGCAGGCGCCACGCCAGCTCGACATCTCCCCACACGGGAATGCCCGCCGCCGTTGCCCAGGCGACGAGCGGATGCGTCGGGGCAAAACCCGGCGACACCACCACGAGCTCCGGGCCGAAGGCGGCGAGCTCGGACTCCAGGTTGGTGAGCACCAGGCGCACCCCGATCACCTCCAGCAGGTCGGCGGTCTCGTCATCGGCACGATTGGCGAGCACGACGAGCTCTGCGCCGAGTTCCGCGAGCGTGTCCGCGACGGAGAAGCCGGTGACGCCGAGGCCGAGCACGGCCACCCGGAGTCCCGCCCACTCGGCGCTCCAGCCCGTGAGCGCCGCAACGTCATCCGCAGTTCGTGTCATCAGCGAACCCGCGAGAGCCATTCGAGATAGAACGTGCCGACGCCGGCCGCCACGAAGAGGCCGGAGATGATCCAGAAGCGCACGACGATCGTGACCTCTGCCCAGCCCTTCATCTCGAAGTGGTGATGGAGGGGACTCGCGCGCCAGATGCGTTTGCCTCGGGTGGCTTTGAAGTAGATGCGCTGCACGATCACCTGGCCGGTGATGATGAGGAACAGGCCACCGATCAGAATGAGGAGCAGTTCGGTGCGGGAGAGGATGGCGAGGGCGGCGAGGGCCCCGCCGAGTGCGAACGACCCGGTGTCGCCCATCATGATCTGGGCGGGCGAGGTGTTCCACCACAGAAAGCCGATGAGCGAGCCGACGATCGCCGCCGCGACCACCGCGATATCGAGCGGGCGGGAGACGGTGTAGCACTTGAACAGGTTGGCAACTTGAATTTTCGTGCTGAAACAGGACTGGTTGGACTGCCAAAATCCGATGATGATGTACGAGCCGATCGCGAGGATTGACGAGCCGGCCGCTAGGCCATCGAGGCCGTCGGCAAGGTTCACCGCGTTGGTGGTGGCCGTCGTGATCAGCACGATCCAGACGATGAACAGGATCACTCCCAAGGTGGCGCCGAACAGCACGACGAAGTTGAAGTTGAGATCGCGGACGAAAGAGATCGCGGTCGAGGCCGGGGTGCGTCCGTTGGCATCCCGATAGACCAGTGCGATGATTCCGAACACGATGGCCACGATCACCGTGCCGACAATCTTGTACCAGCCGGCGAGACCGATGCTGTTTTGGCGCTTGACCTTGAGGAAGTCGTCGATGAAGCCGATGAAGCCGAGTCCGGCCATCATCGCGAGCACCAGGATCCCGGTGCCGGCGACGGAGTCTCCGGCCACCAGGTGGCCGCCGAAATAGCCGACGATGGCCGCCGTGATGAAGACGATGCCACCCATTGAGGGCGTCCCGCGCTTCATCACGTGCGCGGTCGGGGTGTCCGCGCGAATGAACTGGCCGAGTTTGAGCCGACGGAACGCTCTCGCGAAAAGCGGTGTCAACAGCAGGGTAAAGACCATGCTGATGCCGCCGGCGGTGAGGAGCGCAATCACTCCGGCACCTCACCGATGCGGTCGCCGAGAAAGCGCAGATTGGCGGACTTCGAGGACTTCACCAGCACGATATCGCCCGCGCGCAGATCGTCGCGGATCCGATCGTAAGCCTCGTCGGCGGTTGCGACGAGCATCGACTCCCCGTCCCACGAGCCTTCCAGCCCTGCAGCATTGTGGATGTGACGGGCACCGTGACCAACAACGATGAGCTTCTGGATGTTGAGGCGCACGACGAGCCGACCGATGCGATCGTGCTCCCCGTCGGAAAACTCCCCGAGCTCCGTCATCTCACCGAGGATCGCGATGGAACGCTGGCCCGGTTCGATGATCTGGGCGAGGGTCTTGAGTGCGGCGGACATCGAGTCGGGGCTCGCGTTGTAGGCGTCGTTGATCACCAGGATGCCGTCGGATCGGGTCAGCACCTCCATCCGCCAGCGTTCGGCACGCGGCACCGATTCGAGGGCGGTGATGGCGGTGTCGAGGTCGACGCCGAGTTCACGGGCGACCGCGAGGGTCGCGAGGGCGTTCATCACGTGATGCTCGCCGAGGATCCGCAGCAGTACCGGCCGGTGCAGGTCGCCCTCGATGAGCGTGAACGCGGTGCCGGAGGCGGTGGCGCGCAGGTCGTCCGCGCGCACGTCTGCCGAGGCATCCAGTCCGAACCAGACCGTGCGGGCCTTCGTGAGGGACGCCATCGCGGCGACGCGTTCGTCGTCCCGGTTGAGAATCGCGACGGCACTGGCCGGCAGCTGCGTCACGATCTCAGACTTTGCCCGCTGGGTCTGCTCGATACCGCCGAATTCGCCGGCATGAGCAAGGCCGACTTTGAGCACGACAGAGATGTCGGGCATGACGATTCCGACGGTTCGGGCGATCTCTCCGATTCCGGAGGCTCCCATCTCCACCACGAGGAAGCGCGTGTCGAGGTCGATCGACAGCATGGAGAGAGGCGCCCCGACGTGGTTGTTGAATGAGCCGGGAGGGGCGATGGTGGCGCCGGCGGTCTCGAGCACCGCGCGCAGCATGTTCTTGGTGGTCGTCTTGCCGTTCGACCCGGTGATGCCGATGACCTTGAGCGCTCCCCTGGCGCGAACGGTTGCGACGACAAATCGAGCGAGATCGGCGAGGGCGGTGAGGGTATCTTCAACCACGACCTGGGACGCCGCGAGTTCGAGTTCATGGTCGACGAGCAGCACGGCGGCACCGTTGTCGATCGCGGCCTGAGCGAACAGGTGGCCATCGGATACCTCGCCGGGCAGGGCGATGAAAGTCGATCCGGGGGTGACGAGACGCGAATCGGCGTGAACCGTTCCGGAGACCTCGTCGAAGTCATGGGAGCCGGGTGCGAGGCGCAGCGTGCCGCCGACGGCCGCCGCGAGTTCGGCAAGCGTGAGAGAGATCACTTAAGCCCACCCCGCCTCTCGTAGGGCCTCACGGGCCTCGGCGCGTGCGGAATATGGCGTGCGCTCACCGCGGATGTCGCGGTAGTCCTGATGACCGGGGCCAGCCCAGAGGATTGAGTCACCCTCCTGCGCGAGCGCCACCGCCACGCGAATCGCCTTCTCCGGCGGGCTGACCTCGTGAAGCTCGGCCTGGTGCTCGGCACGATTCGCGCCCTCGATCAGCGTCGCTCGAATCGCTTCCGGGTCTTCGAAGCGTGGGTGGTGATCGGTGATCACCAGGATGTCGGAACCCTCAGAGGCGACCCGCCCCATCTCGTGACGTTTGGTCGCGTCGCGGTCCCCGTCAGCGCCGAACACCATGATCACGCGGCCCGTGGTGAATTTGCTCACCGCGTCGAGAGTATTGAGGAAGGCATCCGGGCTGTGTCCGAAGTCGACATACACGCTCGGCCCGCGATCGCCGGAAACTCTCTCGGTGCGTCCGGGAAGATAAGCGTCGATGCCGTGCTCGATTGCCTGGCCGATGGCTTCGAGCTCGAAACCGGCCTCCACCAGCATCACGACCGCGAGGGCCGCGTTGGCCGCCATGTGTCGGCCGATGAGTGGCACGTGGGTTGTGATCGAACGACCCTCCGGTCCGGTGAGAGTGAACTCGACACCGGACGCACGTTCGTCGAGGATTTCGACGTTCCACGCCCCCGCGACGCCGGTGGTCGACGAGATCGTGGTGACCGGGATGCGGGAGCGATCGACAACCTTCTCGCCCCAGGCCGTATCCAGCGAGACGACTCCGCGCTTGCCACGCTCCGGGTCGAACAACGCGAGCTTGGCCTCGAAATACTCGTCCATGTCGGCGTAGTCGTCGAGGTGGTCGTGGCTGAGATTGGTGAAGGCCACCACATCGAACAAGAGCCCGTCGACCCGATTCTTGGTGAGAGCCTGGGCGCTCACCTCGACGGCGACCGCACGCACCTCGCTCTCGCGCATGCGGGCAAGGAGGGCGTGCATCTCGCTCGCCTCCGGGGTGGTCAGTCTCGAGACAACACTCACCTCGCCGATGTGGCGCTCGGCGGTCGACGAAAGTCCAGTGACGAGACCCAGTTGCTTGAGGATCGCCTCAAGGATGTAGGCGGTCGAGGTCTTTCCGTTGGTGCCGGTGATACCGAGCATGAGTGGTGGATGCTCGTTGGTGCGGTATACCCAGGCCGAAACGTCGCCGAGCGCCCTCCGTGGCGACTCGACAATGACAAGGGGAAGGCCGCTGTCAGCGGCGAGTTCGGCTCCGGCCTGATCGGTCAGCACGGCCACGGCACCACTCTCGGCAGCCTGCTTCGAGTACTGGGCGCCATGGCTGTTCTGGCCTTGGATCCCCACATAGAGATCACCGGCCTCGACCTCGGTGGAGCGCACGGTGACACCCGTGATTTCGACACCGTCGAGCTGGCCGACCGAGTCGAGCCCGAACTCCGAAACGAGTCCGACTAGAGGCCTGGCCAGCGGATGCTCCGGTCGTAGAACCGGGGGGATCCGTGCAGTCACAGCGTCTACTTTCTTACCAGGTCGTCGCCGGATAGGTGGATGGCGTTGTCGACGGGGGTACCCGGTACTTTGTGAGCACCTGGGACATGATCTTCTTGAAAGTCGGTGCCGCAGCGGCCGACGACTTCATAGTAGCTGGCTTGGTGTAGGTCACGACGACGACGTACTGCGGGTCCTCGGCGGGCGCGATCCCGGCAAACGACACGATGCGATCGGAGGTGTAGCCACCCGGCCCGGCCACCTCGGCGGTGCCACTCTTGCCCGCGACGCGGTATCCCGGGATCTTCACGGCCTGGGATAGCTCACCGCCCTGAATCACACTCTCGAGCATGTTCACCACGGTCTTCGCGGTGTTTTCGGTGACCACCCGTGTGCCCGTTGCGGAGGGGAGATCGGTGACGGTGCCGTCGGCCTTTGTGCAGCTCTCGACGAGAGTCAGCGGCAGTTTGACTCCCCCGTTGCCGAGGGTTCCAAAGATCTGGGCCACCTGCAGGGCTGTGGCCGACACGCCCTGGCCGTAGAGCACGTTGTACTTGCTCTGGTCGTCCCAGGGTTTGGCGGCGCTGCCGCTGACACCCAGGCTGCCCGACTGCTCACCCAGGAAGTCGACCGCGGTCCTCTGGCCGAGCCCGAACTTCTTCATATACGCGAGGCGCACGTCTTCCGGCACCTTCGAACCGAGCATGGAAATGCCCACGTTCGACGAGTTCTGCAGCACGCCGGTCAGCGTGAGCTGCTGGGTGGGGTGGCCTATCGCGTCCCGCACGAAACCGCCCTCCGGCGTCGTCCACCGCGACGGAACGGTGGCCTGCATGGTCGGTGACCCGATTCCGGTGTCGAGAAGGATGGCGGCAGACATCGCCTTGAATACTGAGCCTGGCTCGTACGCCGCAGAGAAGGCGAGCGAACCGAAGTTGGCGACGGCCGATCCGTCGATGTTGTTCGGGTCGACCGCTGGCCAGTCGGCCGCGGCCATGATGTGGAAGTCCTTGACACGCAGCACGATGGCCGTGCCCGACTGCGCGCCGATCGCAGTGCCCTGCTCGGCGATGGCCTGGGTGGAGAACCAGTCGAGGTCGCTGTCGAGGGCGAGCTTGAGTGTGCCACCGGGAACGGATGCCTTGGTGGTGACCGCGCTACCGGGGATCTGCACCCCATCGGCGCCCTGCTCATAGGTGGAACTGCCGTCGGTGCTGGCCAGGCATTTTTTTTCGGTGACCTCGAGACCGCCACCCGGTCCTTCGGTGTTCATGTAGCCGGTGAGGTTGCCGGCTACCGCGCCATTCGGGTAGACGCGCTTCGGATGCAGCTGGAACACGATGCCCGGAATCTTGAGCTTCTCGATAGCGCGTCGAGTCGCGAGGTCGACGGATTTGGTGACCAAAGCATAGTTTGAGGTCGGATTTTTGGTGAGCGACTGGTACACCGTCGCCGGGTCCTGCTTCGTGAGAGTGGCGAGCTCGGTCGCGGCCTGCATCACGGTCACTGTGGTCTTCGTGCCGTCTTTCGCGACGACGCCGAATCCGCCCGCCGCATCCATTTTCACGAAGTTCGCCGGAGACACCGCCACGTCGTAACGGTTGACGCTGGCGGCGAGAACAACCCCGTTGGTGTCGACGATGCCGCCGCGAGCCGCATAGGTGGGGGTGACGACGGCTCGCTTGTTGAGCGCGTCAGAGGTGAGCTGGTCGGCCCGCACGAGCTGGATGTCGACGAGGCGAACGGCGAACACGCCGACCACCGCAAAGACCACCACGATCGCGAGGGCCAGGCGATGACGGCTGCGGCGCGGGGTGGTCACGGGCGCTTCCTCCGATGGTTTGGCAACTGGATGGTTCACGGAACGGGTGTTCTCGGCGCCGGCCGACGCCGGAGCCGATGCTCTAGTGGGTGATCGGCGACGGCATTACAGTCGGCGCCGGAACCCCCGCTGTGGACGCTACAGAATCGTTCGTCAGTGGTGTGCCAGGCGCGCCCGTCCCGGCTGTGGTTGCTCCCGCACCGATAGCCGAAAGCTCGGGGGTGATCAGCGCGTTCGGGGTATATTTCGCGGCATCCGCTGCCACGGTCGTATCTGCAGTGGCCGCCATGGGAGCCCGGGTGACACCACCGGTGAGGCTCAGGAAGCCCTGGCTGCCGGTATTCATCACCATGCCGAGCGCAGATGCGCGCCCCGCGAGGTTCTGGGGTGACCGCAAGGTATTGAGGGATTCGGACAGAGCCTGCTGGTCACGGGAGAGATCGCGCTGGGTCTGCTGGAGTCCCGAGATCTGGTACGCACCATCCGACAGCCAGATGCTGAGAAGCAGTTGGGCCATCAGGATGATGAAGAGTCCGACGACGGCAACGAGTGCGTAGACCACGCGAGGTCGCGCACGCCTCTGGTGGCGAGTGGAGACGATCTCAATATGACGGGGATGGCTGTCGAGCCCTGCCGGAACGAAGGCTGGCAGATCGATGGCGAGAGCGTTACTCATGCGGCCTTCCGAATGCGTTCGGCAGCACGCAGCCGCACGGGTGTGGACCGCGGGTTTGCGGCCTTCTCGTCGTCGCTGGCGAGTTCGGCGCCGCGGACGAGCAGTCTGAGTTCTGCGCGGTGTTCCGGCAGTTCGATCGGGAGTCCCACCGGAGCGGTCGATGACGACGCTGTGGCCAGCGCACGCTTCACGATTCGGTCTTCGAGCGACTGGTAGGCAAGCACGACGATGCGGCCGTCGACGGCGAGGGAGCGGATCGCGGCCGGGATAGCGCGCTCGAGTACCGAGAGCTCTTGGTTGACCTCGATACGGAGTGCCTGGAAAACCCGCTTGGCCGGATGTCCCTTGCGTTGGATGGCCACCGGGGTCGCCGCGGTGATGAGTTCGACGAGCTCAGCAGAGCGCACGAGCGGCCTCGCCTCCCGGGACTCCACGATCTTCTTTGCATACCGCTGGGCGAGCCGTTCTTCGCCAAACTCCCAGAAGATACGCCGCAGCTCGGACTCGCTGTAGTCGGCGAGGATTCGTTCGGCCGTGAGAGGCGATGTCGCGTCCATGCGCATGTCAAGGGGCGCATCCTTCGAATAGGAGAATCCACGCTCTACCCGATCGAGCTGCAAGGAAGACACGCCAAGGTCGAACAGGATGCCCGAGACCTCGGTGATCCCGAGTGAGTCGAGGGACTCCTCGAACCGGTCGTAGACGGTGTGGACGAGATGCACTCGGTCGCCGAAGGGTGCGAGGCGCTCCCCCGCAATGGCGAGAGCATCGGTATCGCGATCGAGACCGACGAGCACCAGCTCGGGAAAGCCCTGCAGGAAGGCCTCGGCGTGGCCGGCCATACCGAGCGTTGCATCCACCAACACTGCGCCCGGCTGAGAGACCGCTGGGGTGAGCAGCTCGATGGTTCGTTCGAGCATCACAGGGGTGTGGATCTGGTTGCTGACCATAGTGACCGGTGGTCCAGTTCCTTGTTCCTGATCCCCATCCGTCCGACCTGTCACCGGGGAAGTGATGTCAGGGCGAATCGACGGCTGGGAGTCAGGAACAAGGGCGCTAGAAGAGCCCGGGGATCACCTCCTCCGTGGTGTCCGCGAAAGCACTCTCCTGCTCGGAGTAATAGGTCTCCCAGGCGGCGGTATCCCAGATCTCTGCGCGGTTACCGGCGCCGATCACGGTGAGGTCCCGTCCGAGACCGGCATAGGCGCGCAACGCAGCGGGGATCGTGACGCGGTGTTGGGTGTCGGGTACCTCAGCGTTCGCTCCGGAAAGAAAGAGACGGAGATAGTCGCGAGCCTGCTTGCTCGTGACGGGAGCCTGACGGATGCGATCGTGCAGCTCTTCGAACTCGCGAGTGGAAAACACGTAGAGGCATCGCTCCTGGCCTCGGGTGATCACGATGCCGGACTCGAGCTCTGACCAAAACTTGGCCGGAAGGATGACGCGGCCCTTGTCGTCGAGCTTGGGGGTGTGGGTGCCAAGAAACATCGGCAACTCCCCCTCATTCTCCGGCCTGGATTCAAGTAAGCTCCACTTTACTCCACTCTCCACCACAAATCAATAAATAGCACGCCGAAATGCCCCGAAATGGGGTAGATCTTCCCGATATTACTGGCAGATGACTGGTGGAGGAAAATCGAGTCGATTGCGTAAACCGCCACGAAAAACGGCACAAAAAAAGGCCGATCTTTCGATCGGCCGTCGTTTGAGGGTGAAGCTACTGCTCGCGCCCATCCTGGCGCTTGTCCCAGCGCTCGTTCATGCGATCCATGAAGGACGCTTTCGAACGCGCTTCAGCAGGCCGCGGCGCTTCTTCTACCAGACGCTTGGGCGACGAAATGGCCACGAGAACGCCCACGAACATCACTACAAATCCGGCGACACCGAGGACGGCCAATTGGAGCATGACACCGGTGACGATCACCGCGATTCCGGCGAGGCCGAGGAGCGCACCGATCGCGATTGACCGGTAGGTTGGCCGTCCACCGCCCGAGCCGACAGTTGCGACGAAATCTGCATCGTTGTGATAGAGACTGCGCTCCATTTCGTCCAGGAGACGCTGTTCATGTTCCGACAGCGGCATGATGACTCCCTTCAGGCCAGAGACGCGGTTATGGTGTGTCTCAATTGTAGACTCTGCTACCTAGCTAGGCTATAACCGTGCCTGAGAGTAAGCGGTTAGTTGACCTTGTCCAGAGCGACATCGACGTTTTTTTGGACGAGCGGGAGCCATTGCTCGCGCACATCGGATCGGACCTTGCCCCGTTCATCGACTTCTCCCGCGTGCTCCTGAGGGGCGGCAAGCGCTTTCGTGCGCTCTTCTGCTACTGGGGCTGGCAGTCCGTAAGCGGACACATGACGAGCTTCGATGTGATGCCCGATCGCGGCGTCCCCAGCGATCTCGATGCGATCGTGCTTGCGGCGAGTGCCCTCGAGTTCTTTCACGCGGCGGCACTCGTGCACGACGACATCATGGATAACTCCGACACCCGGCGTGGGATGCCCAGTGCACACAAGCGATTCGAGGCTCTGCACGACGACGGCCGCTGGACCGGGAGCGCGCGCGGATTCGGCCAGTCCGCCGCGCTGCTGCTCGGCGACCTTTTGCTGAGCTGGAGCGACGAGCTATTCGACTCCGGACTACAGTCGCTCACCGAGCCCGCGGCCCGCGTTGCCGCGCGCCGCGAATTCAACCTCATGCGAACAGAAGTGACTGTCGGCCAGTACCTCGACATCCTCGAAGAACGCAGCTGGAGAAACTACCCAGAACCCGAACTGCTCTCGCGCGCGCACCGCGTGATCGTCTATAAGTCGGCCAAGTACAGCATCGAAGCGCCTCTCGCAATCGGTGCGGCGCTCGCCGGCGGATCGATCCAGCAGGTTGCTGCGCTCCGCGAATTCGGCCTTCCGTTGGGAATCGCCTACCAGCTGCGGGATGACCTGCTTGGCGTCTTCGGTGACCCCGAGACCACGGGCAAACCCTCGGGAGACGACCTGCGCGAAGGCAAACGCACGGTACTCATCGCCCTCGCTCGCACCAAGCTGTCGTCCAACTCCACCAGCCTGCTCGACGAACTGCTCGGAGACCCGGAACTCTCACCTCAGCAGGTGGCGATGCTCCAGGCATCCATCCGCGAGAGCGGTGCCGTCGAGCATGTCGAGCGCATCATTGACCACAACGTCACACTCGCGATCACCGCGATCGAAACTGCTCCACTCAGCGCGGCATCAAAGGAGCAATTGATTCGGCTCGCAGACACCGTGATCAAGCGATCCGCCTAAGACGCGGAGGTCCGCTAGAAGCCGAGCGCCTGCGCGACTCGTCTCACCTCGGCCTTGCGGCCGGCGCGGAGAGCGTCGATTGGGGAGATGCCGAGGCTCTCCTCCTCGGTGAGCAGCCAGTGCATCGCTTCGTCGTCGCTGTACCCACTGTCATGGAGCACGACAAGAGTTCCGCGCAGCTCCGGAAGCGGCTCGCCGTCACGGATGAAGGACTCCGGTACTTTCCAGACACCGTCGAACTTCGAGGCAAGCAGGCTGTGGTCTTCGATGAGCCGACGCACTTTGCTCACGCCGATTCCGAGCATGTCGACGAGTTCGGGGAGGGTGAGCCAGCGGGTGTCCGAAGCAGTAGTCACGAGTGCAATGCTGCCAGAAGTGCGGCCCCGTGCAAACTTCGGCTTTTTATTTCGAATGCGTTAACTTAAACAACATCCGTCCCGCTAATTGACACTGTTATAAATCTATGTCAGCGTTTACCGATGGCGTGTCGCCTGTTCCTGGGTGCAGCACATATCTCGGGGGCGAGAGATAGACGAGGTTTTAGCATGACGAACACATTCGAACCGCGTAGGGACCGCTCGAGTCGGCGGCAGGGCAGCCCCGCGGATCAGGGCAGCCGGGCCGATCAGGGCAAACTTGCCCGCGGTCTCTTCAACACCATCCCGATCGTGATCGCCGGCTCCATGGCGATGACGCTCAATGTGACCGGCCCGGTGCACTCCGCCGACCTTCGGCGCGAAAAACCGCGGTCTTCGCCGATAGAGCTCCGCAAGAGCATCCGCGACGCGTTCACCGCCGCCGCCCGAGCCGCACGCAACCCCGTTGCCGTCCCCGTTTCGCAGGCCAGCACCATCGTGGCTGCCGCGCCCACCAGCTACAAGGTCGTGGCCGGCGACACGATCTCGAGCATCGCCGGGCGCTACGGCCTGGCCACCGCCTCCGTTCTCGCTCTCAACGGCCTCGGCTGGAAGTCGGTGATCTTTGCCGGCCAGATGCTGAAGCTGAGCAAAAGCGGGCCAGTGTCCGCAGTCACTCCCGTCGCTTCCACCCCAACGAGCCGTTACACGATCCAGAAGGGCGACTCGATCGGCGGCATCGCCGCAAAGTTCGGGCTCGCCACCCAAACCCTGCTGAGCGCCAACGGGCTGGCCTGGACCAGCATCATCTACCCCGGCCAGACAATTGCCATCCCGGGATCGACGGCTGTGGCCTCCGTCACCCCCGCCAGCCAAGTGCGCATCGTGGAGGCTCCGTCTGCCAAAACGCCGAGCAGTAACCCCGTGACCTACACGATTGCAAGCGGTGACACCATCGCGAAGATCGCCTCGAAATTCGATGTGACCTCCCAGGCCATCCTCACCGCCAATAACCTCAGCTGGTCGAGCATCATCTACGGCGGCCACACCCTCGTCATCCCGACCGCTGCTTCCGTCGTGCCCGCATCGCCGAGTGCCGTCGTGCCTCTCACCCGCGAAATGGCCACCAATGCGCGCATCATCGTCTCCGTCGGCCGCTCCCTCGGCGTGCCGGAGTATGGCCTGGTCGTGGCCCTCGCCGCCGCCGCGCAAGAGTCGGGTCTCCGCAACCTCACCTACGGTGACCGCGACTCGATCGGCATCTTCCAGCAGCGTCAGAGCACCGGCTGGGGTACTCCGGCGCAGATCCTGGAGCCGACGTACGCGAGCCGTCTGTTTTTCGGTGGGCCGAAGAATCCCAACGCCGCGAATACTCGCGGGCTTCTCGACATTCCGGGCTGGCAGGCCAAATCTGTAACCGATGCGGCCCAGGCGGTGCAGCTGTCCGGCTTCCCCGCTGCCTACGCAAAATGGGAGACCTCGGCACGATCCTGGCTCGCGACACTCAAGTAGCCAGTGGGAGATAACGATTGCGCTCACAAGCGCATTCGAAGCGGCTGCAGCACGGTGTTTTATCCGGATGATTTACCGGTCAATCCCTAGAATTGTCCAGTGACCACCAGCAGTAGCGACCCCCTGATCGGACGTCTCATCGACGGCCGGTACCAGGTGCGCTCACGCATCGCCCGCGGAGGCATGGCCACGGTGTACCTCGCCACCGACCTCCGTCTTGAGCGGCGCGTCGCGATCAAGGTCATGCACGGTCACCTCGCCGACGATTCACAATACAAGGCGCGTTTCATCCAGGAGGCGCGCTCGGCCGCGCGACTGGCACATCCGAACGTCGTGAACGTCTACGACCAAGGGCAGGACGGCGAGACCGCCTACCTGGTGATGGAATACCTGCCGGGTATCACGCTGCGCGACCTGCTGATGGAGCACAAGGTGCTCACCACGATGCAGGCGATGGACATCATGGAGGCCATCCTTGCCGGGCTCGCCGCCGCGCATAAGAACGGCATTGTTCACCGCGACCTCAAACCGGAAAATGTGCTTCTCGCGGACGACGGGCGGATCAAGATCGGCGACTTCGGGCTCGCACGCGCGGCATCCGCCAACACGGCTACCGGCAACGCCCTCCTCGGCACGATCGCCTACCTCTCCCCCGAGCTCGTGACCCGCGGTGTGGCTGACACCCGCAGCGACATCTATGCCGTCGGCATCATGCTTTACGAGATGCTGGCCGGCGAGCAGCCATTCAAGGGCGAGCAGGCTTTCCAAATCGCGCACCAGCACGCAAACGACACCGTGCCGACACCGAGCACCAAGAACCCACGCGTGCCCGCCGAGCTTGACGAGCTCGTATTGTGGGCCACCGCGCGGGATCCCGACCAGCGTCCCCGCGACGCGAAGGCCATGCTCGACCAGCTACATGAGACGGAAGCGCTGCTGCGGCTCGATGAGCCTGCCACCGCGGCCACCGCTCTCCAGCGCACGATGATCATGCCCTCCGCAGTCGCCCCGCCGTCAACTACCGGCGACACCCAGATCCTCACGCCGAAGGTTCGGCATCGCACCGGTCCGATCCTCACGGAGACCGCCAACACCCTCGCACTGAAGAGCGACCGGAGGCGACGCAAGGGATTCTGGCTGTTCGCCCTCGTCATCGTCGTCACCGCTCTTGTGGGCGGCACCGCCTGGTACTTCGGCACCGGACCCGGGGCACAGATTGCGATCCCCAATCTCGCCGGGCAGACCCCCGCTGCGGCATCCGCTGCGCTCACCAGGCTCGGGTTCACCGTCAACCCCCAACCCGGAGCGGCGCCGTCGCTTAGCGTGGCGAAAGGCGCCGTTGCAGAGACCACTCCCGCCATCGGAACCCGTGTGGCCAAAAACAGCAAGGTCACGCTGTTGATCTCTACCGGGCCACGGAACATCGCCGTTCCCACACTGGTGGGCGAGGCACAGAACGCCGCCATCCAGAAGATCAAGGACGCCGGCTTCCGCTACGAGTCGAATGGCTCGACAAAGCAGTTTGACGCCAAGGTGTCCAAAGACACCGTGATCTCGGCCTTCGGCGCCAATGCACTCGACCTCGCAACGGTGAAGACCTATGGCGAGAACCAGCCGATTTCGCTCGTCGTCTCCGCCGGTGCGATCCCGGATGTCGCGGGGCGCAGTGTCAAAGATGCCACCAGCACCCTCCTCGAAGTGAGGCTCACGGCGACGCCGGGCCGGGAGAACTACAGCGATACCGTGCCCAAAGGCAACGTGATCGGTATCGACGTCGCCGACGGAGCCGTCATCCGGCCCGGAGATCCGATCTCGCTGACGATTTCCAAGGGCAAGGAGCAGATCGCCGTGCCGGATGTTGTCGGGCAGCTGTGGTCGGATGCGAAAAAAGTGTTGACCGATGCCGGGTTCTCCATCAAGTTCAAGAACGATGGGTTCAGCGAGGTGCTTTCCCAGTTCCCCTTTCCACGGGTGAAGTCGATCAATCCGGCTGCAGGAACCACTGTGGACAAAGGATCCACGATCACGGTGGCTCTCATCGCCGGCTAGCCCATGGCACCGAGGGGACGGACTTCACGATGGCTCACCGCGAACACGCGGACTCACTGGTGAAGGTAACCGTCGTCGCCTGCTGGTGGCTAGGTCTCCAAGGTGCCCCCGCGACCGTGCGCCCGTTCGTCAGCCATGCTGTCGAATGTTTCGCCGCGCGGCTGACAAACGGGCGCGCGGTTCCACGAAACCCGAGTCAGCGCGCGCCGAGCTCCTCGGCCACGAGGAACGCGAGCTCGAGCGACTGCATGTGGTTGAGCCGCGGATCGCAGAGTGACTCGTACCGGGTCGCGAGGGTTGCCTCGTCGATCTGCTCTGAGCCGCCGAGGCACTCCGTGACATCGTCGCCGGTCAGCTCGATGTGGATGCCGCCCGGGTAGGTTCCCGCCGCCCGGTGCGCCTCGAAGAAGCCCTTGACCTCGTCGACGACGTCGTCGAACCGCCGCGTCTTGTAGCCGTTGGGAGTGGTGAGCCCATTGCCGTGCATCGGGTCGGTGACCCACAGCGGGTTGGCATCGACCTGCTTGATCGCCTCAAGAAGCGGCGGTAGAGCGTCCCGTACCTTGCCAGATCCCATGCGAGTAATAAAGGTCAGACGTCCGGGCTCGCGGTTCGGATCGAGCTTGTCGATGAGCCGAAGCATGTCGTCGATCTTGGTCGTCGGGCCGAGCTTGACGCCGATCGGGTTGCGTACGCGAGACATGTAGTCCACATGGGCGCCGTCGAGGTCGCGGGTGCGCTCCCCGATCCAGATAAAGTGTGCCGAGGTGTTGATCGGTGTGCCGTTGCGCGAGTCGATTCGCGTCATCGGGCGCTCGTAATCCATGAGCAGGCCCTCATGACTGGTGTAGAACTCCACGCGCTTGAGTTCGTCGAAATCGGCGCCCGCCGCCTGCATGAACTTGATGGCCTTGTCGATGTCGTGGGCCATCTGCTCGTAACGCACGTTCGCCGGATTGCGGGCGAAGCCCTGATTCCACCGGTGCACCTGGCGCAGGTCGGCGAAACCACCCTGGGTGAAGGCGCGCACGAGATTGATCGTGGATGCCGAGGTGTGGTACCCCTGCACGAGACGGCGGGGATCTGCCTCGCGCGACTCCGGCGTGAAGTCGAAGCCGTTGACGATGTCGCCGCGGTACGCCGGTAGGGTCACGTCTCCGCGGGTCTCGGTGTCGCTCGAGCGCGGCTTGGCGAACTGTCCAGCCATCCGGCCCATCTTGATCACCGGGGTGGAAGCACCGTAGGTGAGCACCACAGCCATTTGCAGCACCGTTTTGACGCGATTGCGGATGGCGTCGGCGGTCGCCCCGGCGAAAGTCTCGGCGCAATCGCCGCCCTGCAGCAGGAAGGCCTGGCCACGCGCGGCGGCGGCGAGACGCTCGCGCAACACGTCAACCTCACCGGCAAAGATGAGGGGCGGAAGCGTGGCGATCTCTGCTGAAGCAGCCTGCACCGCCGAGGCATCCGGCCACTGGGGCTGCTGCTTGATCGGCAGTGTGCGCCAGTGGTCGAGACCGGCGATTACGGACGGATCTGCGAGTACGACCGGGTCATCATTGCTGGCAAACACAGGGGGTGGTTCCTCAATGCGCTGGGGGTGAGATCGGGCTGAGAGAAAGAGAGAATGGCCCGACTTGCCAGCCTACCGGCTGAGTGAAGCCTGCTTCTCCTTGACGGAGGAGGCATAGACATCCACGTACTCCTGGCCACTGAGGCGATTGAGCTCGTACATGATTTCGTCGGTGATCGAACGAAGAATGAAGCGGTCGCCCTCCATGCCTTCGAACCGCGAGAAATCGAGCGGCTTTCCGATGACAATTCCGATTCGGCGCACCTTCGGCAAGCGCGATCCGATGGGCATCACCTTCTCGGTATCGATCATCGCGACCGGCACCACCGGAACGCCGCCCTCGAGAATCATGCGGGCGACACCGGTGCGACCCCGATAGAGCCGGCCATCGGGGCTGCGAGTGCCCTCCGGATAAATGCCGAGTACCTCACCGCGCGCGAGCACCCCGAGCCCGGTCTGCAAGGAGGCCTCGGACGCCTTGCCCCCGGAGCGGTCGATCGGGATCATCCCTGTGGCCGTCAGGAAGTTCTTGATCATCCACGATTTGGTGCCGCGCCCCGTGTAGTAATCGCTCTTGGCGAGAAAGCTGATGCGGCGGTCCATCACGAGCGGCAGGAACACTGAGTCGATGAACGAGAGGTGATTGGATGCCATGATCACACCGCCCGATTTCGGGATGTTCTCGTGCCCGGTGACCCATGGACGGAAGGCGGTCTTGAGCAGAGGACCGGCAACCAGGTTCTTCATGAACCAGTAGAACATTTGTGACCCACGCCTTCAGAGATTGCCCTACTCTAACGGCTTCGCGCCTGACTACCGGCTTTCGGAGTGAAGTCTCGCCAGGTCTGCCGCTCCCACGACGCCCGCGTCGTTCACCAGTTCGGCGATCACGAACGCAGGTTCGGGGTGGAATCCGCGTGCAGGGAGGCAGGAGAGGTAGGCCTCCCGGATCGGATCGAGCAGAAGGTCACCGGCCACCGCGACGCCCCCGCCGAAGACGAAGACCTGCGGATCGAGCACCGCGCTGAGCGAAGCGCAGGCTTGACCGAGCCAGGTGCCGAGTTGGCGGAGTGCCTGCACAGCACCAGCGTCCCCAGCAACGATGAGGTCTGCGACATCCGGCCCGGTGAGGACGCCCTTCTGTTCGCGCACCGCAGCGAGCCCCGGGCCGATGCCGTCCATATCCGCAATCTCATTGGCCATACGAAGCAGCGCGCGACCGGAGCCATACTGCTCGATGCAACCGCGGGCGCCGCAGCCGCACGGGAGGCCGTCCGGTACGACGCGCATGTGGCCAAGCTCGGCTCCCGCGCCGAACCCGCCGCGGAACAGGCGGTCCTGGGTGACGATGGCCCCACCGACCCCGGTGCCGATGGTGAGCATGGTCATGTCGCTGTAGAGGCGGCCGGCGCCGAAGCGGAACTCGGCCCAGCCGGCCGCGTTGGCATCGTTGTCAATAGTGATGTCGAGGTCGAGTCGGTCGGTGAGGCGCTCTCGGAGTGGCTCGTGCCGCCAGCTGATATTCGGCGTGTAGTACACCGTCGACTGGGCCGCATCGATGAATCCCGGGGCGGCGACGCCAGCGGCCTGCACCTCATGGCCGGCGTGCAGGCGCTCGATCATGGCGACGACCGCGTCGACGATCTGCTCAGACCCGGTGGTTGGAGTGGCCACCCGATCTTCCACGATGATCTCCCCCAGCTCGGAGACGAGGGCCCCCGCGATCTTGGTGCCGCCGATATCGATTCCGATTGCATGCACGCGCAATGACCTTTGTTCCGAGGGAGGGATGAGGGGAGTGCAAGTTGTGGGAGAGGTACAACCGGTAGATCGATTCCCCGTCGCACCACATAGAGTTTAGTCAACGGGGGTGTCTTGCACTATTTGGCGCCCCGCCCCGATTGTGCACGAAACGGCTTCAACCTGGAGCCCGTGCCGGCCCCAAAGGAGTTGCCGTGCAGGAATATGACGTACCCGCTCTTGTCGCAGCCGATCCCGATGCGAACGCGACGGACCTGCTGGTCGACCGGGTGAAGTCCACCCCGGATCTCCCGCTCTTCGCGCTCCCCACCGCATCCGGAGGCTGGACGGATGTTTCCGCCTCCGAGTTCCTCGCCCAGGTGGTTGCTCTCGCGAAGGGCCTCGTCGCCGCCGGCATCCAGCCCGGCGACAAGATCGGGCTCATGTGCAAGACGCGCTACGAGTGGACTCTCATCGATTTCGCCACGTGGTTCGCTGGCGCGGTGCTCGTGCCCGTGTACGAGACATCCTCCCCCAGCCAGGTGCAGTGGAATCTCGCCGATTCCGGTGCGATTGCCATGATCACGGAGACACCGGACCATTTTGCCCGCTTTGACGAGGTCTACGCGGACCTTCCCCTGATTCGTAACGCCTGGAAAATAAACCTCGGAGACCTCGACAAGCTGGCAGCAAGCGGCGCCGAGGTAACGGACGAGGAGATTGAACGACGCCGCGTGATGGCCAAGGGGTCAGATCTCGCCACCCTGATCTACACCGCTGGCACCACCGGGCGCCCGAAGGGCTGTGTCCTCACCCACTCCAACTTTGTGGAACTCTCGCGCAACGCAGCCCTGGCGATCCCTGAGGTGGTGAACACGCAGTCGAAGACACTGCTGTTCATCACTCTGGCCCATATTTTCGCCCGGTTCATCGCCGTGCTGAGCATTCACGGCGGGGTGCAGGTGGGCCACCAGTCCGATACGAAGCAACTACTCCCGGCCATGGCCTCCTTCAAGCCGACATTCCTGCTCGCAGTGCCTCGCGTCTTCGAAAAGGTCTACAACTCTTCGGAGCAGAAGGCAGAGAGCGGCGGCAAGGGCAAGATCTTCCGCCGCGCCGCTGCTGTCGCCATCGAGCACTCGAAGGCGCTCGATGCCGGAGTCGTGCCTCTCGGACTCAAGCTGCAGTTTGCCGTGTTCGACCGTCTCGTGCTGTCCAAGATCCGCGAAGCGATGGGTGGTCAGGTCAAGTTCGCGGTGTCTGGATCGGCTCCCCTCGGCCTTCGGCTCGGCCACTTCTACCGCAGTCTCGGCATCAAGATTCTCGAGGGCTATGGGCTCACCGAGACCACTGCGCCGATCTCCGTGAGCCGCCCGTCGAACTTCAAAATCGGCACGGTGGGGCCACCGCTTCCCGGCGTCTCCGTTCGTATTATGGAGGACGGTGAGATCCAGGCCAAAGGCATCAACATCTTCGACGGTTATTGGAAAAACCCCGACGAGACCGCGAAGGTTTTCGACGGCGAGTGGTTCACGACCGGTGACATTGGCGAGTTCGACGACGGAGGCTACCTCTCCATCACCGGTCGCAAGAAAGAGATCATCGTCACCGCCGGTGGCAAGAATGTCTCACCAGCCCAGCTCGAGGATCCCATCCGCGCTAACCCGATCGTCGACCAGGTGATCGTGGTGGGCGAACAGAAGCCGTTCATCGGCGCCCTGATCACCCTCGATCCCGAGATGCTGCCGGTGTGGCTCAACAACATTAGTGAAGACGCCTCAATGTCCATCGAGGAGGCGGCGCGGCATCCGAAGGTCGTTGCAGAGATTCAGCGGGCGGTGGATGCAGCGAACGCGACAGTCTCCCGGGCGGAGTCGATCCGCAAGTTCGTGATCCTCACTCGGGAGCTCACCGAGGCGAGCGGACACCTCACCCCCAAGCTGAGTATCAAGCGCAACGTGATTCTCACCGACTTCGCCGCTGACATCGAAAGCATGTACCAAAGCGCACCTAAACCGGAGGGTGTTTCGCACTAGCGATCCGCGCCGCTAGCCCAGTACCGGGCCGGAGAGGCTAGAACCAGTCGCTGTTGCGGATGGCCTGCATCGCCTCTCGTCGGAGGCCCTTCTCGAGGCCGTCGATATAGAGCTTTCCATCGAGGTGGTCCGTCTCGTGCTGAAGCGCCTGAGCCAGTACCCCTTCACCATTCAGCTCGATCGCATTACCGTCGAGATCGATTCCGGTCACCCGGGCGAATGGATAGCGCAGTCGCTCGAAGTAGAAGCCCGGCACCGAAAGGCAGCCTTCATCCACGAGTTCCGGCTCGCCCGACAGCTCCACCACGACCGGATTGATGATGTACCCGATCTGCCCGTCAACGTTGTAGCTGAAGGCCCGTTGGTTTACCCCGATCTGTGGCGCTGCCACTCCCGCACGACCGGGGATTTTCACCGTATCGATCAGATCCTCGATGAGGCCGGTCACGTCATCCGTCGGGCGGATCAGATCCGAGACGGTCTTCAGCACCGGATCGCCGAAAATTCGGATCTGTCGCTCGGTCATGCTCGTTCGCTCGCTTCCGGGTTGGTTGGGTGAGATTACCGGCCGCCAACCCGGCAGAACGCTCGACTGCTGTCGGTCAGGCACCCTGGCGAGCGGGGAGGCCGTCCGCGACGAGTGCGGCTAGTTCGCGGGCCGATGCCTTGGTGAGTGGCTTGAGATCGCGGTAGTTGATCACGGAACCGGCGGCCAGCTGCGGGTCGTAGGGGATGCGCACGATCTCGCGCACTCGGGACTTGAAGTGGGCCTCGATTTCCTCGAGCTTCACGAGATTGGTGCCCTGTGTTGCAGTGTTGAGCGCCACCACAGCATTCTTCACGAGATCTTGGTAGCCGTTTGCCTCCAACCAGGTGAGCGTCTCGGATGCGAGTCGAGCCTCGTCGACACTTCCTCCGGACACGATCACCACGGAATCGGCTCGTTGCAGTGTCGCCCGCATCACGGAGTGCACGATTCCCGTTCCGCAGTCGGTGAGCACGATCGAGTAGAACCGGGCGGCGAGGTCGGCGACCACGTTGTAGTCGTTCTCGTCGAAGGCTTCGGAAAGCAGCGGGTCAGTGTCAGAGGCGAGGATGTCGAGCCGCGTCTCATCGCGCGACACCATCGTCGTGAAGTCATTGAAGCTATTGATGGTCGGGGCGAGTGTTACGACGTCCCGAACGGTCGAGCGTGTCTGCTTGTTGACACGCTCGGACAGCGTGCCGCGGTCGGGGTTAGCGTCGATCGCGATGATGCGGTCTTCGCGGATGTCGCTGAGCGCCATCCCGAGGAGCGCGGTGATTGTGGTCTTACCCACGCCACCCTTGCGCGTGAGCACCGGGATGAAGCGGGCTCCACCCTCGAACTTCTTATCGACGCGGGCCTCCACGGCCTTTCGGGCGAGAACCCTCGGCGAGTCGCCGCGGTTCACGATGTGCAGCGTTGCGACATAAAGGAAGGCGTTCAGTCCACCCTCTGGCTTCACGCGCTTTTTCTTGCGCGCATCGATGAGCCGCTCCGCAGTGAGCATGCTCGCGACCTCTGGCGTCGTCGGGACGTCGCCGCGTGCGCGTTCGCGTCGACTGAGATCGCGGCGGTTCAGGGCACGTTCATCGTTCGTCGGCAGCTCGGGGATGACGACAGGCTCTGGCTTCGGCTCAGGAGCGGGCGTCGGAGCCACCACGGCTATGGACATGGTTGACAGCTGGACGACCTCGACAGAGCCCGGGTTCACAGGCACTTCTACGATCGACACGGCGAGCTCATCATCGGGCGCGGCATGCACGGGGGTGGGAAGACTCACCTCGATGGTGAGACTCTGCGGCAGGCTCACGGTGAGGTCGTCCCCGGCGGCGTCGGCGAAGTCGTAGCCCACTTTGGGGTCGGTAAGCGGGTCGCGACTCTCCGATTCCCTGCTTCTGGTCGACATACCAAGAACCCTTCGTTGTGCTGAAGATGGTGCAATAAAGGCCCTCTATTCTACCGCGAGGGGCGAATAGCACCGGATGGGGCCGACTGTACCCGCGATTAGGCCGGTTCGATCACGACGAGCAGGTCTCCGGCATCCACCTGCTGAGTCCGCGGGATAGCGAGACGCTTGACGGTACCCGCGACGGATGCCGTGATGGCTGCCTCCATTTTCATGGCCTCGATGGATGCCACGCTCTGGCCGACCGCAACAGAATCGCCGTCGGTGACCTGCAGGGTCACGACGCCGGAGAACGGCGCGGCGATGTGGCCAACCACGGAGGCATCCGCCTTCTCCGCGGTTTTGGTCTCGACGGTGATGCCGCGGTCCCGCGCGAACACGGGACGCATCTGGCCGTTGATCATCGTCATGACCGTACGCATACCCATGTCATCGGCGTCGCCGATTGCCTCGAGCCCGATATAGAGGCTCACACCCTTCTCGATATCGATGACGTGTTCCTGGCCCTGGCGCAGGCCATACAGGTAGTCGACGGTGTCGATCACCGAGAGGTCACCGTACTGCTCCCGCACCGCTTCAAATGCCTTCGTCGGAGCGGCAAAGAGGAGTCGATTGAGGGTGTCTCGCCGGGATTCTGCGTCTCCGGCCAGCCCAGCGCGATCGGCATCCGTAATCTCCTCGATGCCGATCTTCACGGTGCGACCGGCGAGCACCTTGGTGCGGAAAGGTTCGGGCCATCCCCCCGGAAGGTCACCGAGTTCTCCTGCCATGAAGCCGATGACCGAATCGGGGATGTCATACCTGTCGGGGTTCGCCTCGAAGTCGGCCGGATCGGCGTTCGCAGCCGCCAGCGCCAGGGCGAGGTCACCGACGACCTTCGACGACGGGGTGACCTTGGGCGGGCGACCGAGCATCTTGTTGGCGGCGGCGTAGAGGTCTTCGATCTTCTCGAACTGGTCGGCGAGCCCCAGTGCGATCGCCTGCTGGCGCAGGTTCGACAGCTGGCCTCCGGGAATCTCGTGGTGGTAGACGCGGCCCGTCGGTCCCGGCAGCCCGGATTCGAATGGCTTGTAGGCGTGACGCACGGCCTCCCAGTAAGGCTCAAGGTCGGAGACGGCCTGCAGCGAGATGCCGGTGTCCCGCTCGGTGTGGGCGAGCGCGGCGACGAGAGCGGATGCCGAGGGCTGGCTGGTCGTGCCGGCCATCGGCGCACTCGCGACGTCCACGGCGTCTGCTCCGGCGCGGCTGGCCGCGAGAAGAGTGGCGAGCTGGCCACCGGCCGTGTCGTGGGTGTGCACGTGTACGGGCAGGTCGAAACGCTCACGCAGGGCGGTCACAAGCTTCTCGGCGGCGCTCGCGCGCAGCAGTCCCGCCATGTCCTTGATGGCGATGATGTGGGCGCCAGCATCCACAATCTGCTCCGCGAGCCTGAGGTAGTAGTCAAGGGTGTAGAGATCTTCCGCCGGATCAAGCAGGTCACCGGTGTAGCACAGGGCGACCTCGGCGAGGGCAGACCCGGTCTCGAGCACCGAGTCGATCGCCGGGCGCATCTGGGAGACGTCGTTGAGAGCGTCGAAGATACGGAAGATGTCGACGCCGGTGGAGGCCGCTTCACGCACGAAGGCATCTGTCACCTCGGTGGGGTACGGCGTGTAGCCAACGGTGTTACGGCCCCGGAGCAGCATCTGGATAGCAACGTTCGGCAGCGTCTCACGCAGGGCGGCGAGACGGTCCCAGGGGTTCTCGCCCAGAAAGCGGAGAGCGACGTCATAGGTTGCGCCGCCCCAGGCTTCCACCGAGAGCAGTTGCGGGGTCATGCGGGCGACGTAGGGGGCCACGGCCACGAGATCCTTGGTGCGCACCCGCGTCGCAAGCAGCGACTGGTGGGCGTCGCGGAACGTGGTCTCGGTCACCGCGAGCGCGGTCTGGGCGCGCAGGGCGGCGGCGAACCCGACCGGACCGAGTTCGAGCAGGCGCTGCCGGGAACCGGCCGGTGCAGGCTGGCTGAGATCGACGTCCGGCAGCTTGAGCGCCGGATTGAGAATACCCGCACCGTCGCCGTACGGACGGTTGACCGTGACATCCGCGAGCCAGTTGAGGATCTTGGTGCCGCGGTCCTTCGACTGGTAGGTGTCGAAGAGCTCCGGACGTTCCTCGATGAAGGCGGTGCTGAGGTCGCCGGCCTGGAAGGACGGGTCGTCGAGCACTGCCTGCAGGAACGGGATGTTGGTGGAGACGCCGCGGATGCGGAACTCGGCGAGTCCGCGCTTGGCCCGCGCAACGGCTGCCGGGAAGTCACGCCCGCGGCAGGTCATCTTCACGAGCATGGAGTCGAAGTGCGGGCTGATCTGGGTGCCGGGGTCGATCGTGCCACCATCGAGGCGGATACCACCACCACCCGGCGAACGATAAGTGGTGATCATGCCGGTGTCGGGGCGGAAACCCGCCGCAGGATCCTCGGTCGTGATGCGGCACTGCAGCGCGGCACCGCGCAGGTGGATGTCTTCCTGGTGAAGGCCGAGCTCACCGAGCGACTGCCCGTAGGCGATACGCATCTGCGACTGAACGAGGTCGATATCGGTGACCTCCTCGGTCACGGTGTGCTCCACCTGAATGCGCGGGTTCATCTCGATAAAAACGTGCTGGCCCTTACGCTCCCCCTCCGTATCGAGCAAAAACTCAACGGTGCCGGCGTTGACGTAGCCGATCGACTTGGCGAAGGCGATCGCGTCACGGTACATCGCCTCGCGCGTCACTTCGTCGAGATTCGGAGCCGGCGCGATTTCGATCACCTTCTGGTGCCGACGCTGCACCGAGCAGTCACGTTCGAACAGGTGAACGGTCTCCCCCGTTGCATCCGCCAGGATCTGCACCTCGATGTGACGCGGGCGCACCACCGCCTGCTCGAGGAACATTGTCGGGTCGCCGAAGGCGCTGTCGGCCTCGCGCATGGCCTCGAGGAGTGCGGCGCGGAGGTCTTCCTTCTTCTCAACCCGTCGCATCCCGCGTCCGCCACCACCGGCGACGGCCTTGGCGAAGATCGGGAAACCGATGGCATCGGCACCGGCCAGCAGTTCCTCGACGTTCTTGGACGCCGGAGTGGAGGCGAGCACGGGAACACCCGCCGCGATCGCGTGTTCCTTGGCCGTGACCTTGTTGCCGGCCATTTCGAGCACCAGCTGGCCCGGGCCGATAAAGGTAATACCGGCGGCCGCGGCGGCTTCGGCAAGCTCGGGGTTCTCCGAAAGGAATCCGTAGCCGGGGTAGATAGCGTCGGCACCGCACTCGAGGGCGACACGGATGACCTCCGAGACATCGAGGTATGCGCGCACCGGATGCCCGGGCTCACCGATCTGGTAGGCCTCGTCAGCCTTGAGGCGATGCATGGAGTTACGGTCCTCATAGGGGAAGACAGCGACCGTTTGGGCGCCAAGCTCATAAGCAGCACGAAAAGCACGGATGGCAATTTCGCCACGATTGGCCACGAGGATCTTGGTGAACATCTGGTCCTTTCCGAACTTCGGCCAGTTTAGGGCCGAGTGATGCTGTCGATAGTCCGTCAAGGCGCTGTGCGGGCGGCCATGATTTAGGTTCTTTGAGACTAGTGAAGGTATCGTGGATCCTCGTGCATGTACTCAGCGTCAGCTCTCTCAAGGGTGGGGTCGGAAAGACAACGGTGACGCTCGGGCTGGCCTCGGCGGCCTTCTCGAAGGGCTTACGAACCCTCGTTGTCGACCTTGACCCCCAGTCCGACGTATCCACCGGCATGGATATCAATGTCGCCGGTCACCTCAATGTGGCCGACGTGCTCGCCTCGCCCAAGGAAAAGATCGTGCGGGCCGCGATCGCGCCGAGCGGCTGGACCAAGGGTCGCCCCGGGACGATCGACGTGATGATCGGGAGCCCGGCAGCCATCAACTTCGATGGGCCGCATCCGAGCATCAAAGAGATCTGGAAGCTTGAAGAGGCCCTCTCCAATGTCGAGGCCGACTACGACCTCGTGCTGATCGACTGTGCCCCCTCGCTCAACGCACTCACTCGGACTGCGTGGGCCGCATCGGACCGCGTGACCGTCGTAACCGAACCGGGGCTGTTCTCCGTGGCCGCCGCCGACCGTGCGCTCCGAGCCATCGAGGAGATTCGTCGCGGCCTCTCCCCTCGACTGCAGCCCCTCGGCATCATCGTGAATCGGGCCCGCGTGCAGTCCCTCGAACACCAGTTCCGCATCAAGGAGCTTCGGGACATGTTCGGCCCGCTCGTTCTCAGCCCGCAGCTGCCCGAGCGCACCTCGCTTCAGCAGGCTCAAGGTGCCGCGAAACCGCTGCACGTCTGGCCGGGCGAGAGCGCACAGGAGATGGCGCACAACTTCGACCTCCTGCTCGATCGCGTGCTGCGCACCGCCAAGATCGGCGAGTACGCGGTCACTGCGTAATTCGAGGCCGCCGGATTTCACCGGCCTCGGAGCATCCGTCGGCCTACGGGGCATGCACCTCGTCCACCGGCCTGTTCGAAATGCAGGATGCCCTGTGACGGATGATGCAGATGAGGCTCACCTGCAACTCAGGTCACACTCGCTCCTGCATTTCGCACCGGGCGCGGGAGACTGGCCGGCCTTGGGTCATCCGTCGGCCTGCGGGGCGTTCGCCTCGTCCACTGCCCTGTTCGAAATGCAGGACGCCCTGTGACGGATGATGTAGATGAGCCTCACCTGCAACTCAGGTCACACTCGCTCCTGCATTTCGCACCGGGCGCGGGAGACTGGCCGGCCTCGGGGCATCCGTCGGCCTAGGGGCGTTCGCCTCGTCCACTGCCCTGTCCGAAATGCAGGACGCCCTGTGACAGATGATGCAGATGAGCCTCACCTGCAACTCGTGTCACACTCGCTCCTGCATTTCGCACCGGGCGCGAGAGACTGGCCGGGCTTGGAGCATCCGTCGGCCTGCGGGGCATGCGCATCGTCCACCGGCCTGTTCGAAATGCAGGACGCCCTGTGACAGATGATGCAGATGAGCCTCACCTGCAACTCGTGTCACACTCGCTCCTGCATTTCGCACCGGGCGCGGGAGACTGGCCGGGATTGGAGCACGAGTCGAATCATGGCAGGGCGCCAGGCTGCACCCGCAGGCGCGGGGCAAATGGCACGGCGAGCGGATGGCGCGACGAGCAAATCACACCGCGCGCGGATGGCACAGCGAGCGGATGGCACCGCGCGCAAATGGCACCGCGCGCGGATGGCACCGCGCGGCGGCGCTAGGAGGCGCGAGTGGCGCGGCGGGCGGCTAGCTCGTCCGCGACATCCGGACGCTCCGAGTCGAGCTCGACAAGGCTGTTCTCCACCTCGCGAAGCACCTTGCCAACGGCGATGCCGAAGACGCCCTGGCCGCGGCTAACCAGGTCGATGACCTCGTCGTTGGAGGTGCAGAGGTAGACACTCGCGCCATCGCTCATGAGAGTGGTCTGGGCGAGGTCGCTCACTCCGGATTCGCGGAGTTGGTTCACCGCCGTGCGGATCTGCTGCAGGGAGATGCCGGTGTCGAGGAGGCGCTTGACGAGCTTGAGCACGAGGATGTCGCGAAAGCCATAGAGACGCTGGGAGCCGGATCCTGCGGCGCCTCGCACTGTCGGTTCGACAAGCTCGGTGCGAGCCCAATAGTCCAGCTGGCGGTAGCTGATCCCCGCGGCGCGCGCGGCCACCGCCCCACGATAGCCCGCGGTGTTATCGAGGTCGGGGAGGCCATCGGTGAAGAGCAATCCGAGGTCGTAGCGAGAATCCTCGTTACGGGTACTGAGCTCACTCATGTAACTGCCTTCCACCTGTTGTCGACCACCCTCAACTCTCAAGGAGTGGTTGATACTTCTGTCTCTCCCCACGTTACCGAGAGGACCACCCGGTTGCGTCGCTTTAGCGATCCGAGGTGTCGGCGTGTCGGTCAGATAGCATTCTCGACGTCGAAAATCGGGGGGATTTCAGCTTAGGGGTCTAGGCGAGATAGTGCCGAGCGAATCAGGCTCGATCGCACGATCTCGAGCTGTCCGGCGATCTCGCGCGCGAGTTCGCTCGCTTTAGCCCGGCTCGACGCGTCTTTTCGTCGCGCTACCGGGATCAGGGCGCTCTCAATGAGTCCGAGCTCGCGCTCAGCGGCGGCGCGGAAACCTCTCAGGTGTCGTGGCTCGATGCCGGAGCGCTGCAGTTCGACGAGCGAGGAAAGCACGGCGAGAGCCTCCTCACCGTGAAGATCGGCGGGAGCGACGAGCGAGGAGGAGACTGCATCGTTCAGCAGCTGCGGGGTTGCTCCGGCTTCGCGAATGAGCTCGTCGCGTGACATCCGCCTCTCCACCGAGAGAATGGATGGCGAGGCGAAGGTGGAACCGCCCGGCATTGCGGGCGGTCGGCCGGCATCCAGTTCGTCGAGATAGCCGCGGATGACCTTGAGGGGCAGATAGTGATCGCGCTGCATTGTCAACACGAAACGCAGGCGGTCGAGGTCGCTTGGCGAGAACTTGCGGTAGCCGGATTCAGTGCGGGCCGGGGAGATGAGCTGGCGCTCCTCGAGAAAACGCAGCTTCGAGGGGGTGAGGTCGGGGAACTCGACGGTGAGGCGGGCAAGCACCTGGCCGATGCTCAGCAGCGGAGCAGCGCCAGGCACACGGGCCTGGGCAGACGCGCGGGGCACTACTTGCTCGCCTGGTGAACGAGATCCAGTCTGGAGGCATAGAAGGTGAGGCGAAACTTGCCCACCTGCACCTCCGCCCCGTCGCGAAGTAGAGCGGTATCGATGCGGACGCCATCGAAATAGGTGCCGTTGAGCGAGCCGAGATCCTTGATCTCAAAGGCGGTGCCGTGGCGGAGGAATTCGGTGTGGCGCCTCGAGACGGTGACATCGTCGAGAAGGATGTCGGCATCCGGATGTCGTCCCGCGGTCGTAACATCGGCGTCGAGCAGAAATCGGGCTCCGGTGTTCGGGCCGCGGCGCACAACGAGAAGAGCAGATCCGGAGGGCAGCGCGGCGATCGACGACTTCTCCTCGGGAGAAACTTCACCCTCGAGGGCAGCCAGCTGTGCTTCAAAGTCCGTAGTCAGGTGAAGGGTGGTGTCGGTGTCGCGCGGCCGGTTTCTCGCCGCGTCATCCTGGTTGACCGGGTCGACCATAACGCACCTCCCATATTCGCCGAGCTCTCACGAGCGGCGTGTGTTTTGTCGTCATCGGGCGACGACAGTTGCTAGCGCTTCAGCGTATCGGATTCAATGACCTCGCCGGGTCGCGGAATTCTTGTGACGCGCACGGTTTCACGCAGATAAATGACGCCGGCCCACCAATACAGGAAGGCTCCCCATAGCGCGAAGGCCCACCCGAATGGCACGGTGATCCACGCCGCTGCGGGGAATGCCTGCCCGATCATCAGGATCGGTAGCGCGTAGAACAGGCAGAACGTGGCCACTTTTCCAAGATGATGCACGGGAAGCGGCCCGTATCCAAAGTTGGCAAGAGTGACGCCGAGAATCGCGAGCATGACATCCCGCCCGACGATTACGATCACGAGCCACCACGGGATCACCCCGCGCACCGCAAGCCCGATAAGCGCAGTGAAGATGAAGAGTCGATCGGCCGCCGGGTCTAGCAACTGGCCGAGGCGCGTGACCTGGTTGAGTTTGCGGGCAATGACCCCGTCGAGGAAGTCTGTGATGCTCGAGAAGACCAGCACGAGAAGGGCGAAGCCGTCTTCGCCCCGCACGATGAGGACGAGAAAGACAGGGACGAGAAGGAGCCGGACGAAGCTCAGGATGTTGGGGATCGTGAAAATCCGGGAACTCACCTGGTAGCTCTGCTGAGGTTCCACGAGCCAAAGTCTATCCGCGAGCCGGGTGAGCTTCAGCTTCGCTTCATGGCACCGCTGGTTATCGTCGCTTTCGTGTTCGTGGCGGCATGCGTCATCGCCCAGGCCGCCTCGATGTTCACGAGCGATAACTCCTGGGTCGATCGACTCTGGTCGTTGCTTCCGGTCGTCTGACCCTGGATCTTCGGCGGAAAAGCTGGCCTGCAGCACGCGCGCCTCGACCTGATGCGCGTGCTCGTGACCCTCTGGGGTGTCCCGCTCACGGCTCACTTCGCCCGGAAGGGCGGCTACTCGGGTAGCGCGGACCATTGCTTGGCTGTGATCAGTCTCCCAACTCTCACGGTGCTGGAGAACCGGGATATCCCCCTCGGTGCTATCGAGATTTGCTCGGCGGCGGCAGGTACGAGCCGTCACCCGAGCAATGATGCGTGTTCGATGATCGCCGGGGTGTTTGGGCGCGTCCGACGGGCGCTGTCGGTAACGTGTCGTTCATGTCGTGCATCCGCTTCAATACCCCCGCCCAGCGCCAGGCCATGCGCGATCACCGTCCGTCGATGCTGACGAGCGAAGATGCGTCGAGGCTCCATCCTGCTCCCCTGGTGACCGAAAGCAAGATCCGCCGCCTTCGGCTGTTGGCAGCGGATGCAAACCCAAAGATCCGCGAGAGTGCGGCAAGCAGCTTCAACACCCCTGAAGATCTCTTCGTTGCGCTATCGAAAGACCCCGACGAGGGGGTTCGTGCGTGCGTCGCCCGGAATGAGACGGCTCCGTTTGTCGTGCTGCGCTCGCTCGCCAATGATCCTTCAGAGCGCGTGCGCGGATTCGTCGCCGTCAATTTTTTCGCGCCAGCCGACGTGATGAGGCGCCTCGCGGATGACAGGAGCGAGACGGTACGCGGACTTGTCAGCTGGAAGGGTGCTCTCTCCGACGCCTGAGCCGCGCCGCATTGCGCACCTGCACCGCATTTCCCAGGCCGTAGAGTCAAACAATGGATGCCCCGTCGAGCACGCGCGTCGACAGCTGGATCTGGGCCGTGCGACTCTCAAAGACCCGTTCGGCAGCGACGGCCGCCTGCCGTGCCGGACACGTGCACGTCAATGGCGAGAGAGCCAAAGCCGCCCAGCCTGTGCACATCGGCGATGAGGTTCGGTTACGAAACACGGACCTCGAACGCACGGTTCGGGTCGCCCGCCTCGTGGCGAAACGCGTCGGCGCGGTGGTGGCCGCAGAGTGCGTCATCGACCTGACCCCACCGCCTCCACCGAAGGAAGAAGTGGCGGCGACGATCCGTCGGGACCGAGGAGCGGGACGTCCAACCAAACGCGAACGACGTGACCTGGAGAGGCTGCGCGGCCGCGACTCACCAGAGTGATTCCGGGTCGTGTCAACGGTGCCTGAAGTGCCCGCGTTGCGCCTCGATGCGGTAGCCATGCTCACGCCACCCCTCCCTGTCCCGGCCAAGGGTGCGGTCGGTCATCCCGAGCCGAGCGGCACGTTCGGTGCCCGACCACTGGAGTGACTCTTCGCGAGGGCCAGCAGAGCGCGGATTCGCGGGGTGTTCCGCGATCTTCGCAGCCTCGCGACAATCAGGGCAGACGCAACCTGATGCACCCGTCTTGTGAGGCCCAACGACACACATAACCACTTCAGGGGAGGCAACTGTCACGGGCTGGAAAAGCAAGCTCGTTGCAATTCCCGTCCCGACGCTGGGGGCAGGCTGCCGCGGCGCCGCCGGTTCGCTTCGGCCGGGGGGCCCGTCTACTCTGGAGCGAGACCGCAGGGGTCGACGAAGAGCGAACGGGGTCGGTGTGAAGAGTCAAATCGTCGCCTCGCTCGGTTTAGTCGCGGGGCTTCTTCTGATGAGCGGATGCGCGGCGGCGACCGCCACGCCCCGCGCGACCTCGACCGCGACGGGCACCTCGCCAGCAATACCCACCGAGCTGTATGTGGTGCCAGACAGAGCGAACGCCATCTCGCTCGACCGTGATACGCACGCCATCACGACAATCGGCATCGATGGGGTGGTGGTCTCCCCAACCGGCGATGGCGTGTCGAAGCTTCCAGCGACTGCGACCGCCCTTGTCGCGGCCGCCAATGCTCGCGGGCTCACTGCCGAGCTTCTGGTGAGCAATTACGACACCATCACCAACGACTTCTCATCGAAGATCGCGACCGCACTACTGGGCAACCCCGAGCACCGCAACGCGGTGATCACCGAGCTCGTCACCCTGGTCGCCGTCGCTGGCTTCGACGGAGTGCAGATCGATCTGGAATCGCTTACCCTCAATGACTCTGCGGGACTCGCAGCGTTCACCACCCAGCTGCACGAGTCGCTCGGCGCTCCGAAATCCGTGTCGATGGCCGTAACGGCCGAGAAGTCCCCCGGGCGTTACCTCGGTGCGGGCTACGACTTCGCGCGGTTGACGCCGCTGCTCTCCCGGGTGGTTCTGATGGCCTATGACCAGCACGGTCCCACCTGGTCGAAGCCCGGCCCGGTCGGCGGACTTCCCTGGGCCACCACCGCACTCGATGCCCTCCTCGCCGCGAGCGTTCCCGCTGCCCACATCGACTTGGGCGTGGCCGGCTACGGCTACGCCTGGCCCGGAAATGGCTCGGACGGCAGGCAGCTGAGCGATGACGACTCTCGCACCCTCGCCGGCGACCTCGCCCGCTGGAACCCAACCGAGGCGGAGTGGACCGCGACACTTCCGGATGACACAGTGGTTTGGTGGTCTGACTCACGCTCTCTTTCGGAGCGTAAAGCCCTCGCACTCAGTCGTAACCTGCACGGTCTCGCAGTGTGGGAGCTGTCGCTCACCGACCCGCTTTAGGCAGATGTGGACAACCTGGTGAGAGCCGGCTGGCCGATCGTGACCGCGTCTATTTTGGCGGATACCCAGCGGGCTCGACTAACCAGAGTTCTCGCCGAAGACTTCGCATCGGGTGCCGCCATGCGAAAACCAACACCGGTGCGGATACGCTGGAACAGACCGAAAGAGAGTGGAACGCATGACTGAAGCCGGTGAACTGAACGAGCCCGTGCAGGAGGGAAGCGGCGACGCGACCCGTGACCAAAAGATCGCCGGCCTCGCCAGCCAGGTCGCTGCGGATGTCACCCTCCGACCGCAGGAAGACCTGCTCACCCAGTTGCGAGTGCGCCTCTTCGACGCGGGTATCACGGTCGATGAGGCTGAACTCATCGCTATCGCCGGCACCATCGCTCTCGGTAAATAGGCAAATAGCAGGCGCCACTACTGCCCGAGAAGCCAGCCATCCGGTTCCGCAAGCTGCGCCGCGGCATCCGGTCCCCATGATCCTCGAGGGTAGGGAACAACCGTTGGCGGGTTCTGGAGAATCGGAGCGATCGCTTCCCAGGCGTGACCGAGGCCGTCTGGGCGGGTGTACAGCGAGCGATCGCCAAGCACTACGTCGTTGATGAGTTTGACGTAGGGCGGCAGCGGGTCCGCATCGGTCACCTCGGATAACGGAAGTGCCGTCGTGCCGGTGGCAAGCTCGAACCCTGCACCGGGTTCCTTCACGACCATACGAAGATCAATCGCGCCGGAGCCCGCGAGCGTCACCGTGAGTACGTTGCCGACAACCGGGGCGTCATGACTCAACGGTCCGTCAGCCGGCTTGCGAAAAATGATGCTCACCTGTTGGGCGTCCTTGGCGAGTTGCTTTCCCGTGCGCAGCAGGAACGGCACGCCGCGCCAGCGATCGGTGTCGATCCACAGTCGAGCGGCGACGAAAGTGTCGGTGGTCGAGTCCGCTGCGACTCCCTGAGTGTCGGTGTAGCCCTCAAACTGGCCCAACACCACATCCTCTCGCGACAGGGGCCGGAACGCGGCGATCACCGACTCCCGGGCGGACTGCAAGTCGTCGGGCTTCATCGACAGCGGAGGTTCCATCGCGATCTCGGCGGCGACCTGAAACAGGTGGGTGACGATCATGTCAAGAAGCGCCCCGGTCTCGTCGTAGAACTCCGCCCGATCGTCGATGTCGAGGGTCTCGGGAATATCAATTTGCACTGCTCGAATGTGATCACGGTCCCAGGCGGTATCGAACAGTCCGTTGCCGAAGCGCAGCGCATGCAGATTCTGCGTGCCTTCTTTGCCGAGGAAGTGGTCGATGCGAAAGACCTGGTGCTCCTCGAGCACTCGGTGCACCGCAGCATCCAACTCCCGAAAGTTCGCGGGGGATGTGCCGAAGGGTTTCTCGTAGACAACGCGTGAACCCTCGGCGAGATCGTGTTCCCCGAGTCCCTCCGTGACCGTGATGAAGGCAGTCGGCGGAATTGCAAGATAGTGGATGAACTGCACGTTATCGCCCAGTTCGTCCTTCGCGTCAGCGAGCACATCGAGGAGGGACCCCGGATCGGACTTCTTGAAACCCCCGCCGGCGAATCGCAAATGAGCGCTGAACTCCTCCCAGGGCCCCTCCTCGGGCTTCGGACCGAACTCGGTGAGAACCTCGCTCACGTGCTCGCGAAAGTCCTCGTGCGAGACGTCGCCACGGCCGTTTCCCACCAGGAGCCATTTCTTCGGCAAGAGATCGTGCTTCGCTAGCTCGAAAAACGCCGGGATCACCATCCGCTTGGCGAGGTCGCCGGTCGCACCGAACAACACGAACACCGTTGGGCCTGCTTCTGAACTGTCTTCCATCGGATTCTCCTCGCTCGATCGCCAGTGGGGTCATGGTGGACTGTGGCCCGGGCCGACCGCAAACACAAGGGGCTCGACGGCGGGTCACAGCGTCTTTTCGGGCACGGCACTCCGCAGCACCTAGCTCCCACAGTGCGCCCGTGTATACGCCCCGGCCTCGTTGCAGCTGACTGAACGCCTCACGTTGCGGACCTTCAGGATGTCGAGCTATTCGGCGCCCCAGCTACGCAATCGGTTGGTCGGATCGAGCCTCGAAAGGATGCGACCCATGATGCGGTCGAGGTCGGCGACATCCGACTGATCCAGCACGTCGATCACTGAGTCACGCACGGTGGCGACATGGCCCGGCGCCGTTTCGACGACTTTTCGCCACCCCAGCTCGGTGAGCGACGCATTGGTCGCGCGACGGTCTTCGAGGCACGGTGTGCGTTCCACGAATCCGCGCCGCTCCAGCCGCGCAATCACATGCGACAGGCGAGCAAGACTCGCGTTTGTGGCGGCGGAGAGTGCCGTCATGCGCAGGGTGCGCTCCGGCGCCTCCGAGAGCCTGGCAAGGGTGAAGTACTCGAAGTGTGTGAGCTCGGCATCCCGCTGCAGCTGCGCATCGAGGATGCTGGGCAGCAACTCAACTACCGAGACCAGTCGAATCCAGGAATGCAGTTGCTCCGGGGTCAGCCAGCGGGGATCATCCATCCGCGCAGTCTAGTTGGTTACTTGACGCTACAACCAAAAGGCGAGACCCGTGAGAGTGGGCCGACGTGCCACCCCGTGACAGACCGGCCCGCTCTTTCATCGCCCCTGATCAGTGGATCAGCACCTTCAGCGCATCGTGTTGCGCGGCATGGCCGAAGACGTCGTAGGCCTCAAGCATCTGCTCGAAAGTGAACTCGTGAGTCACGAACTTGTCGGCGGGTAGCTTGTGTTCCGCAACGAGTTTCAGCAACATCCCGAGTGTGTTGGTGTTCACGAGGCCCATCGAGATATCGATGTTCTTGATCCAGAGCTCATTCAGCGCGAGCTCGACGGGCTTGCCGTGCACCCCGATGTTGGCGACATGACCGCCGGGTCGCACGATATCCGTCGCCATGGTGAACGTGTTGGGCACGCCGACGGCCTCGATCGCGACATCCACTCCCAGTCCGTCGGTGAGCGCGAGCACCTGTTCTTTCCAGTCCGCGTCGCCCGAGTTCACGGTGTCGGTCGCCCCAAAATCCTTCGCGCGAGCCAGCCGAGCATTATCGAGATCAATCGCGATGATCTTGGACGGGCCGTAAAGCCGCGCGGTCATCACCGAGGAGAGGCCTACCGGGCCTGCACCAATCACGGCAACGACATCTCCCGGCGTCACCTTGCCGTACTGCACACCGATCTCAAAGCCCGTCGGCAGGATGTCGGAGAGCAGGATACCCTCGGCATCAGTGACCCCTTCCGGTACCTTGTACACCGAATTCTCGGCAAACGGCACGCGCACGTATTCAGCCTGGGTGCCGTCGATCATGTAGCCGAAAATCCACCCGATACCCGCGACTCCCTCCGGGCTGAGGCAGTGGCTGTAGAGACCTTTGCGACAGTTTGAGCACTGACCACAGGAACTGACGCAGGCGAGGATGACGCGGTCTCCGACGGCCAGCTGGCTGACGCTGTCACCGACTTCGGTGATCACGCCGATACCCTCGTGACCGAGAATCCGACCGACGGATACCTCCGGGACGTCGCCTTTGAGGATGTGCAGGTCGGTGCCGCAGATCGTGGTCGCCACCATTTTGACGATCACATCGGTCGGCGCGAGAATCACCGGATCCGGAACATCCTCCCAGCTTTTCTGGCCGGGACCTTTGTAGACGAGGGCTTTCATGGCATGACCTTCCTGTCGTGTACCCCTGAGTCAACGCCGATGGTCCCCCCGTCGCAGGGCCGAAGGTCCCGTCGGTTTGTGGCCAGGATCGGGAGGTTCAGCGCATTGTTGCGACGTACACGGTATTGGATGAGGTCCCACCGGTAAGCGGGTTATCGAAATCGACGACATGCGCCTGCACCGCGGCGAATACCCCCGATGCTCGTGTCAGAAACTCCTCGTCGGGCGGATCATCAGACCACAGCGCGAACACGCCGTCCGCCTGCAGGTGCAGCGAGACCGCTTCCATGCCGCTGGACGTATACAGATCAGCATGGCTCGGGTCAAGCTGGTGACGGGGCGAGTGGTCGACATCCAGCAGGATCGCGTCGTAGCGGACGGATGCCGCATCCGGCGGTCGACGCATGAGGCCGAAGAAGTCGTCGAGCACCAGTGCTGTTCTCGGGTCTTCCGTGAGCGCCGCCGAGACTGGAAGCAGGCCGCGCAGGTGCCAGTCGATCACGGCAGGCAGGGTGTCGATCACCGTGAGCGAGCGCACGCGATCGTCGGCGAGGGCCGCGACCGCCGTGTAGCCGAGGCCGAGGCCGCCGACCAGAACATCGAGATTCGTTGCCTCGACAGCCGCAAGACCCAGATTCGCGAGCTCCTCTTCTGCCACGGTGAATAAACTGGACATGAGGAATTCTTCCCCCAGTTTCACCTCGAACACGTCGACGCCGAGGGTGGGTTCAACTCTCCTTCGCAGGGTGAGATCCCCCATGCTGGTCGGCTGGAAGTCCAGTTCTTCGAAGCGAGCGCTCATGGATTTCCTCTCTGACCGGGGTCGACCGACACCGCATCCGGAGCCTAGCGCCTGTGCCGAGGTTCGCCCGGGTACGCCGAGTCATGGTCTGGCGACGAACCGTTGTGAGTCCAGCACGCCCCTACTGTGGTCACATGAGGATCAACGCATTTTCGGATGTCTGCCTGCGCGTAGTCATGCTGCTGGCGGCCTCTCCCGAGGCTGCGATAATGACCTCCCGGGCAATATCGGAAGCCATCGCGACGCCCTACAACCACGTGAGCAAGGCCATCATCCGACTGCGCGAACTCGGGCTCGTGGAGGTTGCCCGTGGGCGTTCGGGTGGGGTGCGGATCAGCGCCGAGGGTCGCAAGGCCACGATCGGCTGGCTCCTGCGCCAACTGGACACTCGCCTCGATCTGGCCGCATGCATCACCCCCAATGGCCCGTGTCCGCTGCTCGACGGGTGCGGGGTGCGGGGTGCATTGCGCCGGGCACGGGAGGCGTTCTACTCCGATTTGGACGCCGTTGTGATCGCCAGTCAGCCGCATAATCAACCAGAGACACGAGTCTTTTACTAGCCCCTGTAATTAACTAGTATTTAAAATACTAGTTTAAGAGATCATTCGGCACCGCAAAGGAGTCAGCATGCTCTCGGCCCAATCCCTCCCCCTGATCACCGCAACTCTCCCTCTCGTCGGGGAGCGAATGCCGGTGATCGCCCGAAACTTTTACGGTCGCATGTTCGCCGCCCACCCCGAACTCTTCGACGGGCTGTTCAGCCGCTCGAATCAGAAGAACGGCTCCCAGCAGCAGGCGCTTGCTGGCAGCATTGCCGCCTTCGCGACGCACCTGGTCAACAATCCGCAGACCACCCCCGAAGCCATGCTCTCCCGCATCGCGCACAAGCATGTGTCCCTCGACATCCGCCCGGAGCAGTACGACGTGGTGTTCCAGTACCTGTTTGAGGCGATTGCCGAGGAGCTCAGCGAGGTGATCACCCCCGAGATCGTCGACGCCTGGACCGAGGTCAACTGGCTGATGGCACACGCGCTGATCAAGTTGGAAAGTGGCCTTTACTCCGCTGCGGCGAGCGATCACCCCTTGGCACCCTGGGTCGTGGTGGCTAAAGAGGCTGCGGGAATCGACGCGGTGACCTTCACCCTGGAGCCGGCAGACGACACTCCCGTCACGCCGTCATTGCCCGGCCAATACGTGAGCGTCACGGTACGGATGCCCGACGGCATCCACCAGGTGCGCCAGTATTCCCTGTCCGCCAGCGCCGGGACCGACACCCGCGTGTTCACGACGAGGCTGGATGCGGACGGCGAGGTCTCCCCCGCCCTGCACCGCGACGTGCAGATCGGGAATCAACTGATTCTCTCCAACCCCTGCGGGGATATCACGCTGAGTACGGGCGACAGCCCCCTCGTGCTGGCCTCAGCCGGCATCGGCTGCACGCCGAGTGCATCCATCCTTCGGTCTCTCGCCGACCAGGGATCCAGGCGCGAGGTGCTCGTTCTTCACGCCGAGAGCACTCTCGAGCGCTGGGCACTGCGGGATCAGATGCTCGAGGATGTCGCTCTGCTCGAAGCAGCCGAACTCGAACTCTGGTTGGAAGTGCCCAGCGACGGCGACGAGGCGCACGACGGCTTCATGTCCCTGGCCAACGTGGCGATTCCCGAGAATGCGTCGGTGTACCTGTGCGGCCCACTGCCCTTCATGCGCAGTCTCAGGTCGCAGGCGCTCGAATCCGGAGTGCCGGCCGAGCGTATCCACTACGAGGTGTTCGGACCAGACCTCTGGCTCGCCGGCTCCTAATCCCGCACGTAGATATTTCGAGAAGTGCCGCGGGCGCTCGGAGCATCCAGATCCGTGCTTCCGTCACGCATCACGCGTCCTCGGCGCTGCCTCTTGGCTGGATACCATGGTCGGTATGACACTCCCCTCCACATGGAACCTCTCAGGGCGCACAGCTTTGGTAACCGGGGCGGGAAGCCCGACAGGAATCGGCTTCGCCTCCGCACGATCGCTCGGTCAACTCGGAGCCTCTGTCGCGATCACCGGCACGACCGATCGGATCCATGATCGAGTCAACGAGCTCCGTGAAATCGGAATCGATGCTCATGGATTCTTTGCGCGGCTCGAGTCGGCTGCGCTCGCCGTCGCGCTGGGTGAGGCGCTGGCGGCGGCATCCGTGGTACCGGACATCCTGGTGAATAACGCCGGCATGGTCTCGACGGGCGATACCGAGATACTCTCCGGTGACGCGCTCATGGACCCGGACGAATGGGATCGCAGCATCGCGCTCAACCTGTCAAGCGCGTTCTACATGACCCGCCTCGTTCTTCCCCGGATGCGTGCGGCGCGCTGGGGTCGAATCGTCACGGTGGCGAGCGTGACCGGGCCGGTTATGGCATCACGCGGCGACATAGCTTACGCCGCGGCAAAGGCTGGTCTCGTCGGCCTCACCAGAGCCCTCGCGGTGGACGAAGCGGGTGCCGCGATCACGGCGAACGCGGTCGCCCCCGGCTGGATTGCGACCGGTTCCCAGTTGCCGGCCGAAGCGCTCGAAGGTGCGCATGTTCCCGCGGGTCGAAGCGGAACGGCCGACGAGGTCGCTTCGGCGATCGCGTGGCTGGCAACCCCGGGCGCGTCCTACGTGACCGGACAGGTCATCGTCGTCGACGGCGGTAACAGCGTCGACGAGCAGCGACTGGCTTCTGCGTAGCGCGGGCTTCTGCGCAGCGCGCGCTTCTGTCTTATGCGGGCTATGAGTCCGCTCGCACGGGAGAAATATCGTGGGCGAATATTCCCGTCGGATCGATGTTCGCACGAAGCACTGCCGCCCGGGCGAAGGCTGCGTCATCGAGTGTGCGTTGCGGTGCCGCAGCATTTTCCGCGAATGTGGGGAGAGTGAAGCCGGTGCTCCAGGGGCTCATGACGCCGCGCAACGCCGCCAAGTCGGCGACGATATTCTCCCGTGATTCTGGCGTGGCAAGCAGACCGACTCCGAAGTAGGAAAAGCTGCCGCGTACGCGGTCGAATGCACCTCCCGTAATTGCGGGCTCAGCAAGCCGACCGCCGAGCTGGCGCAGCTCGAACATGAGGAGGAAGGATTGGGCACCGGCGGCGTCGAGGATGCGCCCCAACGCCAGATCATCGAGGTAATCCAGCACGAGATGATCCGAGACGGACGGCACCGGGAAGGGGGGATCCAGGTGGGTATGCGGCAGCGCGGCGGGCGGCGCGACGGCCCACGAGTCGAAGATCGGCTCAATCGCCCCGCGCAGTGGCCCCAAAAAATCGTCGAGAATCTGGTGGGCCGCATCGAGGTCTCCGGGGGTCGAAACGCTGATGGCCCCGTCGATCATGAGAATCTGCCCACTGGTCAGTACCTCCGGGAGCATGCCGGGGACGGGAGGCAGATTCAGCATCCGAAGACTCGTGGTCGCTTCGGGTGGCGCCGTTTCGGTCCACTTCTTCCAGAGAGTCGCGATCACCGCAGCGTCGCTGGCTTTCCAGGCGATTTGCCCGGTGATAACGTGCGCCATCGGAAAAAGCTGGATTTCTACACCCACCACGACGCCGTACCCGCCGCCGCCGCCGCGAAGCGCCCAAAAGAGCTCCGGGACGCTTGTTGCACTGACCTCAATGGTTTCGCCGGTGGCAATCACGATGGTGATTGAGCGAAGCGAGTTTGCCGCGATCCCGTGAAGCCGACCGTAAAAGCTGAGGCCACCGCGAAGTAAATATCCGATTGCACCGATCGTGCCGCTGGAGCCATGCAGGGCGATCAGTCCGTGGGCAGCGGCCGCATCAACGACGCTTGACCAACAGGTACCCGCAGAAATTCGTGCGGTCAAAGCGACGGGGTCGATGATGACCGATTCGTCAAGCTGGGTCGAGATGAGGAGATCCCCGTGCATCGGACTGGCTGACATCGCAGCATGTCCAGTGGCCTGCGCGCGAACACCAATCCCCAAATTACGGGAGGTCAGGATAGCGTTGATAACGTCGGTTGCGCAAGTCGCGATCACGGTATGAGCGGGGTCAAGATGGGCGTCGAGGTTGTAGCACGCAACGGCCTGCTCATAGGCTTTATCACCGGGCGACGAGAGGGCGACCATAGTGTGTGTCTGGCTTGGCATGTTCTTCCTCGTATCTATGAAAGCGGTGGTGACGCCTTATCGGGTGATTAGATTGCCGCCAATATAGGGGTCGCGCGTCTCTGGGTGTGGAATTTGCTCATAATCTTTTGTCTTGACACACCAATTGGCCAAAGAGGCGGGCAAAATCTGGCAGCAGATCTCCCGCACTGACTGAGCCTGCTCTGTCGGTGCCATTAGTGTGGAGGTTCGGTTTTCCACGCCTCCGCAAACAGACTTCATGCGAGCGTTGCACGACGGACAGCGACGGTCCCGTCGCTGCCGAAGCCATAATCCCCACCAGACCGGGACGAACTGGAGCGAAAGTTGACGCTTTTCACTGATCCGGCACGAGCAATCCCCGACGGATTCCCCGGCGAAAAAATGCTGGTCCTGCCACGTCCCAGAGTTCGCGAAGTTATGTCGAAGCCCGGCATGTCGCACCTCGTGGTCACGGATTGCGGATATTTTCCTGAGGCACGTTCGCATGGAAGGATTCGCCGAGTACCGATCAGCCAGGCGGTCGTGATCATTTGTTCAAAAGGCAAGGGCTGGTGCAGCACAGAGGAGGGCAGATTCGACGTGCATGCCGGACAGGCAATCATCCTCCCACCACACAGGGTGCATTCATACGGCGCAGATGCGCACGATCCGTGGACTCTATGGTGGCTTCATGTTGACGGTCTCGATATCGACGGCTTTTTGTCCTATGCCGGCATGACCATCGAGGCGCCGGTCAGGACCCTGTCGGACATGTACGCGACGGTCTCGCTCGTTGCCGAAGTAATTCAGTGGATGGAGCGCGACACGACTGATTCGAGCCTGCTTTCCGCCGCGGGCGCTGCCTGGCACCTGATGGCCCTGTTGGCTTCGGACAGGTCGAGCGTTGGCGGAACGGGGGCGGCGATCGAGCAGGCCGCCAATTATCTTCGGAGCCATGCCAACAAGCGAGTCAGCGTCACCGATCTTGCTGCGATGGCTGGGCTGAGCAATTCGCACTTTGCCACACTGTTTAGGAGCCACACCGGGTTCGCTGTATTGCACTTTCAAACGCAGTTGAGAATGTCGAATGCCCGCGAGTTTCTGGACACGACGGCAATGTCTGTAGAAGAGATTGCGCGCGCAGTTGGCTATGAGGATTCGTTCTATTTTGCGAGACTATTTAAGAAGGTGCATGGACAAAGTCCATCCGCCTATCGCAAGCATGACAAGGGTTGAGCTTTCATTCGACTCGAAACGATTTGAACGTGTCATAGGCCAGCTTCTGCCGGCCGGTATCAAAAGTAACCAACCCCATAATGGATACGCCGTTGTAAGCCTGGTTGTACCCAAAGCGTTCTTTGTAATCCTTGAGCACCCACAGTGTGTAGCCCACCGTGAATTCGCGGCGAGCAACGACCTGCTTCCAGTGCTCGGCAATGTAGGCCGCTTGCCACTCTTCAGTGCCCTGCTGAGTTGCGCTTCCATGATTTCCGGCCAGTGCCCAGGTTCCATTTTCGGTGATTAAGATCGGCTTGTCGGGGTAGGCGGCGTGCACCCGGTCGATGGCCGGTCCGAGATCGGAACTTTCGCCATAGAAGTACCCGTAATACTCGTTGAATCCGATCACGTCGGCGAGGTCAAAGGCGGGGTCGTCGGTTGTTATCGACGACCACGTCACGGGGCGCCCAGTCAGGTCGACGGCCTTCACTGCGGCTTTCAGATCCGCGAGCCACGCGCGATACACCGGGGCGCCCAGAGGATCGATCTCGGACTCGTTCTGTAGACCCCACAGGATTACCGAGGGGCGATTGTGCTGGTTCCAGGCCATGGTGAGCGCCATTGCCCGCGCCAGTCCGTACGCCTCGGTCTGTTCCCGTTCCTGAGTGGTATTCAGCCACATGGTGTCGATATCATCCATAACCATGACGCCATGCTTGTCGGCCCACTCGTACACGTACGGATGACGGTTGTAGACGGTGTTTCGTATGAAATTCGCGCCAATGTCGAGCACTCGGCCCAATTCGACGTCGTAATCCGGAATGGTCATCGCTCGGCCGTGTTCGGCGTTCTCTTCGTGCCAGCTCGTACCTTTTAGGAAAAGAGGAGAGCCGTTCATGAGGAGCTTGCCGTCGGCCACCTGAAGTTTACGAACACCGTAGCTCGTAGATAATCCGTCCACCGGAAGATTGCGGTCGACTCCCGTGTGCGGATCGCCGAACAGCGTGGCTCGTGCGGTTAACAACTTCGGTTCTTCGGCGCTCCAGGTCGGCGCGTGCGGGAGAGAGATTGTGATGGGAACCACGAGAACCGAGCCAGCCGGAACCGTTACCGGTGTCGACACGGGAGGGGAAAGCGAATCGATCCCGGGGTCAAGCCGCACGCTGCCGACGAAGTCGGTGGCACTATCGTTCTCGAGAATGATCCGCACATCCAGAATCCCATTCGCCGCAGCCACGAGAATTTTACTCACCGATACAGAGGCGACGCTTTCCAGCCACACCGACCGGGTGATCCCCGCATAGGGCCAGTAGTCGACTGGCTTATACGGAATTTCGCGGTCGTCGGAGACAGGCTGACCCGCAGCGCCGTACGAACTGTACGACGCACGCCGAAAGACTCGCAGGGCTAACGAATGGCTCTGTCTGCTCGCGATAGACCGGGGCACCGGCATCGAGAACGGAGTATTCGCCCCCTCGTGCTTACCGAGGTGCACGCCGTCGAGCCAGACTTCCGCGCTATAGCCGACCGCGAGAAAATTGAGTCGCAGATGTCGATTCTGTCCTGCACCGGAAACTTTGAATGTGCGACGAAACCAAGCGTATCCGTCGAGAAAGGCAGTACCTTCGCCGAAGTGACTACCGTCAAGAGTGCCAAAACCTGGAGTGTCTAACAGATCCCACGCGGAAGGCACAGAGATGGTCTGCCACGACTGATCATCAAAATCGGCCGAGTTCCAGCCACGTTTCAGGCCACTTGCGTCAGGATCGGCCGAAAAACGCCACTGGCCGTCGAGGTCGACGTATCGCCGTTCTGGTTCCCGATTGTTCCAACCTGCGAAGCTCGGCACGACAGCCCCATAAGAGAAGAGCACGTTGGTCTCGCCGACCCGCCGAATATGTGTTCCCGAAGGCTCGGTGGCTGGGTGGCTATCGAGCACTGGCGCGCCGGTCGCTGCCGAGGCAGCTGCTGCCTGAGCGAGCGACGGCCAGGCCGGAAGTGCGACGATACCCGCACCAGCCAAGGCCGCGCCGAGAAAGCTGCGGCGCTTCATTCCCAAACCAACGGGCCGCGGCGGGTGGTGAATATTCATGATGCCTCCATATAGTTCAGCGTTGAGCTAGATCAGGAACTTTGACAACAAGCCGTAATTTCTGGGGCCGATGATGCCTCACCTTCCCTCGCCTCGCCTACGCTCTGGCGCTCTCGCGGAGCGAGAAGAGTTGGGCGCGGATGGTCGCTACCTCGCGGTCGCGATCGACCTCTGGGGGGTCGACAAAGAGAAGCATCGAAGGGAGGCTCGTGGCAAAGAAATCGACCTCAGCCGGAGTGCGTGCGAAGTCCTCCACCCAGGCACGGAGTTCCTCAGAAAGATGGTCTGCCTCGTGATCTTGATGGAGTCGCCGCAGAGAAACAATGGCGAAGTATGTGCGAGAACTGAATCGGGCTACCGCCATCTGAGAGAAGTCACCGGTCGATTGGGCGGCTCGCTGCCAGTGCGCTTCGGCCTCGAGCTGGTCGCCAGAAGCAGCCAGCGCATCCCCCAGGGCAACTTCCAGTTCGGACACATTGGCCAAGGGATGCCTGTCTTCGCCGAGGGTGATCGGCGGGTGGAGCGCTTCGAGCAGAATTTCTATCGCCCGATGGGGTTGTCCAGAAGTCATGGCCTGGTGCGCACGGGCGTGGGCGGCACGCTCCCACACGGCAAGAACTTGACCCTCACCGCCCTCCCACGGCTGGAACTGCCGTCCCGCGAGCACGCTGTGCGCGTCCGCGGCCCGGCCGAGGTCGATGAGTAACTGCGCGTACTGGACGGTGAGGTCGTCTCGCTGAGAGACAACATCGAACCGCTTTTCCAGCTGCGCGAATCGGTCACGGCTGGTCATTCCTCGACGAGCACAGAGCTGGTCGAATTCACACCAGAGCTTTGCGTTGCTTGGATCATCCTCAAGTGCAAGGCGGTAATGGTGCGAAGAGGCCTCAGGGTCACGCAATACGTTGTAAGAGGCTATGCCCAGATTGCGGTGGACGATAGCGATAATTTGCCCCGTGGGCGCGCAGTCGAGCGAGCGCTCCCACAGGGCAATGGCCTCGTTATACCGCCGACGGTCGTAATACCAATGCCCGAGAAGCGCCGACGCGAGAGCGTTGACCGGCCCGTGATCAAGCGCCGACTGAAGCACATCGACATCATCGAGGCGAGACGGAAGAGCCAGCCTCGCTGAGGCACGGCTGACAGCGTCGAGAACATCGTTCGCCTCGCTCGCTCGACCTACACGGCGCAACACAGCTGCTCGGTGAAACTCGATAATCGGCCCGACATTAACCTGCCCACCGGCCAGATTCGGGAGGAGGCCGGCAGCTTCGCCGAGCGTCACCAGGGCTTCTTCCAGTAGTCCTGCTGCCGCGTACTCGAGCGCGACATCCAGAAGTATCGTGGCATCGCCTGTCACGATTTCTCCGGCGAGGTGCAACGCCCAAGCGTCAAGGGGATCCCGTCTGAGGGTTTCGTGAAGTATTGTGTCCGCCTCGGCCTCGGCCCCGGCCCTCCGCAGCAGAATGGCGAGCAGGTCTGCGGCCTGCAGGTGCTGTCGATCGGCGTCCACTACTTCGCGAAGCATCGCCACCGCCACATCAAACTGGCCAGCTTTGGATCGTTCTCGTGCAAGCAGGAAGCGCGCAGGGACCGAATAGGCGGCGTCCCAGGACGCGCGAGCGAGAGCATCCATCGCTTCTCGCCCTCTTCCCAGCCTGACGAGTGTCAACCCGAGCAGGTAGTGCGCCGCGCCATCAACCGGGGTGGAGGCCCATTCCGTGCGTCGCCGGACACTGCGGGTGAGTAGTTCATTCGCACCCGCGTAGTCGGCTCGTGCGTACAGCAATGCCCCCAGGGCAGCGGTAGCACGCGATTCATCCGGATCACGGGCCAGGACCTCCTGCCAGTACGGTTCCGACATCCGCGTTGCGTGACGATACTGATCGAGGTAACTCGCGATCTGCACGAGCTCGTCGACGGTAGCGACTTTGGCAGGGGCGGCTGGCTCGACCGCATGGTGCGGTTCGTCAGTGGCTAAATCCTGCATTCGGGAGTTGAGCCTAAGGAGGGTCGACTCCCCCATGGTGATGGTCAGGACCAGTTCGAGCGCCGAAGAGTTTACGACAGTAACGTCGTAGACGAATGGCTCGTTCGGCCACAGATCCCGAACGACCTCGTAGATGACCTCGTCACCGCTACTAACGCGGACTCGCGCGCCAGAGATGATCTCGGACGCAACAATACCGATCCGCGCGCCGGAGTCGATCAGATCCAGCCGTGCCGCCACATCCGCCGTCGCCTCGTGCGCTGGACCGATCTTGCTGATTGGATACCAGAACTGGCTAAAGGATTTTGTCTCACCCGGAGACAGATAGGCGAAGTCGGGTTGGTTGTCGGTGTACACACCGGCCATTAATTCAACATAGGGTCCATCGCCATCAGTGAGGTTCCTGTCCCAAGCCCATCCGAATGGTGCGTTTCCCCATGTCCACTGTTTTTTCCCCGGAGAAATATCCCGGCTGGCCCAGTGCACAAATCCGACATCACGACCATGGTCGTAGCCACCGAAGAACTCTCCCCGGGTGGCCATCGCCATATAAGAGGTAGGGACCGGGATGTTTCGATACCAATCCAAACGATCAGCATCGAGGTGCTCGGCGGTGACCCGAGACGGATAGTCGACCCCGTAGTAGGACGATCGCGCCTGGGGGAAGCTCACAACGGCGCGCTTGGCGTGATCGGCCACGTAGTTGACGTCACGAGGGAAGAAAGACTGGTAGTCATCGCTCACCGAGGCAGCCACGTTTGCCCACCAGAGAAACGTCTGGCGCGTCTCCGACCGGTTATACAGGCGCACTCGCGCTTCTATTTTCGAACTATCCGGACGAAGACGAATGCCATGCATTCCCTTCATGCGAGCGAACGGATCATGGTCCGAACACCACACTGTTACTGAACCATCCGCTTCGTGCTCGATGCTGACATCGGTGGGAAGGAATGTTGCCGGTCGATGATGCTGGGGCCAGTTGAACTCGACGCCGCCCGCGATCCACGGCCCAGCAAGACCCACGAGCGCGGGCTTGATCACGTTATTTCGATAAAATATGTCATACCCGGCTGACTTGTCATACGCGATGTGAATTCGACCGCCGAGCTCCGGAAGAATTACTAAGCGGAGCCACTCATTTTCGAGGTGGACGGCCTGCCACAGGTGCGCAACTTTTGTCTGGCTCACTCTTTCGATAAAGGGCAAGGGGAACACCCGCCCGGACGATCCCTGATACACCCGGGACTCCAGGAAGGCAGGAAACTGATCTGGCAGCTCCGGCAGGTAGGTGTCGATGCTGAGCGGCTCCGACCAGGCCGCCACACGATGGTCCGCCAGATCTTGAGGAATCGGGGGAAGGAAAATCCGGGACGCCTCGGCGGGCATTTCGTTGGGCATGACACGACCTTAGAGTTGGCTTGTGGGCGATCGGAATGCACTATTCGGGGACTTACCTAGACGAACCGACTGTAAGTAACAGTGTCAATGAGATGTAAAATAGGCTCTACAAATTTTTATATAGACGAAACCATGTAAAAGAGACTCTGCCTGGCTTGCTTCCTTGACCAGACACGGATGGCACTAATGCGCCGTGAGAAAGAGCCTGTTCATGCGCCGCTGAAAATTAAGGTTGTTCCAGCCGGGATGATGTGGGGCTGAGTTGGAACCCGTGAGAGTGCCCCAGTAGCCGAGCTCGATGCAGCGCTGCACCGCGTGAGCGGCCACGAACTGGCCGACTGCGCCGTCTTCGAAGTCCGCCTCGAGCGGCGTATAACCGATCCAGCCCTCGCCAATCACCGCAGGCACGCCATGGTGTCCAGCCCAGATTGAAACAGCCTCAAGCCGTGCGTCAATAGCCTGGAGCATGGCCGTCTCAAACTGAGCGAAATGCCGATACAGCCAGGCATCCCAGGCGATCGGATCCACCCAGTCGTAGGCGTAAAACATGCTGGTAGAAATTCCGGTCGCCTCGAGGCGCCACGGTTCGATCGTTGTCGTCCACTCGGAAAATGTCGGCGCATCTTCCCGAAGAAGTGATTTGAGTTCATCGGTGGGAAACGTCGGAGGGGATGCTCGAACCTGCGCCCATGCTTCGAGAGCGCCGAGCACGCCATAGACGTAAATGTGTTGATGCGCGACTTGCGCGTTGTCAGGAACGGACGCCAGATCGAGATAGGGCGGAATGCCGTAGCACACGGTCGACAAAACATTCGGATGAGCATCCTGCAGCATCGCGAGCGCCTTTTCGAGGTACGGGCGCTGTGCCCAAAATGTGTCGACGCTGTCCGAGGTAACCTCCGCCAGGCGCGATAGATCGACCTCGTTGTGAATTTCCACGTATGCGATTCGGTCATCCAATCCCTCGGCCGCCAGATAGCTGACCAAGCGGGCCTCCGCACGCGCAAGTGCCTCATGACGCTCGTCGGCGGGGATCGCACTCAACATGTCGTGCCAGGACGAATCCGCCAAAAACGCCGGACTCTGCTGGTACTCCCACGATGAGACGATGACAAAACACTTGTTGCGTTTGGCCGCCTCGAATAAAGCGCGGAGGTGTGCTCGTCCATCAATAACGGCGCCGCCGGTGGCGTCATACCAGCGCGTACGCTGGCCGGTGTCGCCACCCATATTGACAAAGCGAAGCGCGGTCGTATCGATATCGTGCTCGCCGAAGAGGAGCAGCGGCGCGGCACAAATCCGAACGGTGTTATAGCCACGGTCAACAGCTTCAGCAAACGCACGATCGAGATCGGCAAAGGGTTCACCCTGTGTTGTCTGGGTGTACCAGGTGAAATCCCACAGGCTTATCGCCAGTTTGCGGGGAAGGTGTGCGGGAATTTGAGAGGAGGTCATGGCTCTTTCTTATTTAATAGGACGAGCAGGTCACGCGCGCTTACCCCTTGACACTTCCCTCGGTCAGCCCTGCCTTCCAGAATCGCTGCAGGCTGACTATCGCGATCATGATCGGGATAACAGAGAGGAATGCGCCCCCTACAGCGAGTTGGTAGAGCTCTGGATGACGATCGGAGATGCTCTGCCACTGCGTCAACCCCAGGGTTATGGGATACAGCCTTTGGTCCGAAAGCATGACGAGTGGGAGGAAAAAGTTGTTCCAGATTCCAATGAACTGAAAGAGGAACACTGTCACGGCTGCCGGCATCATGAGGCGGAAACCAAGGGTGAGAAAAATACGGAACTCTCCCACTCCGTCGAGTCGAGCCGCCTCCAAGAGACTGTCCGGCACCGCAGCTTTCGCGTAAATGCGGCCAAGGTAGACGCCAAAGGGGCTGACGAGCGATGGCAACAGCACCGACCAGTAGGTGTTCACCAACCCGACTTGACTCATCAAAAGAAACAGAGGAAGAGCAAGCGCAGTGCCCGGAATCATCACCCCGGCGAGAATGATGTTGAACACCGCTTCGCGACCGCGGAAATCGAACTTTGCGAGGCAGTATCCGGCGGCGAGAGAGCAGACCGTGGCGACGAGCGCGCCTATCCCCGAGTAGAGAACACTGTTGAGTGCCCATCTTGCGAATATGCCCCCGTCGTAGGTCACAACTTTGGCCAGGTTGCTCAGGAGCTGCGGGTTATTGAGGACTAGTCCGGATGACCCGAAAAGGTCGCTCGTCGACTTTGTTGCTGCAATGGCGAGCCAATAGACCGGAAACAGGAAATAGATCATGGCAACAGCGAGCGCTGCGGTGACGCCAATTCTCCATGCGGGGCTACGGCGGATCTTGCGGGGGGCATCCGCTAAACCTGATGACTTCTGTACGGTCGATTCGTCAGCCGGAGAAACGGGCGCAGTGACCACAGTCATGATTCTCCCCCGCGTCGTGTCACGAGCTTGAGAAAGCCGAAGGAGAACGCACACGCGACTAACGCAAGGAGCACGGACTCTGCGGCGGCGAGGCTGTAGTTGTTGTTCGTGAATGCCTCGTTGTAGGCCGAGAGGTTAGGGGTGAAGCTCGAGGTGATGGCGCTGGAGAGGGGCTTCAGAACGAGCGGTTCCGCGAAGAGCTGGATGGTACCGATGATTGTAAAGACTGTCGTCAACACGATGGCGGGCCGGATCAGGGGCAACTTTATTCGAGTGATCATTTGCCACGCATTCGCGCCATCAATGGATGCGGCCTCGAACAGGTCCGAATCGATGGATTTCAATTGCGCGACGATCACCAGCATGTTGTAGCCGGCATACTGCCAGGTCACAATATTGGCGATTGACCAAAGCACCGAACCTCCACCCAGGAAGTCGATGTGCAGGCCGACAGCAGAACCCAGGCTCACTAGCGGACTCAGCCCCGGCGTGTAAAGAAAACCCCAGAGAATTGATGCGATGACCCCCGGCACTCCGTAGGGGAGGAAATACACGGAACGGAAGAAGGGAACACCCCACGCCGAGGCCGCATCGAGCAGGAGAGCGAGGGCCGTCGCGAGCAGGATCATCATAGGCACCTGGACGACGGCGAACAGTAATACCCGTCCGAGGCTTTCGACGAATGCCGGCGTGCTGAGGGCGGTTATGTAGTTCGTCAACCCGACAAAGACGGGACTTGCGCCGCCTTCGCCAAAGGCACCGGAACGCTCAACCCCCGTCACACTGTCGTAAAGTGCGACGAGAAGCGGCAAAACCATGGTGAGCGTGAAGATGAGCAGGAATGGCCCGAGCAGTCCGGCTACCGTCATACGATTTCGAGAGCGAGTGGATGTCGCCACTTGAATTCTCCGTTTCGATTCGTGGATGGGTTTGCGTCATTCTGGTGGGGCGGTAGCGGGGACCGGCCGGGGCACGCTCGGTGACCCGGCCGGACCTTCTCCGTTACGAACCGGCGCGAACCTTGAGTCCCTTTGCCTTGAGGTCAGCGATCGTCGCGGTTTGGGCGGCCTTGACCGCATCCACGAATGTGCCTTTGCCCTCGATGGCGGCCTGGAAGCCGTCGTTCAAGTGGGTGTAGGTGTTCGCGGTTGTGGGAATCCATCCCCAGGAGGTGTCGATCGAGGAATTCGACTTCCTGAACACGTCCTTGTTGGCGTTTTGACCACCGAGGAACGGGTCCGGTGCGTCCAGGGACGACCCTGCGAGTGCGTTCTTCGTGGCCGGCCAGCCGTAGCCGCCCGCAGTGAGCAATTTCACGCTCTCCGGGTCGGAGTTGAGCCAGACCGCGAACTTCAATGCCGCTTTTGCATTGGAGGTGCCCTTCAGCACTGCGGTGCTTGAGCCGCCCCAGTTCGCGGACGCGTATTTCGCGCCCCACTGGGGTAGCGGTGCTACTTTCCACTTACCCACCGTTGTGGGGGCGTTTCCGGCAATCATTGGTCCACCCCACTGGGCGGATGGCCACGCTATGATATTGCCCTTCTGAAGGTCGCTGTACCAACCGTTTGCGAAGTCCGGCTCTGTCTTAATCAGACCTGACTCCCGCAGCTTGTCCCAGTACGAAGCGACCTTGAGGGTCACCGCGGAGTCGATGTTTACCGTCCAGGTATCCCCGCTGCGACCAAACCATTTCGCGCCGGCCTGCCAGGCGAGGGCGGTGAACCACGCCGAGTTCCCCGGGGGGAAGGTACTGATGAACTGGTTAGGGTTGGCGTCGTGGATAATTTTCGCATCCGCCGCATACTCGCTCCACGTGGCCGGAGCTTTCAGCCCAAGGGAGGAGAAGATATCTTCCCGGTAGTAGAGCCCCATCGGTCCGGACGCCTGTGGCACGGCGTAAATGGATTTGCCAAAAGTCGATTGAGCCAACTGCCAATCGACGAACTTGCTGCCGCTGACATCCATTCCCAGCGGCTTGAGATCCACCAGCCCGTTTTCCAAGACAAATCCTGGCAACTCCTGGTACTCGATCTGAGCAAGATCGGGTGCACCTTTGCCCGCTTTGAGGGCGGCGTGCATCTTGGCATATGTTCCCCCGCTTCCTGATGGGGTTTGCTCAAGCGTGACCTGAATTTTAGGGTTCTCCTTGTTCCAGAGATTCACGGCTTTGTCCAGTGCCGGAACCCACGTCCAAAACGTGAGCTTCGCCGTATCCGAAGACACGGAGGACTGTGGGGTAGACGTACCCGTGCAAGCTGAAGTTGCAAGCACAGCTGCCAGCGCGGTGATCACGGCGATCGTTCTGCTGCGTTTCATGGGTGACTCCTCGTTGAGTGTGAAGACGAATGTGCTGACGTTTGCTGGCGGTCGGGACGGTCGGAGTGCTGTCACATCCGCTTCCAGCGCAAGCTCTCAATGCTGGCTGGGATGCGAAGTGACTCGACCTGAATGTCGACCACCATCTTTGTGATTTGTGGGTGCCGTGCTGGGGCTAATACTGAGAGGTTTTCTCCCCTCAGGGGAGAGTGTATGCATCACGGTGCCGGGGCGTAAATGATCGAACTTACGGAAACACTGGACAAAGCACCGATACAGAGGTGTCGTAGGATCACCGCCGTTGACAGCCGTATCGATCGTGTCCACACGATGGGACGGAGATCGGCCCGATGTGAAAGCACACACGACCCCGACACAACCGAAGGCTTTCGCCACGACGGCAGTGCTGCGGACCGTGCGGCACATGCTCGCCGCGATCGTCATAATGAAGAGTAATGTCCGTTCCAACACCCGACCAAAACACATAGTTTATGGTGGCTCCCGGACACCTGCTTCGCGAACATTGTGGCGCAGAGAAACTGAGTTGGACCAGAGCAGTCGAGTGCTGGCAGTGTTTTCTTCCAGTGAAGGGCGATTGGCCTAACTCCGGCGCCAACCCGAGGTCAGCACGGTACTAGTCTGGACGAAATCAGGATGCCACCCTGCTAGAGCGTCCTCAATTGACCGTTGATGTAGGAAAAAGGATTCGCTACCATTTTGTTTTTTAGCTCTTCGACAGATGATCTTCGCCGAAATTTTCCGGTGGCGAAATCAAGGGAAATTCACGCTCAAGACCGTTACTGCGGGCGGTGTCACGACACGCGCGGTCTTGAAGGGTCAACCGAAATCGAATCCACACCTTTCGTGGCTGCTGGAAGCCGAGCCACGACTGGTAGATCGAATGCTTCGGACCCACTACATGTCTGGATCGCAGAGCCTGCCGTCTCAGGTGAGCAAGCACTAATCGACGCGTTCGAAAGATCTCAGCCGAGTAGAGAGGTCGTCCTTACCCGATACGTCGACACTAACGACGGAAATCTGAAAGTCGACACTGCTTTGAAGGATGGAAGCGACATCGATGCTTCCTTCACGTATTCGGTCAAGTCGCTGGCTCAGCGGTCCTCGTCCGGCATCATGGCAGACCTACCGGAACGCCTCCGGGCCGACGAAAGAATTACCGGATATCTTGGTAACACGATACCAAAGTCTTTTCGGGTAGCAGGCAAGGTCAGAGTTCTCTCCGTGAGACGCTCTCCCCTGATCTCTATCGTGAACGATGCGCTACGTGAGAAAGTATTCTTCGACCTCCCACAGGAACGGGATCTGACTGAGTTTCGTCAAAACTCCATGAGAATGTCGGAAGTTGCCGCGGTCAGCGGTGGGTTAGCCATTGTCGACATCGCGCGAATCGCCCTAGGTCCCAACCACTGGCACACGAAGTCGGGAAACTTGAAATTCTCCGATCCTTTCTTCCGGAACTCGTTGCGAACCGGACACGAGATGATTCGAACTGGTGAGGCCTATTCGTGGACCGAAGTCCTGTCGCGCCATCTCAATGAGATCGTCAGCTACCCTCACGACTTCACCGTCTCGTTTGCCCCACTCCCCCGCGTGCAGTCAGGTACGTTCTGGAAAACTGGTCTTTGCGGCGACTTCATAGCTGTCAGCGAGAAATCTCAGCGCCAGGAACTCGAGTGGGAATTCCTCTCGTTTTGGATCATTGAGGGTGCATGGCTGATGCTGTCCGCCGGCCGCCTCCCTGCGCTCGAAAGCCTCGTCGATGACGACACGATCGTTTCGGGGATGCTCACAAACGACGCCGAGAAGTACGTCGACCCCGATTCGTTTCGCCGGCTTGCAGTCGAGAAGCTACCGAGACTGGTCATCGACTCAAACCTCACCGCCTACAAACAAATAGCACCTGTCGGTGCCAAGGTTCATCTATTTGCAGAACCTTGGATCATACGATCGCCTCCGCGCCCTCTGTCTGCCCGCTATGTTCGCGGGACTCGGCACCTTTTATATGCGCCAGTACTTTTTCGGGCTGCCGGCCGAATACGCCGACGCGGTGAGGACCGACGGGGCAAGCGAATGGGATTTTTTCATCGAATCTATTTCCCGAAGGCCGTGCCCGTTCTCAGCGCTCTGGGCATCCTCTCGTTCGTCTGGTCGTGGAAAGACTATGAGTCACCGTTGTTCGCGGTATTTCTCGTTCTCCAAAAACGACTTGAGCAGGCAATGAGTCGCAGCGGACTCAAAAGACTCGCCCCGCCCTAAAGGAAACCAGTGACTGGCACCCCGCAGCTACCGCACGAGGCCTCTTGGCCGAGAAATAAAAAAGGAATACCGACATGAACACCACATTTGCAGGCGTTTCTCGCGACGACCTCAGCAATCCTGGACCGGGCTATGGGAACCATCCTGCTCGCGCGCGTTTTCGAACCACACTGCCGGAGCTCGTGCTTGACGGTGAGTGGTCGTTCCGATGGACGGCGAGAGTTGTCGACGCGCCAGATGACCTCGGAGGTACGTCAGTGGAGGGTTGGGGAAGTATCCCCGTCCCTTCGAGTTACTCGATGCCGATCCACGGCCATGGGACCCCTGCCTACACGAACGTCGTTTATCCGTTTCCCGTTGAACCTCCATTACCTCCTGACGATAATCCCGTGGGCGATCATCGGCGCGTCTTCGATGCCAGCTCCGAGTTTCAGAATGGGGCCTTGCTTCGCTTCGACGGAATCGATTCCGCAGGAGAGGTGTGGTTGAACGGTCTGCAACTAGGAACGACTCGCGGGAGTCGACTTCCGACGGAGTTTGATGTTTCAGGCATCCTGCGTTCCGTAGCAAATGTTCTTACGGTCCGCGTCGTCCAGTTCTCTGCGGCGAGCTACATCGAGGACCAGGACATGTGGTGGCTTCCCGGTCTTTTTCGGAGCGTGACATTGCTCGCGCATCCGACCGGCTCGATAGAGGATATTTTCGTCCAGACGGCGTTTGATGAGGCGGGCGGGCACCTGTCGGTTGAGCTCGATGGGCCTGTCGGCGCGAAGATGCGGATCAAGACACTCGGACTTGACGGGCTTATCGCTGGCCAAACGATTGCAGTAGAACACGCCGAGCCGTGGTCAGCTGAGCAACCAACGCTGTACGACCTCGAAATCGTCACACCGCTCGAGACCGTGACGATTCCGATCGGATTCCGGACGGTCTCGGTGGCTGACTCGACCCTCCTGCTCAATGGCCGCCCGATCCTTCTTCGGGGGGTCAACCGACACGAACACCATCCCGACTTTGGCCGAGTGGTGCCCTACGACACAGTGGTGGCCGAACTCCATCTGATGAAGCAGCACAACATAAACGCCATCAGAACTTCGCACTACCCTCCGCACCCCGACGTTGTTGAGCTTGCGGATCAGCTCGGCTTTTACCTGATTGATGAATGCGATCTGGAGACCCACGGCTTTGAACTGAATGAATGGCGGGAGAACCCGAGTAACGACCCGGCTTTTCATGACGCGCTCCTCGACCGGATGCGGCGCATGGTTGAGCGAGACAAGAATCACCCCAGCATCCTCTTCTGGTCACTCGGAAACGAAGCTGGCCATGGCGAAAACCTCGAGGCGATGGCGGCTTGGGCAAAAGACCGCGATCCGTCGCGTTTGATCCACTACGAGGGTGACCAGCGCAGTTACTTCGTCGACGTGTATTCGAGGATGTACGCCTCCCACGATGAGACAGCAGCCATTGGTCGATTCGAGGAAGAATCGCTCGACGACCCAGCCCTTGACGCGCATCGACGCAGTCTTCCCTTCCTCTTGTGCGAATACGCCCACGCCATGGGCAACGGCCCAGGAGGCCTTACCGAGTATCAATCGCTTTTTGAAAACTACCCGCGCTTGGCGGGAGGCTTTGTCTGGGAGTGGCTGGAGCACGGTATTCGAAAATCCGGCGCCGATGCCAATTCCGGCTATGCCTATGGTGGCGACTTCGGCGAGCCGCTCCATGACGGTGGTTTCGTCATCGACGGACTCGTCTCGCCGAATCGCATCCCCCGGCCCGGCCTCATCGACTTCAAGAAAGTGATCGAGCCGATCAGGATGAAGCTCAATCTGGAGATCGGGTTATTAGAGATCCACAACCTTTACGATTTTGACGACCTTCGCAATCTGGTCTTCGACTGGATTTCCGAGTCCTATTCTGGGGCAATATTCCAGGGCGTCATTGGACGGATCGAGGTAGCTCCGCGCACGTCACTGCTCCACCCCCTCCCACCGCGCCTCCTTGCAGCAGTAGCAGAGGGAGGGGTCGTGACCCTCAGTGCCAGGCTTGCCTCGCCCTCACCCTGGGCAGACGCCGGTCACGAAATCGCGTGGATTCAATCGCGGCCCGCAGCACCACTTGTCCCAGTTCTCGACGGCGCCCTCACCGAGTGCATTCAGCGACAGGGAAGCATTGAACTAGGGCGTGGTATTTTCGACCGACGCACAGGTGATCTCCTTCAGTTCGCTGGAACAGAAGTGACCGGTCTTCAGGTTATCCTGTGGCGTGCTCCCACCGACAATGACCTAGGGGTGTCGTGGAACGAAGGTCAATCGATCTCAGAGGAGCAGCGGTGGCGGGAGTCCGGCCTTGACCGTTTGGTACGCCGAACAATTGAAGTAATTCCTGGATCTGACGCGCTCACTGTTACGAGTGTGATCGGAGTTGCCGGGCAGGATCATCGGGCACGAGTCACGATGCGCTGGTCCAGCGACGGCGACTCGCTACTTTTTGAATTCGCCTTCGAACCTGAGGGCGACTGGCCAACGACTCTGCCCAGGGTGGGGGTCGTCTTGACCCTTCCCGACCGATTCGAAAACGTCTCCTGGGTTGGTTTCGGGCCAGGACAGTCTTATCCCGATACCGGTCAGGGCCAGCGGTGGGGGACTTTTTCGCACGCCATCCGCGACCTTTCTGTCGACTATGTTCGGCCACAAGAGAACGGCTCTCGAGGCGGAGTGAGCCGTTGGTGCCTCCAGGACGCCACCGGAACATCCTTTGCTGTCGAAGGTGTCAATCTCCAGGTGAGCAGCCGAATGTGGTCCACCGAGGCGCTGACGGCGGCCCGCCACTCACACGAACTCGTGCCGGACGGCCTCACACACCTGGAAATCGACTTCGCCCAGCACGGAATTGGGACGGCCGCTTGCGGGGCAGGACCCCTCCCGGCGTTCAGACTTGCGCCGGGTGGTGTCCGAGGCGCGCTGCGCCTTCGCTCCAGGTGAGCCGGGTGGCCATTCGGAAGGTTGGATGGCATGAGATCCGTGACCAGCAGGCCATTGAAAGGGCGAGCACCGGAATCGCTACGTCCATAGGCGCCTGATCCAATGCGGCTCGTCGAAGGAGCGCGTTTCACCGCTTCCTGAGCCACCGTGCGGCTGGCGGACTTTATTGTTGGCCACGGTCATGCCCTCGGCGAGATGTCGATCACGGACCTCTCGGCGGCCGCTCAAGTCTCGCAGATGACCGTCACGCGTCTTGCGAAGCTCCTGGGATTCGACGGGTTTCCGCAACTGCGAATTGCGTTCGCACGAGAATCGGGGCGCGGAGTCGAAGCAGGATGGATGGACGACATTGGGAGGGATGTTCGTGCAGACGATAACCCCCAGCGGGTACTCGATGTCGTCAGGGCTGTACAGTCTCACTCCCTTCGCCGTGCGTCGGAAGTCGTCGACACCGAAGCGGCTTCGCGGGTCGCCGACCTCATCGTGGCTGCCAAGCAGATCCTTATGTACGGAAAATGGGGCGACTCTCTGGCCGCGATCGAGTTGCACATGCGGCACTTCTGGATCGGCCGGCCGGCGTGGCTGGATTCGGGCGTGCAAGCGGCCACCGTCCAGGGGTCGCTGATGAAGCCGGGAGACATCGCAATCATGATCGTGCACTCGGGGGATGATCCTGCGGCTCGACAGATTTTGCGACGTGCTGCCAGTGTCGGTGCGCACACCGTCCTCGTGCCAGAAACAGCAAACACACCCCTCGGTCGCGAAGCGGAAATTAAGCTGCAGACGCGCTCTACGACAAGCGACGCTGTGTTACCACTGTTCGGACGCGCCCCGGCCAGTCGCTTGTCATGGGCTATCTGTGGTTGTTAGTTGCTCAGCGGATGCCCGAGACCGCTGCCGAAGCCACCGCGTTCATCGGAAAAAGATAACCCCTTCTATTTTTTTCTCGGTGTTCGACTGATTTTTTTTGTCGCTCGGCGTGATCATGCCCTCTTCACGTCGAAACGGGGTGACCAATGCGCCCCGCAGCTCAGGCTAATGAGGGCTTAGAAATCCCGAAGGGAATCCTCACCTCTCGGACGTGGTCATTCTCGACGCCATGAGTGCCGAGGCAAATATTTGCCTTTATCTGAACACGGATGTGCAGGAAGTCGAAGTCACAGCCAACGATGGCACTCAACGGATCAATCCCGTGACCGGGTAGCAGGCGGTATCAGAAACCACCGTGCCTTTAGAGTTCCATTTTTATCAATGCCACAGGCATCACGCGAGGTGCACTTGCCCGGGACGTTGGTGCAATCGGTGCGATGACGAAAGACGTTGAGTAGTAGCTCGCCTCAGCCTGCCTTGAGTGCGTTTGATCACCGAGCATCTTCGTCGACGTTCCGCACAGCGCGCGCTCATGCCGCGGGGCGGGTCACCCGAAAGGTGAATGACGGGCCGCTTGCCACACTCAATGCCGGACTCGTGCGCTATCGCGGTAGCCCAGCGATGTCGGACGCAATCGCACCCTCAACGGCCCTCTCGGCTAGGACCGTGTCGAGCACGTCGGGAAAGCAGGGCGAACCGGGCCCGAGGCGAGGTCGATTCGCTACACTCCGGCCAGAATCGGAAGCCAAGCGTCGGTGACCACGATGCGATCGGTGTACCCAGTGCCCGAAATGACACGGGAGAGTTGCGCGTTGATGTTCGCTCCGTTGCTCCTCTTTGAGTTTCAGCTTTTTGAATTTGGGCGTGGGTGACCGTGAAGGATTCAGGGGTTCAGGTTCACTGAGTCGCAGGCGGTTGGCCGGAATCCGGAGGTGCAGTTACCGCCGGTCGGTTGACCAGGGCGTCGACCTCCGCTGCGAAGGGCAGACTCGGTGAGGCTCCGCGGCGAGTGACCGCGATGGCTCCGGCAGTCATGGCACGGATAATGGACGTTTCCAGCGAATCGCCCGCGGCCAGAGCCGCACCAAGGTATCCCGCGAAAGCATCGCCCGCCGCGGTCGTGTCGATCGCTTCAACCCGGACAGCCTCAAATGTCGTGCTTCCATCGGCAGTGACGAGCACCGCGCCGGCAGAGGCCAGGGTGATGACCGCTGTTCGGGTTCCCCGGTCGAGAAACCATCGCGCAGCCATCGCTGCGCTCTCCGCGTCGGTAACCGTGACTCCCGTGATCGTCGATGCCTCGGTCTCGTTTGGCGTGACGATGTCAATGCTGGCCCATATCTCATCGGGGAGCGTCGCGGCGGGGGCCGGATCGAGCACCACGATCAGACCGGCCGCGCGAGCACGCCGAATCGCGTGCATCGCCGTCGGCAGGGGAATTTCCAGCTGAGTGAGCATCACGGACGATGTCGGAGCCAAGGCGCGTATGGCTTCGCTGACATGGTCGAGGTCGAGCAGCGCGTTTGCCTTCGGCACGATCACGATGTCGTTCTCGCCGCTCGCATCCACTCGAATTTGGGCGACGCCAGTTGCGCCCGGCATCACACTGACGTGGTCAAGCTCAATTTGTTCTGAGCGAAGCCCCTCCATTACCAGGGACTGGAAGGCGTCAGAACCGACACACCCCACCAGTGCGGAGCGGGCACCAGCCCGGGCCGCAGCGACAGCCTGATTCGCCCCTTTACCGCCGAGAACCAGAGTGACGTCGTCGCCGAGAATCGTTTCACCGCGGAGGGGAAGCCGTGTCGAGAAGGTGGTCACGTCTACCGTCACGCTTCCCACCACAATCACTCCCCCTCGGCCAGCGGTGAAATGGGGCATTTCAACAGAACCGTTCATGAGCGCTTGTTCTCCCGTGGTGTGGATGTTGACTGGCGAACAACGAGGTTCACCGGAAGGGTCCTGACCCGCCCCGCCGGTGTGCGCTCGCCCGAAATACGATCGCAGAGCAGCCCGGCTGCCTGCGCACCCTGATCCATACCTGCACCATGCCGGGAAGATGGTATCGGCGCACCATTCCCCGTCCGATGTTCACGCATTTGTCGAAATACGCCTGAAATTATCCGGGTGTGACGATGTTTCACCAGACCATATTGGTTGCATCAGCGACAAGTGCACAAGCCCAACGTCAGCCGTCAAGCGTGTCCGGATACCGTGACCCGTCGACGAAGTTTCCGAACAGCGGCCGTTCGCCTTCGGTGACGGAGTCGACGAGCAGGTCCCCCCCAACGAATGCGCCACGCCACGAGGCACCGCGACCACCGAACACCTCTTCCCGGTCACCACGGGAACGAGCGCGGTTGATGCCGAACTTGAAGGAATGCACTTCTTCCCGCACGCGCGCGGCGAACGCACGGTCATCCGTTGCGACAGAGGAGACCAAACTGCCGTTCGAGACATTCATCGCGGCGATGAATTCCGCCTCGGTGTCGACCAAAACAATGGAGTCGATCGGTCCAAATGGCTCCGAGTGGTGCAGGGACCATGCTCGAGGTGGCTCGAGCACACAGGCCGGCGCGACGTAGGCGGCGACGTCCTGCCCTGGCAGGAACTTTCCCTTGGACAGATCCCCGTGATAGAGCGGGATACCACCCATCGTTATCGCCTCGTCGTACTGGGCTCGCAAATCGGTGGCCTTGACTTTCTGGATCACGGGACCGAACTCGAGATCCGGCAGGTCATCTGCGGCATCCTCGACAGCCAGCGGATGCCCGAACCGAAGGTTTCCGATCATCTCCAGGTACATCTCGAGGAACGCCGGAAATAGTCGCCGCTGCACCACATAGCGGGGGTAGGCCGTGCAGCGCTGTTTGGCGTACTCGAAGCCCTTGCGGAGGATTGGTGCGAGCTCATCCCAATTCGAGTAGTCCCAAATACCCCAGGCGTTCAACCCTTCCTGCTCCAGAATGTGTCGCTTGTCGAAATTTGCGAGGGTCATGGCCGCCGCGCGCCCATTCGACCTCCCACCCACGAATGCGAGTGCGCCGAGATCCGGTGAGGAGACGAGAGCATCCGCCAGCTCGGCCCCAACGCCGGACAGCAGCGTAACGGGGAGGCCGGCACGTGCCATCATCGCGTGCGCCAGCGTAAGTGCGTGAAAGCCGCCCTGTGAGGGAGTCTTAGCAATGACCGCATTGCCCGCAAGCAGTTGCACGAGCTCGGCGTGCACCAGAACGCTCAGCGGATAGTTCCACGATGCGATGTTCGAGACCGGGCCCGACAAGGGTCGCCGACCCTCAAGTTGCCGTCCGATCTGGCCGAGGTACCACTCCACACCCTCGATGCAACGGTCGATGTCCGCACACGCGATCTTCCAGGGCTTTCCGATCTCCCAGACCAGAAGCATCGCGATCGCGTCGCGGCTGTCACGAAGCCCGTCGAGAGCGGCCCTGACCCTCGCGACCCTGTCGTCAAGCGGTACGGTGGCCCACTCCCGGTGCTGGCGAACAGCGTCGGCCACGGCGGCGACGGCGGTATCGTGGTCCACCCGCGGGGGCCCGAGGATCGGTGACTGGTCGACCGGACTGACGTGCTCGCCCGTGGTGCCAACAGAACGCCAGTCACCCCCGATGAGGTTGCGGATTCGATCGCTGTCGAAGGCTTCGGGCGCGAGTCGCCGTGCGGTGTCGGTGACAGTATGCCAGTCGGTACCGGGCTTGAGGAGTAACGTCATTGTCGTTCCGATCCGAGAGCTGTTGTCTCTGGCGCGAGGGTGTTCGGGCAAGCCTAAGTCGCTCCCGCCCGTGCCTCACTCGTTCGCCGAGCGATTGACAGCAAAGGCGGATGCTGGGTCGGCGAAAGCCCACCGCTACGACCACGTGAATACACCACGCGCGCTCGACCATCTCTCGTCCCGAGAATCCTCAATCACCTGGTGCAGCTGTCGTCAGTGGCTGAAAAAGCCCCGGAACTGCCGGCCGTAGTGGGTCGGCAGCAGCTCGTCTTGGCCGCTGAAGCGGCTGCGTAGCGTGCCGGTGGACGGCTCATCCTTCACCAGTCCGCGCTTGGCGAGAGTCGGCATGACCTCGTCGATGAAGATGTCGTAGGAACCGGGGATCGTCCAGTTCATCACGTTGATACCGTCGACCCCTGCGCGTTGGAACTCCTCGAGGCGGTCGGCGATCTGCTCCGGTGTTCCGACAAAACGTCCGCGCACCCTGGCCGTAATCTGTGCGAGGTCCCGCACCGTCGGTTCGCGGTCGGTCATGGTCTGGCGCAGCCAGGCAATGTGGCTCAGGCCTCCCTCTTGCTTGATGTCCCTCAGCGGCATATCCGGATCAAGCGGTGTGCCCGTCTCCTGGTTCAATCCGATGTTGATGTGGGCGAGGAATCCATCCGTCGAGATGTAGCTGTCGATCTCTTCCTCATTGCGCTTCGCCTCCTCCTCGGTCGAACCGACGATGAAGGTCAGCCCCTGCAGAAACTGGATGTCGCGGGGGTTGCGGCCGGCCTCGACGGCGAGTGCTCGAGTGGCGTCGATGTCTTTCTTCGCGATCTCGGGGGTCGGCGAGAGCAGGAAGACCCCCTCCGCGTTACGGGCCGCGAAGGCGCGACCGGCCGGGGATGCCCCGGCCTGGAAGATCATCGGCGTGCGCTGCAGCGACGGCGACGGCAGGTGCGGACCCTCGACGCTGTACCGCTCCCCCCGGTGATTGATCTTGTGGATCTTCGTGTGGTCGGCGTAGATACTGTTCGCCCGATCTTTGAGCAGTGCACCGTCATCCCACGATCCCTCCCACAGCTTGTAGACGACATCCATGTATTCCTGGGCCCAGCGGTAGCGCTCGTCGTGCTCAATGAGGCGGTCCATCCCGAAGTTGCGGGCAGAATTCTCGAGCGAGCTCGTGACGACGTTCCAGCCGATCCGTCCGTTCGAGATGTGGTCGAGCGTCGACACGCGGCGGGCGAACTCGAAGGGGTGCGCCTGGATGATGGAACTCGTGAACGCGAGACCGAGCCGCTCTGTCGAGACAGCCAGTGCCGAGAGCAGCACCGACGGATCATTCGACGGAATCTGAAGACCCTCGCGCGCATTCACCTCATACGAGCCGTTGACGGGACCATAGAGCCCGACGACATCCGCGAAGAAGATGGCGTCGAAGTTGCCGGCCTCGAGTTTCTTCGCGAGCATGATCCAGAGGTTCACGTCGTTGAAGTCGGCCTGCTGGGCTGACGGATGCCGCCACAGCCCGTGCTGAATATGTGAATTCGTGTTCATGACAAAGGCAGAAAAGTGCAGCGGTGTAGCCATGACCTCAAGTCTGGTGCCCGCGACCCACAACTTCGTCACACGGCGTAGCTCTACGCAACATCGTTTAGGACGACCCAGCAGGGGGTCTGTATCGTCAGCGGTTGTCAGTGATCAGCGCCTGTCCGCAATCTCAGCTCGTTACCGTAAATCCCTAGGAGCCCCGTGTTGAAAACCCGAATTTTTGCCGTAGGCATCGCCGCGACGACCATCGCGCTCATCGCGACCGGGTGCGCCACCACGTCTTCTCCCGTGTCAACGAATGCGACAAAGAACATCACGACAGTCAAGGTCGGCGCCACGTTCCCCGCCGACGAAGTCCTCAAGTACGTCGCATCGAGCGGCCAGGCCAAGAAGGCGGGCATCGAGATCCAAGTGACTTCGTTCACCGACTACACCACCCCGAACTCGGCGCTGCAGGATGGCTCTATTGACGCGAACCTCTACCAACACCTTCCCTTCTTGACTAACTTCAACAAGGCCAACGGAACCGATATCGTGCCCGTCGGCAAGGTCTACTTCCCCGCGCTCGCTCTCTATTCGAAGAAGATCACCAAGGTGAGCCAGATCAAGAATGGCGAAACCATCTCAATCCCGAGCGACCTTCCCAATGAACTCCGCTCACTCCCCCCCTGCAAAAAGCGGGCCTGATCACCGTCAAGGCTGGCGCGACCGGTGTCATCGGCGATATCGCCACCAACCCGAAGAACCTGAAGTTTCAGGAACTGGATGCCGCAACTCTCCCCCGCGCAATCGACGAAAACGTCGCCGGCATCGTCAACCTCACCTACGCACTCCCGGCCGGACTCACCGGCAGCGAACAGATCTACAAGGAGAGCGTTGAGGGCACTAAGTACACGAACCTGCTCGCCACCAAGAAGGGCCACGTCAGCGACCCGAGCATCCAAGCGCTATACAAAGTGCTGACCTCGCCCGAGACCCAGGCCTACATCAACAAGCAATACAAGGGACTTATTACCTCAGCAAGCGGGCCGGCCGAATAATCCCCTCTCGTAACTGAGCAGCAGAGCAAATTCGTGATCGAGATAAGCGACCTCTATAAGGTGTACCCCGACCGGCGAGCGAACAGCTTGCCGGTCGAGGCCCTCCGCGGCATCGATCTCACCGTAAAACGCGGGGAGATCTTCGGAGTAGTCGGCCAGAGCGGCGCGGGCAAGTCGACGCTGATCCGCTGTGTCAACCTGCTCGAGCGACCGACGAGCGGCAGCATCCTCGTCGATGGCCAGGACCTGGCGAAACTGTCCGACGGTGGATTGCGCGCCGCGAGGCACGGCATAGGGATGATCTTCCAGCACTTCAACCTCCTCGCTTCGCGCACAGTGCAGCAGAACGTGGAGTTCGGACTCGAGATCACGGGTGTCGCCCGCGCTGCCCGGCGCGGAAGAGCCGCAGAGATCCTCGACCTCGTGGGACTGGCGGATCGGGCATCCGCGTTCCCTTCGCAGCTCTCCGGCGGTCAGAAGCAGCGGGTGGGTATCGCACGAGCGCTCGCGGGTAACCCGAAGGTGCTGCTCTCAGACGAGGCGACGAGCTCGCTCGATCCGGAAACCACGGATTCCATCCTTGAGCTGGTGAAAGACCTCAACGTGCAGCTCGGGCTGACCGTGCTGCTCATCACTCACGAGATGGAGGTCGTGAAACGCATCTGCCACTCCGCGGCCCTCCTCGAAGCTGGGCGAATAGTCGAGAGCGGCAACATCATCGACCTCCTCAACACCGCGGGCTCAAAGATCTCGCACGCGCTCTTCCCACTCGGTGAGAGCATGGGTGCCCAGGGCAACACGGTGATCGAGATCATGTATGCGGGGCAGCTGGCCGAGGAGCCGATCGTCGCAAAGCTGTCGCGCGAGTTCGGGATCGATGTGAACATCCTCGGTGCCGCGGTCGAGGTCGTCGGCGGTACACGAGTCGGGCGGATGAGGCTGGAACTCCCCGGCAACGCCGACCGCAACTCTGCGCCAATCACCCGACTCCGCGACAGCGGCCTGTTCGTCGAGGTCCTGTCTGCTGGGGTCCGGTGCGCCGGTTCCCTGTCCGCGGAAGTCAGGGAATCGGGCGCATGATCACCGACTGGTCGGCTATGCCCGCCATCCTGCTGCAGGCTCTCGCGGAGACCGGCCAGATGGTCGGGATCGCGCTGGTCTTCACCATCGTCTTCGGGCTCGCGGTCGGAGTGGTGCTCGTCGGTACCGATACCGGTGGCATCATCTCCGAACCGTTCCGTTCGCCCCGCCTCGGAGCGGTCATCCACGCGGTGCTCGGCTTTCTGGTGAACGTCGGAAGATCGCTGCCGTTCATCATCCTCATGGTGCTGCTCATTCCGGTGTCCCGCGCTATCGTTGGCTCATCGATCGGATCAGTCGCTGCCGCTGTGCCGCTCACTGTCGCCGCCATCCCCTTCTTCGCCCGCCTCGTGGAGATCGCGCTCCGGGAGGTCGACGAGGGACTCGTGGAGGCGGCAAAGTCACTCGGTGCCCGTCGCGGAACGATCATCGGGAAGGTGCTGCTCGCCGAGGCCCGCCCGGCAATTGTGCTCGGACTCTCGACATCCGTCATCTCGATGATCAACTACTCGGCTATCGCCGGAACCATCGGGGGTGGCGGAATCGGCGACATCGCCATCCGCTACGGCTATCAGCGATACAGCATCCCCTACCTGGTGGTGACGATCATCATCTTGATCGTGATCGTGCAGGTCGTGCAGCTCATTGCGGGTGCTGTGGTGCGGCGGCTGAACCATCGCTGACCGGCTCTCGCGGGTCAGCTGTTCGATGTGCGCTGTTCGCCGCTTGGCTCGAACTCCGTCCTGAATTCGTGGACCAGTGAACCGTGATTTGATCCACGAATACCCAAGAGAGTCCCGATTCATCGCCCTGTGGGTGTGGCCTGCATACCCGGATCTACCCCGCAGCGGCTGCGGCACCCTGCTCGTCGAGTGGTTTCTCGCCGGAGGGGTATTACTAGTCGCCGAAGCGCTCTTCGACGAGCGCGATCAGGCCCTTCGGGCCGAGGAGGTCGTGGAGGGTGGCACGCAGGCTATCCATTTCCGCGACGTCTGAACTCGTGATGAGCGAGCGAAACACGCTGGTTACATCTTCCAACGCGCGAATGCATCCGAACCGGGCGAGGCGTGTCTCGTCGAGGTCGAACGCTCCGTAGCCGCTCCAAAAAGCGTCACGATCAGCAGGGCGGATTGGTCGACGCGGAAGCACGCCGAGTTCAATCAAAACCATGTCGACCTCTCGGTGGGCAGTTGTCGCCTCGTCGAGGTCGATTAGCCAGGGATGCCCGTGCTCATCGAGCAGCACATTGCCGAGGTGCGGGTCACCGTGGCAGGGAACGCGAGGAGCGGGAGTCCGCAACGCTTTGAGCTCTCGCGCCATTCGGTCGAGCCGTGTCAAACGAGAACGATGTCCGCGCCAGAGGTCCGTGAGGCTTTCGGCCTCGGGATCATCCTCCGTATTTCCTTGAAATCGGAGCGAAGTGAAGTACTGGTCGAGCTTCCTGAATCGACTTCGGCCGTTTTGGCCAGTTCGCTTAATCCCGCTTCGAACCGGGGTGATGGATCGAGGTGGGCGGTGTTCGTGCACAACTCTGAGAATCATTCCCAGGTCACCCCACTGGTCGGGTCTGAGGCCGGTTGCCATCGCGTCATCACCGTCAATCCATCGGCTTACCGAGACAAAGGACTTCCCCGTTTCACTCCAGGGCATTTGAGCTCGTGTCAGTCGAGGTGCGACGACACCGGTAAAGCCGTCGCGGGACACGGCGGATGCGAGAGCGAGCCCGTAGCGACAGTCGCGTTGGGTTGCTTTCACAGCCCAACCTCGACCGCCCTCGTCAACGATTCGCCACAGGGTGGCGGCGGGGTCGAACCCCCCTGAGACGAGCTCGACCGTTTCCGCGCGAAGGCAAAATTCTGACCGCAGCGTAGATGCCAGAGCCAAGGGCAACGTCGCAGGAGTTCGAGAGGGGTCGCTCATGTCGACATTCTCCGCTCCTGCACTGTGTAATGAGCCGGTATCGAAGCATTCATTCTGTCGGCATTCGATGAGCTCTATTGCAGTCCGAGAATTCTCACACTTCAGCGACGAATCGACGAAGGCAATCGAAAAAAATGCGCTTCAGGCGGAGAGGCGCCGATGACTAAAAAGTCGCGATTTTATCAGAAATGACAGGTACTGTCCACTTTGGCGAGTGCTATTGACCTCTAGTGACCTATCGTCATAACGTTTCGTCCCCACCCCCTGCGCCAATTTCCACCGCGCCTATCCGAGGAGATTCATATGGACAACCTGAACCTGACCCGCAGGGGTCTTCTTGCCGGCTCGATCGGAGCAGCCAGCCTGCTCGCTCTCGCGGCCTGCGCGCCGAGCGCTTCCCCCGCTGCCAGTTCCGGGGGCGTGGCAGGGTCGAAATCCAAAATCGGGGCGGTGAAGGGCACCCTCACTTTTGCTTTTTGGGGTGGCAGCGATGGGGAAACGGCGGGCTTCGCCTATGCAAAGAAAAAGTTTGAAGCAGCCAACCCCGGTTCGACGATTACGTTGAAAATCCTTCCGTATGACGGATTCTTCCAGGGAATCGACCGCGGAATCACCTCAGGTACAGCGCCGGATATTTTTCGGGTTGATTACACGACGATTGGTAAGTACAGCGCGAAGGGCGTTTTGCTTGACGTCTCCCCGTATTTCAGCGCCGCTGAAAGTGCGGCCTTCCTGCCTGCCCTGTGGGAGGCGGTGAAGTACAAGGGCATCGCTTATGGGGTTCCGCACCAGACGGACACCACGGCTATCGTGTTCAATAAGGCCGCGTTTGCAACTGCGGGCATCACCTCCGTTCCCGACAAGCTGTCCGATGCTTGGTCGTGGGACGAGTTTTCGAAGGTCGCCACGAAGCTTCGCAAGACCTTGCCTGACTCGAAATATCCCTTCGCCTATGACTGGACGGCAGCGGGCGCGTATCGGTGGTCATCGTTCCTGTACCAGGCCGGCGGATCCCTACTCACGGCTGATCTCAAAAAGGCTGCGATCCCGAGTGCAGCAGCGACAAAAGCAATGGACTTCACGAAGAGCTTCTTTGATAAAAAATGGGTCCCTGCCAATAACACCGTCAAAACCACGGTTTACTCGGACAACTTCTTCCTCAACCAAACCGTACCGATGACTTTCATCGGTGACTTCCTGATTCCGGAACTCGCCGATCCGAAAGACGGATACAAGGGCGGGGAATGGGGTACAACCTTCATGCCCCGGGACAAGAGCGCAGCCTCCGACCTGGGCGGGAATGCCATCGTTGCCCGGAAGGACACCAAGAACCCCGAGCTTGCTGCGGCGTTCCTCAAGTTTCTCGTGTCAGAGGACTCGATGAAATACTTCTGTGAGCAGGCAATCGAGCTACCAACGCTCAAATCCCTCGCCAACTCCAAACTGGACTACGTGAACCGGCCAGACGCGGTGAAAGTATTCACCGAGCAGGCCGCGACAATCAGCACGACGGTCGTCAAAGAATCGACGGTCGCGTCGTTCGCGACGATCAACACCGTGCTTCAGGACCAACTCGAACTGGCATTCCACGGTCAAAGCAGCTCAGCCACGATCTCTGCAATCGCAGGCGGTATCACTTCGGCGCTTGCGTCCTAGGCCATCCGCAATGACTAAAACCGAAGCGGATCGTGCTTCCCCCGTGACCACACGTATTTCCGCACGATCCGCCTCGGTGCCACTCGCGGGCTCACGCGGAGTGCTGCGACGAGCTAACTCGTCGGCGGCAGGAATGTTTCTGCTGCCCAACATCGTGATGATCGCTGTATTCACGCTGCTACCCCTGATTTTCGCCTTTGTGATCAGTTTTCAAAACCTGGATTCGCTCGGCGGATGGTCGTGGGTTGGGTTTGGCAACTATGTCAAGCTCGTGACGGACCCGGTCTTCTGGCAGTCGATGACCAACACCGGCATATTCACGCTTTTCACAGTTCCGGTCGGAATGATCCTCGGTCTTGGAATCGCTGTGCTGCTCAATGGGGTGCTGCCCGGTCGCACACTGTTTCGGTCCATCATCTTCCTTCCCCTCGTCGTCTCCGGGGTTGCGACAGGGGTACTCGGCGCCTGGATGTTCGACCAGAGCAACGGCTTCATCAATAGGATTCTCGGCTCTGTGGGGATCGCACCAACCGCGTGGCAATCCGATGGGTTTTGGGCGATGGCCTCCATCATCCTCGTCACCCTGTGGCAACGAGTCGGGTTCGACATGCTCATTTATCTTGCCGGCCTCCAGGGGGTCGATCCGTCGGTCCAGGAGGCGGCCACCGTCGACGGTGCCACCGGGTGGCAACGATTCAGGCTGGTCACCTTTCCGCTTCTGGGACCATCGACCTTCTTCTTGCTGATTATGAACATGATCTATTCGTTCCAGGTCTTTGACACCGTGTGGGCAATGACCCGCGGTGGCCCCGGATTCTCGACGACAACGGTTGTCTCGTACGCCTATCGGACGAGCTTCGATGAACACGGTCCCCAGCTGCTCGGGTACGGCGCCGCAGTCGGTGTCGCGATTTATCTCATCACCCTCGCGATCACGGCGATCCAGTGGCGCTTCAGCAGCAGCCGCGATCAAACCGACTGACCCCACGCACCCTCATTTTTCCCCCAATCAGTAAGCGAAGGAAGGAAGCGAATGTCTCTCACTAGCGCTTTCGAAGTGTCTTCAATAGAGGCGACCAAGTCGATGGAGGTCACGGTGGCGACCGGGCCGCGCCGCAAATCACACGGCAAGTTCCTCGGGCTGCGCTTGGCTGCGGCGATAATCATCAGCCTCGTCATGTTCTTCCCGCTCTACTGGATGATAACGACAGCCTTTTCTACCCGCGCCGACCTCTATGCACCCGGGCTGCACCTCTGGCCAGAACATTTCACACTCAGTAACTTCATCGATCCGATAGTTCGCTTCCCGGTCTGGAAGTGGTTCCAAAATTCGCTCGCGATAGCGACCCTGACAACGATCATCACCGTCATCTGCAATCTGCTCGCCGGCTACGCGTTCGCCAAACTAAAGTTCCGGGGCAAGAACCCGCTGTTTCTCGTGTTGCTTTCAACGATGATGATTCCCGCTCAAGCCATCATGGTTCCCCAATTCAAACTCGCCATCGCGCTTGGACTTTACGGAAATATCTGGTCGGTGATCCTCCCCGAGAGCGCAGTAATTTTCGGCGTGTTCCTGGCCAGGCAATTTTTCATCGCAATCCCCGATGAATTGCTCGAAGCCGCCCGGGTTGATGGCGCGGGCCACCTCCGCATCTTTGTCTCGGTGGTTCTACCGCTCTGTAAACCACTCCTTGCCGTGCTCACCCTTCTCACCTTCATGGGAGAGTGGAATGCGTTCGGATGGCCTCTCGTGGCCCTCTCCGGAGACCCGGCGCTCTTCACCCTCCCCATCGGGATCGTTGGCGACCTGCAGGGGCAATACACCTCGAACTATGGACGGATCATGGCAATCAGCCTGCTCATGACACTGCCCGTTGTCATCCTGTTCATCGCATTCCAAAAATATTTTGTTGAGGGTCTTGCCCGCTCCGGAATCAAATAAGCGAGGCTGTTGCTCATCTAAATCGTCGGGGTAAGTTACGTCGCTCCCCTGAATTTCGACAACTTGTCTCGCTGATACAGCTCGCCCGGGCAGGAAATGCTCTTGACGGTGCTGAGGAAACTCGGATCACGGCACCATCGGTGGCGGAAGTCGACCCGGTGACGAGGTCGCAGGGTGACGTGCTGCACACATCAACGCTGTGATGCGATCCTCTCCCATCGTGAATGCTGCCCAGACTCGCGATCGCTCGATATTGCGTCACCGGCGCAGTGAAGGGGCACCAGTTGGGCTAGGTGGCGGCTGTCCCGAGCCAGCGGGTGCCTCGCACACGGAGCCCGAGCGTGAGTGCTCTCACGCCGATGTAGCCGAGACCGAAGGCCGTCCATACGGCCAGAACGCTGTGCTGCTGGCCGCCCCACCACAGCAGCGGGAGGTAGACGGCCACATTGAGGATGCCGCTCAGCGCGAGGTAGCGCCCGTCTCCGGCTCCGATCAGCACACCGTCGAGGACGAATACGAAGCCCGCGAGTGGCATGCCAACCGCCATCACCAGAAACACGGCCACTAACGCCCGGTTCACCGGCTCGTCGCTGGTGAAGAGCCGACCGAACACGGGCGAGAGGGCTGCCATGACGGCCGCGGCGAGCAGGCCCGTGAGGACTCCGAACCGCACCAACCGGCGCGTTATGAGCAGCACCCGATCGGGCCGGGCTGCTCCGAGGCCGTGCCCGATCATCGCCTGCCCGGAAATAGCGAGCGAATCGAGCACAAAGGCGAGAAGAGAGAACACGGCGAGCGCCACCTGCAGAGTGGCGAGGCCGGTGACACCGAGCAGACTCGCGGCGAACACCGTCGCGACCATCGCCAGTCGCAAGGACGCGGTTCGCAGGAACAACCAACCCCCGGATGTCGCGGCAAGGGTCACCCCGGCGAACCCCGGCCGCAGCCGCGCCCCGGTCGCTCGGGCCGCGCGTATCACCGACACGGCAAAGAGGGCGGCCATCCCCCACTGGGCGACGACCGTGCCAAGCGCCGATCCGGCGATCCCCCAGCCGAGCCCGTAGATGAACAGGGCGTTGAGTCCGGCATTGGCCGCGAACCCCGCGGTCACAATCTTCAGGGGGGTTCGGGTGTCCTGCAACCCGCGGAGTAAACCCGTCGCGGCGAGCACGAAAAGCATCGCGGGCAGGCCACAGGCGGAGATCGTGAGGTAACTCACGGCGGCAGCCGAGATCGCCGGAGCCGACCCGAAGGCGGCCACGACAACGGGCGCGAAGAGCAGCCCGAGCACGAGCAACACGGCTCCCACGGCGAGCGCGAGCCACGCGCCATCCACTCCGGCTCGCACGGCAGCAGTCCGATTTCCGGCTCCGAGCAGGCGCGCAACAGCAGGGGTGGTGGCATAGGCGAGAAAGACGAGCAATCCGACCGCCGTCTGCAACACCACGCTTGCGATACCGAGTCCGGCGAGCGGTACGCTGCCGAGATGACCGACGAGTGCGGTGTCCACAAGCAGGAAGAGCGGCTCCGCGACGAGAGCGGCGAGTGTCGGAACCGCTAGGCGCAGTATTTCGCGGTCGAGCGGATGGACTACTCTCACTCGCTCAGGTTAGACGTCGAACCGCAGTGCCATCCCCGCCGGCGCGCTGCCCGGCGCACAGGCGGGTAATCAACGCGAGCGCTCGATCTCCCGGACGATCCCGGGAAGCACGCGTTTCATATAGGGGCCCCAGAGGAACTTGATGATCGCGACGAGCGGCAGGCCGTAGCCCGGCTTCGAGTGGAAGGTGTACCGCCAGCGGATGAGGGTGCCGTTCGGCGCCTGGGTGAAGGTCCACTCTGCCCGTGCACTCTCCACCATGACGCCGAAGACCTTCTGGAAGTCGGTGAGGTTGTAGGCGAAGAATTCGAGGCGATCGACGTTGGTCGTTTGCTCGATCACGCTGCCACCATCGGAGAGCATGAGCTGCCTGGTCTGTCCGACACCGTCCCAGTCGCCAGTCTGATTGCGCACCTCCACAACAGCGGGGAGCAATCCGGCCCTCGGGTAGAGGCCCACCGGTGTGTGCATCGTTGCGATATCCCAGGTGCGATCGAGCGACGCGGTGGCAATCAGTTCCGTAATGGCGCTCACGCTGCGTCCGGGCATTCGATTCCTCATTTCCTGATCGTGACGGATGATTCGGAGCCGCGGCCGTTCGGGATTGCGCAGGTCCTGGGCTCCGCAGCGCGCGGCGCCTGTTATTTGCACCGCTGCTCCGCTACGGAATGAGCGCTATCTTGCCGCCCGGATGCCCGGCCTCGAGCAGCGTGAGGGCTTCGATCGCTTCAGCGAGCGGAAACGTCCGGGCAATCGGAACTACCAGCCCGCCGTCTCCCGCGAGCGCGATGAGCTCGGCGCGCACGGTGCGGCGATACGCCGCACTCGCGGGCAAGGCCCCCATGATCAGTCGGATGCCCGCCCCCTCCGCCCGCTGCATTGCGGCTATCGTGACAATCCTGCTGCGATCCGCGACCAGCGCGATCGAGACATTCACCGCTTCATCGGTTCCCACCGTGTCGAGACAGGCGGCGATGCCCTCGGGTGCAAGGTCGCTCACGCGCTGCTGGAGTCCGCTCCCGTAGACGACCGGCTGGGCGCCGAAGCGCTCGAGCACCGGGAAGCTGCTCTGGCTCGCTGTGCCGATGACGCGAACTCCCAAAAGTCTCGCTTGTTGGATGACACTCACCCCCACCGCTCCAGACGCACCGTGCACCAGCACGGTCTCTCCGGCGGTTACTCCGGTTACGTGCAGCATCTCGGAGGCGGTGGTGGCCGCGAGCAGCAGGTTCGCCGCCTCGGGGAACCCAAGCGAGGCCGGCTTCGCGAACACGTTTTTCGCGTCGACCGTCATCGCCGTCGAGTACCCGCCCTGCACGAGGAAGGCGATCACCTCATCACCGAGCACACCGCCACCCGACGCGATCGTCGTATCCGCACCGATCGCGCTGAGGACACCGGCAACCTCGTAACCGACGGGGATCGGCAGGAGTGCCCGATCCGATCCGCGCGCGATGTGCTTGAAATCGGCGGGATTCATGCCCGCGGCTCGCACCGAGATCGTCACTTCGCCCCTGCCCGGGGCAGGAACCTCCACGGGAACGAATTCAAAAACGTCGAGTCCACCGAAGTCGGTGGCGATCCAGTGCTGGTCCATGAGACTCCCTGCTTGCGACGTATATCGCTCACCGTACGCTCATCCCGGCACTGTGGCTTGATGGCAATGACGATGACGAGCCTGCCAAGGGTGAGCCCGGTCGGCACTGGCCTCCGGCGATTCCCTGCGGTCAGCCTCGGCGCTCCGCGGCGAATCGCCGTCGGCGCGTGGCCCGCAGATCCAACAGTCCAAAGCCAAGTGCCAGAAGTGAGAACACGGTGGCCGCAACGACTCCGGCGACGAACGCCATCGAGAAGTCCTGCGGATGCTGCGCTGGGGAGCCCGGCCCGGTCGAAGCTGCACTGCCAGCGACGAGCGCGAAGAACACAGCCCCGATTGACGCCTGCCCGATGGCGGCTCCGACGCGCTGGGAGGTCTGCAGCACGCCGCCGGCCGATCCGCCGATTCGCCTGTCGACATCCGCCAGCGACAGTGTTTGGTTTGGCGTGATCACAGCACCTCCACCGACCCCGATGAGGAAGAGCGGGAGGGCCAGACGCAGGATGATCGCGCTCGGGTCGGTGAGTGTGGGCGCTGCCCCGACAACAACCGCGATCCAGGCCGCGCCGATGATGAAAAGGGTGACCCCCACGACAACCAGCGGCCGGCCGATGCGAGGCACCAGTCGGCCGGCGATCGGCGCAGACACCGCAGAGCCCACGGCGAGGGAGGTCACGGCGAGGGCTGCCTGGAGTGGCTCGAACCCAATCCCTTGCTGCAAGTAGAGCGTGAGCACGAGAGGGAGCCCGGTGGAACCGCAGAAATAGAGCAGGATGAAGGTGACCCCGATCGTGAATGACGGCTGGCGGAAAAGCCGGAGGTCGAGCAGCGGGGACTCTTCGGCGGCGGTGAGTCTCGCCTCTCTCCGCAGGAACAGGGCAGCGAAGGCCGCACCGGGCAGGAGCAACAGGAAAATCCATCCCGAGCGGAGGGTGTTGAACTCCACGATCGGGAAGAGCACACAGAGGATGGCAATTCCGAGCAGGATCGCGCCGGGAACGTCCAGCTTCTGGCGCTGCGCTCCCGTGGGAGCTCGTGCCTCCCGCACCCAGGCCAGTGCCAGCACGATGGCGGTGATTCCGATCGGCAGATTGATGAAGAATACGAGCCGCCAGCCGAACTCCGGTCCACCGAGGGCAATGAGTAGCCCACCGACAACAGGACCGAGTGCCGTCGCTGCGGCGAGTGCGAGCCCGAGGCGCCCGAAGGCCCGCCCGCGTTCCTCGCGGGGAAAGGCGTTCTGGATGTAGCCAGAAACCTGAGGTCCGAGCACTCCCCCAAAAAGGCCCTGCACCACCCTGGCCACGATGATGAAAACCGGATCGGGCGAGAGTCCAACGGCCGCACTCGCTGTGACGAACCCGACGAGGCCGATGATGAAGATGCGACGCCGGCCACCGATGTCCCCGAGCCGACCGCCGATGATCGGCATCAGGCCGAAGGCAAGCACATAACCGGTGACGATCCACTGCAGTTCGGATGGGCTTGAACCGGTCGAGCGACCAATCGACGGAAGTGCCACGTTCGTGACGCTCACATCGAGTAGCGCGGCGAACTGGCCGAGAAGCAGCACTCCGAGAGCGCGCCAGCGACGAGGATCGGGCGTCATTGCGCGCGCACTCGCTCGTGCATCCGTCATTCCACGCCCTTCCTCACTCCCAGTAGATCAGAGGAAAGTGAGCCAACGGTCTGGCCTCGGCGCAAATCGGCCTCTAACATATGGGCTACGAGACTGGCCACTACCGAGCCGAGAGGCACCGAATGCCTGAACCAAGCGACACCCGTGTAGCCGTCTACATCGACTTCGATAACATCGTCGTCTCGCGGTACAACCAGCTTCACGGTGCCCGCAAATTCAGCATCGACGGTGCCCGCAATTTCGGGCCAGAGTCGGCGGGAGTTGTCGGCATTCGACTGCGCGATGCGACCGTCGACTTCGGCGCGGTGCTCGACTACGCCTCTTCGTTCGGGTCCATCGTGATCAGCCGCGCCTACGCAGACTGGTCGGCCAAGGCGAATGCGAGCTACCAGAAGCAGCTCATCGATCGTGCGGTGGACCTCACCCAACTCTTCCCGACCACGCAGGCCATGAAGAACGGCGCCGATATCCGGCTCGCGGTAGACGTGGTGGAAGACCTGTTTCGTCTGGACGACCTGACCCACGTCGTGATCGTCGCCGGGGATTCCGATTACATCGCGCTCGCCCAGCGCTGCAAGCGGCTCGGGCGCTATGTCGTGGGAATCGGGGTCGCCGGCGCCACCAGTCGATCGCTCGTCGCCGCCTGTGACGAGTTTCAGGACTACGACGACCTCCCCGGGCTCGCGAGCTCCGGAGTGGACGAGGAGGTGCCGGTGGCGACGGATCGAGCACCTGAGATCGCGAAAAGCGCATCTGATTCTCCTCCGAAAGCCGAGCGCCCGCCTGCCACCTCGGCTGAATCGAAGACCCAGCTGCCCGACGATGACGCGCCCATCAAGCTTTCTCCCAAAGCGGCCACGAACCTGATGATGCGGGCCCTTCGACTCGGCATTGCCAAGAGTGACAGCGAGTGGATGCCGAGCTCGGAGGTCAAAAACCAGATGCGCCGAATGGACCCGGCATTCAACGAGTCGGCCCTCGGATACAAGACCTTCACCGAGTTTGTCAAGTCGCGCAACGGCCAGATAGAGATGGATGACCACGGGCCCAACAATTCCCGCCGTATTCGCCTGAGGCCAGCGGCCTCGCCGGTCGGCTGACGCTGAGTCGGCGGATCCGGCGCGAGAATGGTGCCATGACGTTTCTTCCCCGCAGTACGCCCGAGGCCGAGGGCATCACGTCCTCCGCCATCCTCGACTTCCTGCGCGAGGCGGATGCCCAGCTCGACAGCCTGCACAGCATGATGATCGTGCGGCACGGTCGGGTGATCGCCGAGGGCTGGTGGAAGCCGTACGCGGCGGAGCATCCCCATCTGATGTTCTCGGTGAGTAAGAGCTTCACCTCGATGGCTGTCGGACTGGCGATCACCGAGGGACGTCTCACACTCGACGACCGCATCGTCGACCTGCTGCCCGACGACCTCCCCACCGAGATCACCCCGAATCTCGCCAGTCTGGCCGTGCGCCACCTGCTCACCATGACCACCGGGCACGCCACCGACACGGTGTCTCTTGCCGACGAGTCGCACGGGGAGAACTGGGCTCGGGCCATCCTCGCCCAGCCACTCGTGTTCACGCCGGGCACCCACTACGTCTACAACAGTGGCACGAGCTACCTGCTGTCTGCGATCGTCCAGCGGCTCACCGGCGAGCGGCTGCTCGACTACCTCACCCCGCGGCTCTTCGAGCCCCTCAGAATGACGAGCGCCTCCTGGCAAAGCTGTCCGCGCGGCATCGATGCCGGTGGCTGGGGGCTCAGCATCACCACCGAAGATCTCGCGACCTTCGGCCAACTCCTGCTGCAGCGCGGCGAGTGGAATGGCCGACAACTGGTTCCCGCGGGGTGGATAGACGAGGCGACTGCGGCACAGGTCGACACCTCGGGCACCGATCACGATCTCGATGGCCGGCAGGGCTACGGCTTCCAGTTCTGGCGAAATCGACTTTCCGGCTACCGCGCCGATGGGGCGTTCGGGCAATTCTGCATCGTGCTGCCGGAGCAGGATGCCGTTGTCGTGCTCACCTCTGCTCTTCCGGTCGCGCAGCTCGCACTCGACCTCGTGTGGGAGCACCTGCTTCCCGCGTTCGGGGACGCGCCGTTGCCACCGGCCGAGGTCCCGCTGGCCAGCTCCCTTGGGGACGCACTGGCGGCTCTCACTCTGCCGACAATCGCGGGGGCGGCCATCTCACCGACGGCAGACCGGGTTGCCGGCATCCGCTTTTCGTTCGATGACCCGAAATTCAGTTCGGTGACTCTGGAAACGGGGGCGCTCACGATTACCCGACAGGGCAGTGAGGGCAGAGGCACGCCGCTCGCCTTCGGGCACGGAGAGTGGGTGGAATCCGCCGATGCCCGCGTGTGGGCGAGCGGAGCCTGGGTCTCCCCGAACAGCCTGGTGATCCGGGCACACAATATCGGCACGCCATTCTCTCGCACCTACACGCTCGCCTTTACGACCGACGCTGTGACCCTCGACATCATCCAGAACGTGGCCTTCGGCGACCTGCCGCACACTCACGCCATATCGGTGAGCCGGGGCTGAGCGGCACCTGATCGAATCCTTTACGACAGGGTGAGCCTCGGCACGCCGGGTGGCTCGAAGCCCAGCACCTGGCCGTAAAACGAGAACTCGCTCTCGATGGCGTCGATGATCGTTTCCGCACGACGGAATCCGTGCGACTCGCCCTTGTAGGCCCGGTAGACATGGGGTAGCCGCTTCGCCGCGAGCGCATCGCGAAACAGCTCGGCCTGGGTGGGCGGTACGATTTCGTCGTCGAGACCCTGAAGCAGCAGAACGGGGGTTGTCAGGCTGGTGACGTGGGTGAGCGGTGACCTCTCCTGATACACCGCGGATGCCTCAGGCAGCGGCGACTCGCCCTCGGGTGCCGTGAACTCGCCGTTTCGGGGCGGGTAGACGAAAGTGTGGACGTCACGTGCCTCGTGGAAGGTGCGCGCTTCGGCGAGCGGCACATACGCGAGATCAGGCATGGCGTCGACATCGAGGCGCACATCGGTGAGTGACCCATCGGAGAGGTCAAGCATGCGAAGCCCCCCGGCCAGTGACGAACTGCCACCGGTGAGCAGTACCCGGCTTCCGCTCTGCGGGCCGAGCCGGATGCTGGTCAGTGGCAGGTCGATGGTCTCGGAAGTTCCGACGGCCAGATCGAGAATTACCAGGCTGTCGTCTCCGACGGTACGCACCGCGAGGATACGCGCCTCATCGAGTGCCCCGTAGGTGCGCGCGCCGAGTTGCCAGAGCGGACCGCCGAACTCGGCATCCTCGGGGTGAAGCACCGCACCTTCGCCCTGCAGGGTGACGGAATAAAGGTTCCACCAGCCGCTGCGATCGTTGATCATCGTGAGGGTGGCGTCATCGACCCACTCCGGCTGCAGCACGCTCTCCGAGACTGATCCCGCGAGGGTTGTCACCGCTCCGCTCTCCAGGTCGGTCACCCGCAGTTCGGTGCCGTCCCACGGCATCTGGGGATACTCCCACCCGATCCAGGCGAGACGGGCCCCGTCGGGCCTGAAGCGAGAAAATGCGATCCAGAGGCAAGCGAGCGGATGCCGGCCTCGTCATCCGCATCGGTGCCATCGAGCTGCACCGCCACGATGTCGCGCGTGACCGCGCCCTCCGTGTGAGCCTCACGCACCGCAATGACTTGAGACCCACGGATGCTGATGTCGCCGAATCGAAAGCCACGGCTGGCCGGCGTGAGTGACACGGGTGTCGAGCCGCCGTCATCCGGCCGATAGAGCCGCTGGTCGCTGAACTCTACGAAGACGAGCGCGCGGTCGGCCGTGATCGACCACTTCTCACGGTCGGTGGTGCTGCCGGTGAAAGTACGATCACAGGGTGACTTCCTCATCCCCCGCCCTCGAAGCTTTGATCCTGATCACTCGAGTCAATGCCGAGGCAACGTCGGCGCTCGACAAGGCCCTGTCACGCGTCGGATTGTGGCTCAATGACCTGTCTCTACTCGGGCTGCTCCGGGATGCTGGCGCGGAGGGACTGTCGCGCGCCGACCTGGCCACAGCGCTCTCCCAATCGCAGTCGCAGACCCTCCGTCGCGTCAAACCGATGGAGAAGCTCGACTGGATCGCGCGCACCGAAGCCGGTAACTTCCGACTGAGCTCCCACGGCAGAGCTCTGGCGCTCGAGGCATCCGGACTCGCCGCGAATCGTTCGGAGGCCTGGCTCGACGGAGTCCTCGATGCTGACGAGATCTCGCAGCTCACTGTACTGCTGCGCAAAATCGGCTGAGGTTCAGCACTCTGGCATTCCCGGTCACCGGGTGGGGATCGGCGCCACGGGTGCCGCTCTTTCGGGACCGCGCCAGTACCAGCGGCGCAGCAGCATCCGCTCTCCGAGAGTCCAGGTTGCGGATGCTGCCAGGTACAGGGCCGCGGCCAGCGGCACGAACCCGGCGAACACGATCGTCGCGAATGGCAGCCAACTGAGTGCTCGGGCGAGTGTGGCCGCGGAGGCCGGGGCTTGCGTATCGACAAGCTGGAGGCGGAGCGCAATTCGCCGTGAGATCCAGGCGACAGCAGCCAACTCGCAGAACAACGCCAGATAAACAAGGATGCCCACGCCCCCGCCGGCAAGAAGGTGCAGGAATGACCCGCCGAGCGGGGCGGCGAAAAGCTGCTGTGCGAGCAACGCATTCGCGTGCCCGTCGATGGTGTTTCTTACGAACAGGGTGTAGACCACAGACAGCACCGGAGCTTGGGCAAGCGCCGGAAGGATGCCGGCGAACTGGGACGTATTCTCGGCCCGGTACAGCTCGGCCATCTTCTGCTGAAGCGTGACCGGGTCCTTTCTGTGCCTACGCTGCAGCGCGAGTATTTGCGGATGGAGCCGACGACGGGTGCACTCGGCCCGCACCTGGGACACCCCGACCGGTATGAGAAGTGTCCGCACCAGGGCGGTGATTACGAGGATGGCCAGTGCCGCGCTCGAGACACCGGCGATCGGCTGGAGCAGGGCGGCGAGGCCCTCGACGAAGCGATACGCGGCCTCGAGAACAGCCGCCAAGGGAGGAAATGAAAATGGATCCACGAAGAAGTCCTTGCAGTCGAAAGGGATGGGGTGACCGTGTGGTCACGCGACATCCGCTCGAGGGCAGGACCGCTACGTGACCGTGATCGACTGCGCGGGGGCGCGGGGGCGCGGGCGGCCAGCCGTGCGCGGATGCTGCGGCGCAGGGATACGGCCCAGCGCCTGCCGGTGTGCACGGGCGCGAGCACCGATGGTCAACTCGCGATGTCGGATAGCGAGCACCGCGAAACGCACTGCCACGATGGCGGCAATCGCGGCGGCGGCGATACTGACGAACACGATCGAGAATGGATCGGCCTGCACACCGGAGTAGGCCAGGACAGCCGCGGCCGCGGAAGCCAAGAACCAGGAGTGCAGCAAGCGCATGCTCACAGGGTAGTCGTCGTTGACGACGAAGTGGCCCACCACGATTGCGGCAGGCCACTGGTCGGGTGCACTAGTCGGCGAGGATCAGGTAGAGGGCTCGACGCGCTTCGTCGATCTTCGCGATCGCGGCAACGCGCTGGGCATCGGTCGCCGAGTGACGGAACTGTTGGGCGACGCCCATCAGTTTTCCGACGCTCTCGAAGAATGCGCCGCCAGCTTCGGAGCGACCAGGGGTTGCCTCCCAGGCCTTCGCGAAGTCATCCGCGTGCTCTGCGACATAGGTACGGCCGGTATCCGTGAGATCGAATTCAGTCTTACGACCGTCTCCGTTCGAGAGGATGAGCTCTTCGTCGACGAGCTGCTGCAGCGTGGGATACACCGATCCGGGGCTCGGGCGCCAGGCTCCGCCGGTCTTCTCGGCGATAGCCTTGATCAGGCCGTAGCCGTTCGACGGCGCTTCGGAAAGCAGGGACAGGATCGCGGAACGGATGTCGCCCTTGCCTGCCCGGCGCGGTCCGCGTGGGCCGAAGCCCGGACCGCCGGGGAAACCCCCGAATCCGGCGCCTCCCGGGAATGCGCCACGCTCGAAACCGCCGGGGAAGCCAGCGCCCGGAAAGCCGTGACCGTGACCTCCCGGCACATGGTGGAATCGGTGAGGATGGTGATCGGAAACGTGAGGGGGGTGTGAATGATTACGGTTCATAATCGCAGTGCCTTTCGTTGTGCTCGTGTCAGTCGAACGCGGTGCGTCGAAATTTATAGTGAGCCATCGCAGAACTTCTGCGATGTGTTTACGATATATCTTTATGAACGAAAGTACAAGCGTTAAAGCACAGGCTTAGTGGTGAGACTCCTCGGCGTTTCTTTCCGTCGCCCACCCGACACTCTCGGATATCAACCCGACCACGAACTCCCATTCGAACTCGTCGCGGGGGCCGTAAACCATGATCTCGCTGCCGTGGTCGGCATACTGGTGCGGCTCGGCCCAGCCTCGATCGCAGAGTTCGGCGGCGCGCTCCGGCGGGATGCAGAGGTGGATGCTCGTGTCATCCATCCCGTGCAGGTGCACAGGCTCCACCGCATTCCCCGGCGGCGCGAGCTAAGTTCCGGGCGCGAGGAGTTCCGGGCGCGAGGCAAGCAGCACCGCGCGCGAACTCGCAGGAGAGACCGCGCTGTGCCCCTCGACAACCCCGGGTAGCGCGAAGGAACTCGCAACAAGTCGCCCCCACAGCGCGGGCGTCGCTCGCTGAGAGAGCTGACGATGCGGCCCATCGGTGGATGTCACGGGACGCGGCCCGCAGCGAAACCCGGTCTCGTGGGCACCAAGGGAGGTCCATTCCACGAGCAGAAGGTACGTATCGGGATGTTCGACACCGCGTGTGAGCGATAGCCCGAGAAATCCTGCGGACGCTTCGATCAGCGGCCGCGCCTCCGCGAAAGCCACTTCGAACTCGGCGCTGCGGCCCGCGCTAACGGGAAGGACGACGTGTTCCAGAATCATCCCCGAAGTCCAGGGAGAAAGGCAGCCTGCGTGACTGCTATACGCCTGAGGCGGTGGTGAACAGCCCGAGAACTGGAGGACCGCTAAGGATGCTGCCCAGATTGGACGTGCCGTCGCCGGCTCGCCAGGCGCGATAGGCGGCATCGGCCTCAAGCGACTCCCACCGCTCGAGCAGCACGATCCGCAACGGGTTCTCGGTATCGACGAGCACTTCGACCCCCTGGTTACCGGGGAACGCACGCGTCGCTTCGAGCACCTCGTGGATCACCGCCGTGGCAACCTCCGCCGATTCGGGCCTGATGGCGAGTTCAAGCGTTGCGGTAACAGTCATACTGGGGCTCCATTCTCGGGGTGAAGAGTGCTCCCACCACTGTAAGTGACGCAATCGGCGAGCACGAGCGCGCGTCTTCGACCGCAGAAACGAACGCCAGAAACGAACACCACAGGAGATACCCACTCCCCCCGCGAACAGTTCCCGCCCGATGAAGCCCCCGCAATCGACTTGGTAGTTGTTGCGACTTGGGTGGCCCCCGAAGTCGCAACAACTACCAAGTCGATTTGCGGATGCCCGAGCACGAGCAGGAGCGGATGCACGAGTACGAGTACGAGCACGAGCACGAGCTCGAGCTCTACTGCTGTGCGCGCTCCAGCACCAGTTCGCGCACGCGCGCGGCATCCGCTGTGCCCTTCATGGCCTTCATGACTGCACCGATCACCGCTCCGGCCGCCTGCACCTTACCCTCGCGGATCTTCTCGAGCACGTCAGGCTGCGCCGCGAGAGCCTCATCGATCGCGGCGATCAAGGCACCGTCATCCGACACCACGACGAGCCCACGGGACTTCATGACCGCGGACGGAGTTCCCTCCCCGGCGATCACCCCCTCGAGTACCTGGCGTGCGAGGCGGTCGGTGAGTTCCCCATTCTCGATCAGCACAATCAGCTCCGAGACATCGAGCGCAGAAATCAGCGTCGACGGGTCGACCGACGAGACATTGGCGAGGCGGGCGATCTCTCCGGTCCACCACTTGCGGGCCTGGGCCGGAGAAGCTCCGGCCGCGGTCGTCTCCTCGATCTCCACCAGCAGGCCCGAGTTCACGACATCCTGAAACTCGAGGTCGGTGAATCCCCATGCATCCTTGAGGCGTCGTCGCCGGATGGCGGGCGCCTCTGGCAGCGCGGCCCGCAGCTCCTCGATCAGTTCGAGCGACGGCTCCACCGGCAGAAGGTCGGGCTCCGGAAAGTAGCGATAGTCATCCGCGTCGCTCTTGGGGCGACCCGCGGAGGTCTCGCCGGTGTCCTCATGCCAGTGTCGCGTTTCCTGGGTGATCGTGCCGCCGTCGGCGAGGATGGCCGCCTGGCGCTGGATCTCATAACGGATTGCGCGCTCGACACTGCGCAGGCTGTTGACATTTTTCGTCTCGGTGCGGGTACCGAGCTTTCCGGACCCCCGCGGGGAGAGCGAGATGTTGGCATCACAGCGGAGGTTGCCGCGTTCCATCTTCGCGTCGCTGATTCCCAGCGAGCGCACAATATCGCGGATGGTCGAGACGTAGGCTTTCGCCAGCTCCGGGGCATCGCGTTCCGCACCGTAAATGATGTTCGTGACGATCTCCACGAGGGGAACCCCGGCACGGTTGTAATCCACGAGCGAATATTCGGCGCCCTGGATGCGACCGGTCGCGCCTCCGACATGCGTGAGCTTGCCGGCATCCTCTTCCATGTGAGCGCGCTCGATCGGAATCTGGAACAGTCGGCCGTCTTCGAGCTCGACCTCGACGCTGCCGTCGAAGGCGATCGGTTCGTCGAACTGGCTGATCTGGTAGTTCTTGGCAAGGTCGGGATAGAAGTAGTTCTTGCGCGCGAACCGGCTGGACGGGCGGATGCTGCAGCCGAGCGCCAGCCCCAGGCTGATCGAGTACTTCACGGCCTGCTCGTTCACCACCGGGAGGCTGCCCGGAAGACCGAGATCTACCGGCGTCACGTTGGTGTTCGGCTCCCCGCCGAAGAAGTTCGGCGCGTCAGAGAACATCTTGGTCTTCGTGTTCAGTTCGACGTGCACCTCGAAACCGAGCACCGGCTCGAAGAGTTCTATCGCTCGGTCATAGTCCATCAATTCAGCTTTAGCCACCTGACGATTCTACGGGCGCGTGACGGTGGGTTCGGCGGGGAGCGGGGCGGTGTGCACCGGAGCGGACTCGGGGATCGCCCCCGGCTCCAGCATGGTCGCAGCACCCCTCTTCTCGGCGCGCACGAACCCGATGCCGACGAGGATGAGAACTCCTCCGATCAGCTGGAGTGCGCTGAGGCTCTCCCCCAGGAGGATCCAGGCGTAGAGAGCGGCCGCCACCACCTCGAGGAGACCGGCGAAGGAGGCGAGGCGAGAGCCGAGCATCTCCGTCGCGGTGATACTCGTCGCGTAGGCGACCGCGGTGGCGAGCACTCCAACCACCAGCAGCGGAAACCACCAGGCCACCGTCGTGCCCAGCAGGTGCACGGCGCCGAAGGTTGCGGTGAACGGAACGATTCCGCTGAGGCCGGCGATTCCGAGCACGAGCCCGCCAAGTACCAGGCCGCACGCCGCGAGGGCGACCGGCGGTAGCCCGTCGCTCGGGCGCGCAGCGACGACGTAATAGATCGCGCATCCCACCGTCGCGAGGGCCGCGAAGCCGAGGCCGAGGAGGTCGAAACTGCCGCTTCGACCGGGCGAAACCACGAGAGTGAGGCCAACCACGGCCACGACGGAGCCTATAAGCACGACGACGGAGGGCATCCGCCGACTGGTGGCCCAGACAAAGCCGACCAGCAGAAGGGGGGCCATGTATTCGATGAGTATGGCCGTGTTCACGGGGATGCGCTCCAGCGCGGCGAAGTACACGAGTTGGGTGGCGGCGACGCCGATGAGTCCCATCGCCACAATGCGCCAGCGGGCACGCCAGAGCGCGCTCCACTTTTTACGAAGGGAGACCAGGGCGATTGGCAGAAGCACGACACCGCCAAGGAGCGCCCGGGCGGTGACTGCGGCGGCTGGGCTCCAGCCCGCCTCGAGAAGGGGCTTGATGAAAGCCCCAGACATGCCGAAAGTCGCCGCCGCGATCACGGCGATGACCAGGCCGAGGGAGGGGGACGATCGCTTCATTCTGCTGACGGTAGTCTGGTCGAAAGTAAGGAGTCAAATTGTATTTTGCCCCTGACACAGAAGAGACGCTGGAATTCACCGTTGCGCTCGCCAACACTGATCCCCGCGCCTCGCGCAGCGGGGCCGACGAACTCACGACCGTCGATGATCTCGATGCGATCCTCACCCGCTTCCGCTACTCCGGTCGCATCGATCACGACGAGCCGGAACGGGCCGAGGTTGCCCTCACCCGGCAGAAACTCCGGTCGATCTGGACTCTCGGCCGAGACGATGCGGTCACCGAGGTGAATGCAATGCTGAACGAGGCCGATGCCCTGCCCCAGCTCACTCGGCATAACGGATCCGGCTGGCACTGGCACGCGACCGCCGCCGATGCGCCGCTCGCCGAGCGTATTCGGGTGGAGGTGGCGCTCGCGTTGGCCGACGTCATCCGCATGAACGCCACTGACCGCCTTCGCACCTGCGAAGCACCGGACTGTGCTGGCGTGCTCATCGACTTCTCGCGCAATGGCTCGAAGCGCTACTGCAGCGTGCGCTGCGGCAACCGGATGAACATGGTCGCGTTCCGTGAGCGCGCGGCCGTTGTCTGATCCGGCCGAGTTGGTCTGCACCCATCCCGACTAGCGCGTCGCGAGCTCCGGCGCCCGGCTGATCAGGGTGTGGCCCCAGCTGTCTTCGAGCAGGGCTTCGATGACGGCCCCGTGCTCGTAGAGCCGGGCATCCGCTCGAGCCGGCGCCATGAGCTGAAGGCCGGTGGGTAGACCGTCTTCGGGGGCGAGTCCCATCGGCAGGCCCATGCCGGGGATTCCCGCAAGGTTGGCCGGGATCGTCGTCACATCGTTGAGATACATCGCGAGCGGGTCGTCGATCTTCTCACCGATCTTGAAGGCGGTGGTGGGCGCAGCCGGACTCACGAGGATATCGACCCGGTCGAAGGCGGCCGCGAAGTCACGCTGAATGAGCGTGCGCACCTTCTGCGCGCTGCCATAGTATGCGTCGTAGTACCCCGCGCTGAGCGCATAGGTACCGAGGATGATGCGGCGCTTGACCTCCGCACCGAAGCCCGCCTCTCGGGTGGCCGACATTACGTCTTCGACGGTGCCGCCACCGATCGGATTGACACGCAGCCCGAATCGCACGGAGTCGAACTTCGCGAGGTTGCTCGACGCCTCGGCGGGCAGGATCAGGTAGTACGCGGCGATCGCATACTCGAAGTTGGGCGCGGACACCTCGATGATCTCGGCGCCATTGTCGGCGAGCAGCTCGAGCGTCTCGTGAAAGCGCTGATGCACCCCTGGCTGAAAGCCGGGGGCGTCGAGCTCTTTCACGACCCCGATCTTCACGCCGGTGAGGTTACGCTTCAGCTGGCCCGCGCGGGCGGCAGCCGCGAAACTCGGCCATTCGTCGCGAAGAGAGGTCGAGTCGCGGGGGTCGTGGCCGCCGATCACATCGTGCAGCAGTGCCGCGTCGAGAACGGTGCGGGCGACGGGACCGACCTGGTCGAGCGAGGAGGCGAGGGCGATCGCGCCGTAGCGGGACACCCCGCCGTAGGTCGGCTTGACACCCACCGAACCGGTGACGGCAGCGGGCTGGCGGATGGATCCACCGGTGTCGGAGCCCAGTGCGAGAGGCGCTTCAAAAGCGGCGACCGCCGCAGCCGAACCACCGCCGGAGCCACCGGGGATGCGGTCGAGGTCCCACGGGTTATGGGTTGGCCCGAAGGCGGAGTGCTCGGTGGACGACCCCATAGCGAATTCATCCATGTTGGTCTTACCGAGCGGCACCAGGTTGGCGAGGCGCAGTCGGCTCACGACCGTCGCGTCGTAGGGTGGTATCCAGCCCTCGAGGATGCGCGATCCCGCGGTCGAGGGCATATCCAGCGTGCAGAGCACATCCTTGATGGCAATGGGCACGCCGGCGAGCGGACCGAGCTGATCGCCGCTTCGCCGGAGCACATCGATGCCCTCCGCAGTGTCGATCGCGTCCTTCGAGATATGGAGGAAGGCGTGCACGTCACCGTCGACCGCGGCGATGCGGTCGAGGTGTGCGCGAGTGACCTCGACGCTCGAGATCTCGCGGGCCGTGAGTAGTTCACCAAGAGACGCGGCAGAAAGTCGGGTGAGGTCGGCAGTGCCGTCGACCCGGGCCATTACTGCTCCTCCCCCAGGATCGCAGAGACCTTGAAGCGGCTTCCGTCGTGCTCGGGAGCGCCGCTGAGGGCCTCCTCCTGCGAGAGGGTCGCCCCAATCACGTCGGGCCGGAATACGTTGGTCAGCGGGATCGGGTGACTCGTGGCCGGAACATCCGCTGTCGCGACCTCGGACACCTTGGCGATGGAGTCGATAATCACGCCGAGTTCCCCGGTGAGCTTCTCGATCTCCTCCGGGGTGAGCGCGATGCGCGCAAGGTTCGCGAGGTGCGCGACCTGATCGGTAGTGATGCGGCTGTCAGGCTCTGCAGGATTTTCAGACATAGAACTCCGTGCGTTGGATCGCTGGGGGGACACCCGATTCTATTCGACCCGGTGCGAGCACCGACCCGACGGCGATCGGCGCACGGAAGTGGGCCGACCAGCGAGAAACCCGTTCGGGTGGCTCAGCGCGCGTCGGCGAGTGTACGAGTCGCGTCCGCCGGGGATCCGGTCGAGACGAGAGCGCTCTGGTCGAGCCCGATGAGGGCCAGGTTGCGCATCGCGGTTGTACCGGAATCGAAGTACCCGAGGTGGCCGACAGCGGCGGCGAGCGGTTTATTCGTAATCGGATCGGTCGCCGCCGCGACATCCATCCGGTGGGCGCCGAACGTTGTGGACCCGGGGTCACTTCCATAGAAGGCCGTGTTCACGATCGGGTCCCAGGCGGCCTCGCCGACGAAGACGTTGCCGTCCTTCACCCCGAGGGCCGAGGCCGACTGAGCTGCGGAACCCGGGGAGCCGATAATCGCGAGGGCATCGACCGTCATGCCACCTTTCGCGAGTTCCATCATCGCGGCCGTCGATCCATAGGAATGGGTCACGAGACTGACGAACGGCTGTGCACCGACCCGAGCGGCCCTGATGCCCTGGATCGCGTGCCCGAGAAAATTAGCGCCGATCTGAGCCCGGTCGAGCGAAGCGACATCGAGCACGCCTGGCGTCTGGTAACCGATCCAGGCCACGGTCGCTGCCGTCTTGCCGGAGAGCCCGGAATCCGTGGAAGACAGCGTCTTCAGCCACCCGGCCTGCTCCGTCTGCAGGTCTTGCGCGATGACCGTCCAGTCGTACATCTGGCCCTGAACGGTAAAGAACATGCCGGGGACGAGATAGCTCACGTAGTCCGCGGTCGCGAGGTCGCCGACCACCACTGCGGCCCGTACCTCGCCCGACGGGTCGAGAGTGAGCAGCTGTCGCTGTGGCTTGCCCGACTCCCGTTCCAGGGTCTTCGTCACCTGGGTCAGGATGTCGAGGTGATGGCGCTTCTCGACGAGTTTCGCCCGACCGATCCCCGACTCGATCGATATCTCGAGTTGCGACACCGAGCGTGAGAGCGTGAGGCGATTGGCTTTGTCGCGCACTGCGAATGGCACCCCATCGAGGTTACCGACCACTTCAGATGCCGACGACGCGAGGGTCTTCTGCCCGGAGCGTGGGAGGGAACCCCACCAGGTCGCAACGGAACTGGCCCGCGGGGGGCTGAGAAGCAGTCGGTGGATCTCAGCCCGGTTACCGGCGACAAATGGGGCCACTTCGGAACCGGACAAGACCGATAGTCGATCCAGGGTCTCATTGCCGCTGAGGTGCGGAATGAGGAAGGGATCGAGCCGTGCGGAGGAGGCCGTGGTGACATCCGAGGGGTGCGGGCTGGCGTTGGACAGGATGCCAGCACCGGAGCCAACGGGCGAGAACAGACCACCGAACAGGCCGCCGAACACTGACGGATACTGGGTCGACGGGTCGACAGTTTCGACGATCGCGGAGATTTGGCGGCTGATTTCATGAACGCCGAAGGCCTCTGCTACCCCACCGAACACGCCGGAGGGCGAGAGGACTGCTGCAACGTCAAACAGCAAAAGACTTGTATCCAATCGTTGGTTCCGGAGTTCGGGGGAACGCCATGAGCAACGGGAATTGAGAACTTCCCCAATAATAGCTGTGGAATGGCCCGCTGACCTAAGTTTTGTCGTCCGGCGCCAGAACGTCCCGCAGTGTTTGACGTCGAGACTAGCTCAGGGATCGGTCGCCGAGTCTCTCCGGGCCAAATTCGAGGAGGACGGCGAACTGTGCCGCATCGATGATGCGCACACCCAGTTCTTCAGCTTTTGTCAGCTTGGAACCCGCCCCCGGACCCGCTGCCACGAAGTCGGTCTTCTTTGAAACGCTCGACGCCGCCTTGCCTCCGGCGGCGATGATCGCTTCGAGCGCGCCTTCCCGCGTGAATCCCTCGAGGCTCCCCGTGGCAACAACGGTCACGCCGGACAGCGGTCCGCCCGCCGCGACTGCGGCACCGGGACCGGCGTGTCCGGGGGTACTCAGCCGCACCCCGGCCTTCGTCCAACGGTCGATGATCTCGACATGCCAGTCCACGGCAAACCAGTCGATCAGGGCATCGGCGATGATGCCGCCCACGCCGTCCACTGTCGCAAGTTGCTCGCGTGTCGCCGCCCGAATGGCCTCGACCGATCCGAAGTATGAGGCAAGCGCACGTGCCGCGACCGGACCAACGTGACGGATGCTGAGGGCCACGAGAATGCGCCAGAGATCTTTGGCTTTTGCGAGTTCTAGTTCGGACAACAGCTTGACTGCGGCAGAGGACGGTACCGACTCCGCGTCGCCCGCGAACTCCGGGGCGGTGGGATCGAAGACAGGATCGGCACCCTTTCCCGTTTTCTTGCGCTTCCTGCAGAACGGGGTTTCGGTGCGCTCTGAGCCGTCGGGATTGAGCTTGATGAGCCCCGTCTCATAGTCACGCACGCGAACGGTGATCGGGAAGATGTCGCGCAGGGTCAGCGAGAAGAGCCCTGCTTCGGTCGTCAGCGGCGGGTCAGCGGGAATATCGGGTTGGGTCAGCGCTGACGCACCCACCTCGCCGAGACCTTCGATGTCGAGCGCGCCGCGACTTCCGACATGCTCGACCCGCCCGCGCACCTGGGCAGGGCAGCTGCGCGCGTTTGGGCAGCGCAGATCCACGTCGCCCTCTTTCGCCGGGGAGAGCGGGGTGCCGCACTCTGGGCAGTTCGACGGCATCACGAACTCGCGCTCGGTGCCGTCGCGCAACTCGACGACCGGACCGAGCACCTCTGGGATCACGTCGCCGGCCTTGCGCAGCACGACCGTGTCACCGATCAACACGCCTTTGGCTTTCACGACATCCTGGTTGTGAAGGGTGGCCTGGCGCACCACAGAGCCGGCCACTCGCACCGGCTTCATCACCGCAAATGGGGTGACCCGGCCAGTGCGACCGACGCTCACGACGATGTCGAGCAGTTCCGTATTCACCTGCTCTGGCGGGTACTTGTAGGCGATTGCCCAGCGCGGGGCCCGGCTGGTGGCACCGAGCTCATCATGGAGTTCCAGCTCGTCGACCTTGATCACGATGCCGTCGATTTCGTGCTCGACGGGTTCTTCCACGGAACCACCGCGGTGCGACCCGTAATACGCGATGAATTCCGCCGCATCCGGTGCCGTCTTCTTCACCCGAAAATGAGTGCTCGTCGGCAGACCCCAGCTCTTCAGCAGCCCGTAAATTTCGGACTGCGAGGTGACCGGTGGATTCGGCCACGCACCGATGCCATGCACGAGCATGCTGAGTCGCCCGAGCCGCTTGTGCATGCGCTCAAGCTGGTTCGGCGACTTGCCCTCTGCCACCTGGCGCAGGCTCCCGGATGCCGCGTTGCGAGCATTCGCGAACACCCGGTCGCCCGCTGCCACCTGGTCGGCATTGAGTTGCTCGAAGATCTCCGACTCGAAAAAGACCTCCCCGCGCACCTCGACGATTGGCGGATGCCCGGTGCCCTCCAGTCGGTTCGGGATGCTCGGCACGAAGGCGATGTTTTCGGTGACATCTTCGCCGACCACCCCGTCACCCCGCGTCGCCGCCGTGCTGAGGATTCCGTTTTCATAGCGCAGGTTGATTGCGAGGCCGTCGATCTTGAGCTCACAGAGATAATCGACGCGGCGGGCAGAGTTGCGCTCGACCTTCGCGGCCCATTCGGCGAATTCCGTCAGCGAGAAGACGTTATCGAGGCTCAGCATCCGCTCTGCGTGGCGAACCGGCGCGAACAGGGTGGTCTCGGCGCGTCCCCCGACGGTCTGCGTGGGAGAGTCCTGGCTGAGCAACTCGGGGAACAGCCGCTCGAGCTCCTCGAGCCGACCCAGCATCCGATCGTATTCTTCGTCGGCCACGAGCACCTCGTTGCGCTCGTAATACGCATCACGCAGCTCCAGAATGCGGGTCGTGAGTTGCCCGGATGCCTCGCCAGCCTGCTCGAGGGTGAGGTCTTTTGCGCTGTCTCTGTTCTGGGTTGCCACAGCCTCAGCTTAGGTTCGTCTTCCGACAACCGGCCCCGGTTCGCAGCTTCGGACCGATCAGCGGGTGGGAGCCGGAACGGCCGACACGGTGCGGTCGATCGTGCATTGGCCGAGCACCCGGGTTCCAAGGTAGACCACGGCCGTCTGGCCGGGGGCGACGCCGTTGAGCGCAACGTTCGGACGGATGACAAGTTCGCCATTGCGAACGACGGCAACAGCGGGAACAGGATCGGCATGCGCCCGAATCTGCACGTGGCACTCGAATTCGCTGTACGGATCGGCTGGCGCACGGCCGGCCCAGCTGAACTGTGAGCCGGCAACCTCGGCGAGATCAAGCGCCTCTTTTGGCCCGACCACGACCGTGTTGCTCGACGGTCGCACCTCGAGCACGAACCGGGGGCGGCCATCCGGAGACGGCACGCCGAGGTGAAGACCCTTGCGCTGGCCGACGGTGAACGCCGCCGCTCCGTCGTGGCTGCCGACGACGGATCCGTCTCGCTCGAGGATGACTCCGGCTTCGGCTCCGACGCGGTCGGCGAGCCAGCCGCGGGTGTCGCCGTCGGGAATGAAGCAGATGTCGTGGCTGTCGGGCTTCGTCGCGACGCTGAATCCTCGCGCGGCGGCCTCTGCCCGCACTTCTGCCTTCGACGGCGTGGCCCCCAGCGGGAACATGCTGTGCGCGAGCTGCTCTGCGGTGAGCACCCCGAGCACATAGGACTGGTCTTTGGCCCAGGCCGCAGCCCGGTGCAGTTCGCGATTGCCGTCGTCGTCGGTGAGGATCGACGCGTAGTGTCCGGTGGCGACGGCGTCGAACCCGAGGTCGAGCGCCTTCTCGAGCAGGGCAGCAAACTTGATGCGCTCATTGCAGCGCATACACGGGTTGGGGGTGCGTCCGGCGGAGTACTCCGCGACGAAATCATCCACGACGTCGAGCGTGAAGCGCTCCGAGAAGTCCCAGACGTAGTACGGGATGCCGATGATGTTGGCCGCTCGTTGCGCATCCATCGAGTCTTCGATAGTGCAGCATCCCCTGGCTCCGGTGCGCAGTGTTCCCGGCATCCGACTGAGCGCCAAATGCACGCCGACGACTTCGTGCCCGGCCTCTACGGCGCGCGCAGCAGCTACCGCGGAATCCACCCCACCACTCATCGCCGCCAGCACCTTCATGAATTCCAGTCTAGGCGCGGTGACATGCGGGACGATTTACTCCCTCAACGTCCGGGCACAGAATGGACATCAGCCGGGTAGATCCGGGCTCACGAGCTGGAGCTGGATCACCGACTGGCCGGATACCCGCGGGTCCCCGCTCAACTGCAGAAGCCAGGAGATGTTCGGTTTGCGATTGCTCGAGAGCGTGACCAGATGAACGCCGGTCCCACTGTCGGAGGACTGCCGAATTCTCCATCCAGAGGCCTCGAGTTTCTGCACCATCGTCTTGGAGATCGCGACCGGATCGTTGTTCGGGTCAAGTGAGATGATCCGCAGCACGCCGTAGTACGAACCCGAGGAGGTTGTTGCGGCCACGAGCTTGTCCGTATTGTCCACGTGCACCACGATCGTCGCGGGCAACAGCGCCACAATCGCATTCGCAATCCGCACTGTCTCGGCCCCGGCCGCCTCACCGGTGAAATCGGTGGGAAAAACCGTCGTGAGGGCGGGATCGGCTGGCACGCTCTGTGTGGCCGACGGCCGAGGAGTCTCGGAGGCTGTGCAGCCACTCACCGTGAGAAGAGCAGCGAGCGAAGCGGCGGCGAGCGCCGACACTGTGACTCCTCGCCTCCGCGTTCCGACCCGCCTAGGCATCGACACTGCCGGGCCGGGCGGCGACATCCCGGTCATTGAGCCCGGCCCGGCTCGCTCGAGCTACCGCCTCGGGCAGCGCGCGGAGAAATGCATCGATGTCGGTCTCGGTCGTGGTGTGGCCGACAGTGATGCGAAGAGCCCCGCGCGCATCCGCCTCGCTGAGCCCCATTCCGAGGAGCACATGCGAGGCCTCCGGGATTCCGGCCCGACAGGCAGAGCCGGTGCTCACCGAGACTTTTGCGGCATCCAACAGGAAAAGCAGAGAGTCGCCCTCGCACCCGGGGAAAGTGAAGTGCGCATTGTTGTCGAGGCGGCCGCTTGCCTCGGGCTCTCCGCGCAGTACAGCCGACGGCACGGACTCCCGCACACCGGCGATCAGGCGGTCTCGAAGAGCCGCGAAAGACGAGACCGGATGCTGCGCAGCGACGCCGAACGAGATCGCGGCTGGCACATCCTGGGTACCTGACCGCACATCGCGCTGTTGCCCTCCCCCGTGGATCAGCGGCACGACGACGGCGGACCGGTCGAGAATGAGGGCACCGATGCCGAGTGGTCCGCCGATCTTGTGCGCCGAAACGGAGAGGGCAGCCAGGCCAGAGGCAGCGAAGTCGATTGGCAGGTGGCGATAAGCGGAGATCGCATCGCAGTGCACCGGCACGCCATAGCGGGACGCGAGCGCCACGGCTTCCGCGACCGGCTGCACGGTACCGACCTCATTATTGGCCCACAGCAGGGTCAGGAGCGCGACGTCGTCGTGCTCTTCCAGGGAGGCAGCGAGCGCATCCAGCCTCACACGACCGAGTGAATCGATCGGCAGCCAGTCGATGATCGCGCCTTCGTATCGCTCGAGCCACTCGACAGTGTCGATTGTTGCGTGGTGTTCACCGCGGGGCACAAGGATTCGGCGGCGGGACGGCTCGATGCGCCCGCCCGCGCTCGCGACTCGATCACCGGTCGGAAAGTTGCGTGCCCAGAACAGGCCCTTCACTGCGAGGTTGACCGCCTCTGTGCCGCCCGAGGTGAAGACGACTTCGATCGGTTCGCACCCGAGGGACTCGGCGACACGCTCGCGTGCCTCCTCGAGCATCCGCTTGGCGTTCTGGCCCTGGGAGTGAATTGATGAGGGATTGCCGACGATGTCGAGTGCAGCGATGTAGGCCGCAACCGCTTCGGGGAGCATCGGCGTCGTCGCGGCATGGTCGAGGTACACGGGCACGAACGTCACCTCCAGCTGCGCGCACGCCGTAACCCGCGCGACTCACGGAGTCCTACTCTAGAACTTATGCCTGTGACCGATCCGACCGTCGATCCGCTTCGGAACCTGGGCGTTCGCGCGACGCCAACAGGCGGCGCGCTACGCGTGTGGTCGGCCAGTGCCACCGCGATAGAACTTTGCATCTACGGCAGTAAAGACCCCAACTGGGTCGCCGAAAGCATCCCCCTTCAGAAGGATGACCACGACGTCTGGTCGGGTACCTCGCCCAATCTGGTGGCTGGCACCCGATATTCGTTACGAGCGAGCGGACCCACCGGCCCTACCCACACCTTCGACCCAAACCTGCACCTGATCGACCCGTACGCCCGCGGACTCGCGCGCACGTCATCGGGAGACTGGCGCTGCTATGTGCAGGATGACGCTTTCGACTGGGCCGGCGCCACGAAGCCCAACGTGCCTCTCGATCACACCGTGCTCTACGAGGCCCATGCCAAGGGCATCTCCAAGCTGAACCCGGCGGTGCCGGAGGAGCTCCGCGGCACCTACGCCGGGCTCGCCCACGACACAGCAATCGACTACCTCAAGGATCTCGGCGTCACCACGATCGAGCTGCTGCCGGTGCACCAGTTCGTGAGCGAGCAGCGTCTCATCTTGCAGGGCCTCAGCAATTACTGGGGCTACAACACACTCAACTTCTTCACTCCGCACGCGGCCTACGCCAGCCGGGAAGCCCAGTTCGGCGGCACCGGCGCGGTGCTCCGGGAGTTCAAGGGCATGGTCAAGCTGCTTCACGAGGCTGGGCTCGAAGTCGTACTCGATGTTGTGTACAACCACACCGCCGAAGAGAGCAAGACCGGCCCAACCACGTCGCTGCGCGGGCTCGACAATGCCTCGTACTATCGCCAAGACGCCGACGGTAACTACACCGACGTGACCGGATGCGGCAACACCGTGAACTTCGCACATCCCGCCGCCCAGCGGCTCGTGCTCGATTCGCTGCGCTACTGGGCTAACGAAGTGCAGATCGACGGATTCCGCTTCGATCTCGCCGCCACCCTCGGACGTGACGAGCACGGGGAATTCGACGCCAAGCACCCACTGCTCGAGGCAATCACCTCCGATCCGGAGCTGCAGGCCGTGAAGATGATCGCCGAACCCTGGGACATAGGAACAGGCGGCTGGCAGGTCGGCAACTTTCAGGGGCCATGGTCGGAGTGGAACGATGACTATCGTGACCGCTCACGCAACTTCTGGCTCACCGACATCGGAGCGGCACGCACGAACGGTGTCGCACCGATCGGCATCGGGCAACTCGCCTCCAAACTCTCCGGATCGGCGGGGGTCTTCTCCCAGGAGCGGGGACCGCTTGCCTCGGTGAACTTCGTGACTGCCCACGACGGTTTCACGCTCGCCGATCTCACTGCCTACAACCAGAAGCACAATCTCGGTAACGGCGAGAATAACCGCGATGGCACCGACAACAATCACTCTTTCAACTACGGCATCGAAGGCCCGACACACGACGCGACGATCCTGTCGGCACGCGAAAAAGCCATCCGCAATTTGCTGGGCACGCTGCTGCTCTCCGCCGGACTGCCGATGATCACGGCCGGCGACGAATTCGGTCGCAGCCAGAGGGGCAACAACAACGCGTACTGCCATGACAGTGACTTGACATGGCTGCCCTGGGAGCGTGAGGACTGGCAGGACGAGCTTCTTCTCATCTCGCAGAAGCTGCTGCGACTCCGACGGACCAACCCCGCACTTCGACCCATCCGCTTCGGCATCTTCGGCGAGACGGTGCCGTCGGCAACCCAGATGGACTGGTTCAACAAGGACGGTCTTTCCATGTCGATCGAGGACTGGGATTCGCCCAACGAACGCACGCTCCAGTACCTCGCGGCATCCACGCCAGAGTTCGAAGAGTTCAACCGCATCCTGCTCATCGTGCACGGGCTCGAGGCGGTTGAGACCGTGCGTCTGCCCGAGCATGAGGGAGTGGCATCCTACGAACTGCTGTGGAACAGCGCGGATGACCACGCCGCGGTGAACACTCACACCCCCGGTTCGAAGTTGATCCTCGCGCCCGCCTCGATGCAGCTGTTCCTCGCGCACCCGTCATGACCACCGTGCCGGTCTCTGTCACCCTGAATCCGTAGGGTTCTCACCGACGTGCTCGGCGCCAAGAATGCCGTGGTGGCCAATCCCCTGCTCGCGGAACGACGAACGTGCCAGCGTCTCTGCGGCGACCACTCGACAGTCACGGTGCGCTTCCCGGATCAGTCGCCGCTAGCGCCGTCGCTCGTCGCTCGTCGCTCGTCGCCGGAGCCTATTCAGCCCGCTCGCCCACCGTGCGCTTCTTCTTCCGCGAACTCGCCACGGAGCTCGCGATCATATAGCCAGCATAGATAAACAGCACGACGGCGATGCCAGGCACGAGGAAACTGCGACCCTGCCCGCCAACCAGATTATTGAGGTATCCCAGCCACGGAATGCTGTACCAGAGCGTTCCCCTGATCTGCGCCTTCTGCACGGGGCCAGCATCGGGGAGATCATTGTTGTCGCCCTTCGTGGTGAAGGTGGTTCGCCCTGTGGTGTCGACCGAGCGCGACACGACGCGATGGCTCACGACCGCTGGCTGGCCCGATTTGATCTGGTAAGTGACTACATCGCCGATCTTGATGTCATCAATAGCCGTTGGTCGGATAACAATGAGAGTGCCGGGCGGAAGCCTTGGCTCCATCGATTGGGTGAGCACGGTGAGAGCGGTTCCTCCGGTCAGAGCCGGAATCACAATGACGAGGGCGCCCAACCCCAAAACGAGCACCAGCAGCGCTCCACTCACCGCGAGGCCGATGTAGTGCAGGAGACCCTTCTCGGCCGGGGTGGCCTTATGGGCCATGTCCCGCCCAACATCCGGATCACCCAGTGATGCGGTCATTCAGCATGCCGACGACGTCGAGCGGCAAGGTGGGCAAAAAGTGCCACTCCGGTCAAAACACTCGTGATCATGATTGCAGGATAAAGCAATCCGGCTCCGCTGAACTCGAGGGATCCGTCTGATTCCGCGTTGCTCTGCGCCGCGCTGAGGAGAGGAACATCCGTTCCGCTTTCGGGGCAGGGTGACGCGGCAGCCTGGCCGAGAGAACTCATGCTCGCGAGGAGGCTGATCGCGGCCGACTCTCCCTGCGCCTCCGCGGCCCGAAGGTCGGCGATGGCGAGCGTGACAACGATCGATGTCGACTTGCCGGCGCCGACGACCTCTTCGGGGAGCAGCTGCGTGCAGCTGCCGTCTGCGGCAGACGGTGGGAAACCATTTGCATCCCGGGAAATTGCCGTAAGAGAAATCGCCTGGCTGAGCAGCGAACTCGTCCCGCCGGTTTCACTCCTACTGAGGCGCAGCATGGCAGGAGACGACGACGTGTTCTCGATCCAGAGTGTTCGGCTGAGGCTGTCACCCGGCACGACTCTTCCTGCCCCGGAGAACAGCCCGGACGGGAGGCTCGTCGACCAATTCGAACCGTCGAGACTCACGAGAATGTCACCGCTTGCCGTTCGGTTCGCGCTGCGCTCTGGCATGCTCGCCAGCACCAGCACCAGCACCAGCACCAGCACCGAGCACGCAAGCGCGATCGGAATGGCAACGAGGATTAAGCGGGGTCGATGCGCGAGTGGGTTTCTCATGACGGTTATGGGCAAAAAATCTTGTTGCCTTGTTGACCGAGCGTGATCGACACGCCAGGAGACGTTGAACCATAAAGGTCCTCTTTCGCTTGAACAAAGAGAGTTCCCGGCGTGCTGTTCACGTCCTTCGATCCGATAGAGACGGTCGTTTGACCTCCGGGCTGGGCCTGAATCAATGTGCCCGCAGTATCGACCACCTGGTACGACACATTTCCCGTACTGCCGTAGCCGACGGGAGCGGTCCAGCTGAGGGTCACTGTCTTGTCGCTTTTACCTGGAGAGCAGGTGAGCGACGTCGGGTTGGCCATTCGGTACACCGTCTGGGTGAAAGTCGCATCAGGTGCGCTGGCCGTCCAGGTACTCGTGCCCACCGTGCCCGTGATCGTGAACGTCGGGGTGACGGTGAGCCCTTGGGAGCCAACGATTGTGGTGTTCAGCGCAGTGGACACACAGAGGGTAAAACTCGCACCGGGAGCAGCGGAAAGTGCGCCGCTCGGCAACGCCGGCGGGGAGGCGAGGGTACCGGTTGTGGCACCAGCACCAGTGCTCAGGCAGGTTCCGGTACTGGTCCACAAGGTCAGGGTCAGCGAGCCTGCGAGAGTGTTGCCCGCGATTCCGCTGATCGAGAGTGTGTAGCCGAGCGGTGCGGTCCCGGTGTTCTTGATCACCAGGGTGCGCACGATCGTCGGAGAGTGGCTCGCATCCCCGGCAAACGCATACTGGGTATCGAGAGCGTTGGCGCCCCCGACCGTGAGAGAAGTAGTTGCCGCCGTGACGGATCCAGTAACGGAGGCCGCCGAGGTCCACACCGCGGCAGCGACCCCGCTTCCGGCAAGCACAAGGAACACGGAGAGTCCGGCGATGACGGCGAGCCGGGTGCGCATGGTCTGGAAGCTGAAAGACCTCATGGCTGGGTCCCGCCGACGGTCAGAGTGAAGGACGGTGCGGATTGGCCCTGAGCCACGGCCGGTGCGTTAGACGCGAGGGAGGTGGATACGCACAGGGTTGCCGAGGCGCCCGCGCTGAGGGTGGTACCGAGTGACCCGGCGGTCGGCGCGGTCGCGACCCGCGACCAGGGATAGGACGAGAGTGCGGGGCAATCAGCCACGGTGGCGCTGGCGCTGGGAGCGACCGCGACACTGACAGTGAGGTTCTGTGTGAAACCGTTCGAGGTGACGCCGGTGAGCGACTGCAGATTCAGCTGGAGAGGTACGTCGCCCGAGTTGGTTACCTCGAATGCGCCGTAGGTCGTGAGTCCCGGATAGAGAAGAGTCGACGACATCGTGAGCGCGCGGGAAATGACCAGGGTCGCGGCCCCCGCCTTCACGGTTCCACCGCCGATCTTCACGCTCGAATTCCAGAGGGCGTAGGTGCCACCGGTTGCGACCACACCGACGAATAGCGCGACACTGACTGCGGCGAGGGCCTTGAGGATTGACCGAATTGAGAACATGCGCTGAATGGCACCTCGCTCTGCACTCACGGTAACCACCGCCTCTCGTCGATATTCGATGAATAGATTGATACGTTCTCGCAGCCATCGTTGGGTACCCGCCCACCGGGCGGGCACCCAACGATCTCGATGCTGCTTGCTGCTAGGAGTTCTGTACCAGGGAGATCGCCATACCTGAAAGGTCGACGGAGCCGAGCATCGATGTGTTCTCTGTGCTGGCAGTGCCGCTCGAGAACGTGATGGTTGCGGTCACTGTCGCGTTCACGATCGCGTTGTTCGTGCCGGTCGGTCCTCCATTGATCACGTAGCTCGGCGCTGTGCCGGTGATGCCGGTGCCGGACATGGCGACGATGGTGTTGAGCGTTAGAAAGCCCGCCAACGCGGTATTGGCGGCAGAGCCCGGCGCGGAGGCCGCGATCGCTCCGGGAGCAAGTGCCAGCGTCGCGACGAGGTTGGTGCCCGACACGGTAATCGGGACGGTAGTCGTGTAGGTGAGCTTGTCGCCCGGAGATGCCTTGTAGCTGGCGAGCGTGGTCGCGGCGGAAGACCCGTATACGGTGCCGCTGCCCGCAGTGAGGTGGGTGACGGACCAGGTTCCGGCGGCCGGGGTGCCGACGAGGAGACTGCCGGCGACGATAGTTCCGCCGCTGATCGGCGCCGTCGCGTTCCACGTGGCGAAGGTTCCCGCGCCGCCGAGAAGAAGTGCGACTCCAGCGGCTCCGGCGATTGTCGCCTTGGTGAGCTTGTTCATGATGTGTCCTTCCGTGACATCTGCGATGCCAAGTGGGTGCAGCCTGCCGATCGGCGTGCTGTCTGTGCAGCGTGAACCTCGCAAACACACGAAATTCTGGGTGGTGATTGACTCCGAATGGATTTCTCGTCCGGCAATCGTGTCCTCCGCGATTGCGCATCTCGGCAATCTCTGGCGAACACCTTCCCCGCATAAAACAATATGAAGGACAGACGGCATTGTCTATCCTCTAAATGCCCCCAGTGCAGGGCACACCGATATACCGCTACAGGGGTGTTTTTCGAAGTATATTCCCAGTTTTTCAACTAAATCAGCTGCCAAATAGCTATTTTGATTTGGATTCCGTATCCAAGCAGTTGTCAATTACTGAAATTGGGGTACAGCTAAATTCCATCTATGTACCCCGGTCTCCGGCACAAAAAAAGGCCCGCCGCGCTGAAACGCGCGACGGGCCCGAAGGAAAGTTCGGTCAGCTGGCGACCGCAATCAACCCCAGTTCGGCGGGGCTCGCCAGCAGCGCATGCCGTGGGACGACCCGAACGTTGTAGCCGAAGCTACCGGCCCGCGATAGCGTCACGGCGCCGGTGAACTGGGCCGGATCACCACCAGTGGGCGACGGTAGCAGCTCGACGCTCTGCGGGTTCTCGAGACGATCGTTTTCGCGGGCACGCCCGTACACTACCTCCACCGAGACATCCGCCGGAGTCAGCTCGGCCAGGTTGACGTGCGCCCGCACGTGCAATTCGTCCCCCACCTGCGGCACGGCATCCACTCCTCCGGACTCGACGTGGGCGACCGACACATGCGGCCAGGCCGCGGTCACCCGGGACTTCCAGGCCGAAAGGGCTCGCGCCGGCGCATACCCATCGGCCGAGATCGTGCGGTGGGCGGCGGCGGATGGCACGTATAGCCGCTCAACGTATTCACGAACCATGCGGTCGGCGGAGAGCTCGAACGACAGGGTGGACAGCGTGTGACGGATCGACTCCACCCAGCGCGTCGGCACCCCGTCTGTGCCACGATCGTAAAAACGCGGAGCGATCTGGTGTTCGATGAGGTCGTACATGGACTCGGCCTCGAGCTTGTCCCGTTCGGCAGAGTCCCCGGCAGAATCTGCGCTGGGGATCGCCCAGCCGTTCTCCTCGTCGTGGAATTCGGCCCACCATCCGTCGAGGATGGAGAGGTTGAGCGAGCCGTTGAGCGCCGCCTTCATGCCGGATGTCCCGCAGGCCTCCAAAGGGCGCAGCGGATTGTTGAGCCAGACATCCGTTCCCGGGTAGAGCAGTTGCGCCATGGCGATGTCGTAGTTGGGCAAAAAGACCATGTGCTTGCGGATCTCCGGCTCCTGCGAGAACTCCACAAGCTGTTGGATGAGGCGCTTGCCCTCGTCGTCGGCCGGATGCGACTTGCCCGCGATCACGATCTGCACCGGGTGCTCCGCGGAGAGCAGAAGCGATCGGAGACGCTCGGGATCGTGCAGCATGAGCGTGAGCCGCTTGTAGGTGGGCACGCGGCGGGCGAACCCGATGGTGAGCACGTTGGGATCGAGCAGGTGGGAGAACCACGCGGGGTCGCGGACACCGGGGTTCTGCTCGGCCCAGGCATCGGAGACGCGGGCGCGGGCATCGGTAACGAGCTGCTGGCGCATGCCGTTTCGCACGTTCCAGAGATCGGCGTCGCTCACCGCGGCGGAGGCCCAGTCCGCCGTCGTGGTGTTCGATGTGCCGAGGCGGTCGGCGGCGAGTGCCACAAGCGAGGGATCGGTCCAGGTGGGAGCGTGCACTCCATTGGTCACCGACGTGATCGGCACGTCGTCGGCGTCGAAACCGGGCCACAGTGCCCCGAACATCCCTCGGCTCACCTCGCCATGAAGCTGCGAGACACCATTGGCACGCTGGCCGAGACGCAGACCCATCACCGCCATGTTGAAGGTGTTGGCGGTGCCGCCCTCGTAGTCCTCGGCACCGAGCGCCAACACATCGTCGACTTCGACGCCCGGCAGCAGGTCGGTGGAGAAGTACTGCTGCACGAGAGAGGAGTCGAATCGGTCGATGCCGGCCGGCACGGGAGTGTGGGTAGTAAAGACGGTGCCAGCGCGCACAACCTGAAGTGCCTCGTCGAACGACAGGCCCTCACCGATCAGGTCGCTGATGCGCTCGAGGCCAAGAAAGCCAGCGTGTCCCTCGTTCGTATGGAAAAGCTCAGGCGCATCGGCGTCGGTCAGCTCGGTGAGAAGTTTAATCGCACGCACCCCACCGATGCCGAGAAGCATCTCCTGCAGCAGGCGATGCTCTCCGCCACCGCCGTAGAGGCGGTCAGTGACCGAACGAAGCGAGTCCTCATTCTCGGGGATGTCGGTGTCGAGCAGTAGAAGGCGGATGCGACCAACCGCGACCTGCCAGACGCGGGCGTAGAGTGCGCGAGCACCCGGCAGAGCAAGCGTGACCTGCGCAGCGGTGCCATCCGGATGACGCAGAACGGACAGCGGCAGCCCGTCGGGGTCGAGCACAGGATACGACTCCTGCTGCCAGCCGTCCGGGGAGATGGACTGCGCAAAATATCCCGAACGGTAGAAGAGGCCTACACCGATGATCGGCACGCCGAGGTCCGACGCGCTCTTCAAGTGGTCACCGGCGAGGATGCCGAGCCCGCCGGAGTACTGCGGAAGCGCCGCCGCGATGCCGAACTCCGGAGAGAAGTAACCGATCGCCTTTGGCGCGTCATCCGTCACCGTTTGCTGGTACCACCGCGGCTCAGTGAGGTAGGTATGCAGATCCTGTGACAGGGCTGCAGCTCGCGCGACGAACTCCTGGTCAGCGGCAAGCACCGCCAGGCGTGACGGCTCGATCTCACCGAGCAGGCCGATGGGATCATGCCCGCTGGATTCCCACAACTCCGGCGAGAGGTCCTCGAACAGTCGGCGGGTCGGCAGATGCCAGGACCAGCGGAGATTGGTGGCCAGTTCTTCCAATGGCGCGAGCGCATCAGGCAGAACGGTGCGGACAGTAAAACGACGGATAGCCTTCACGATTACACCCTACGGGCAGAAAGTTGTCGTTCGTGCCCGAGGCGACATCCGTTCCCGGCTAAACATAAGCAGCGGTTCGGGAGTCAAGGGGCAGAGAAACTTTTGCTGAGCCGCTACGGTCGAAGAGTGACGAATGTCTTCGAACCAAAGATGGGCCGCATCCCGATACGGCATCTTGCCCCCCAGCAGCCCGAGAACAACTGGCCGGCAAAAGCCTTCGTGGGGGAAGTCGTGCCGTTCCAGGCGACGGTCTTCACAGAGGGTCACGACCTTCTTGGAGTCGATCTTCTCCTCAGCACGCCAGAAGGCCTGCAGTCGAAGTATCGGATGCACGAAGTCGGGGTGGGGCTCGATCGGTGGGAGGTTGACGTGCTCCTCGACGTGCAGGGCACCTGGCTGTACAGCATCCAGGCCTGGACCGACGATTGGGCAACCTGGCTGCACAACGCCGAGATTAAGATTCCGGCGGGAATCGACGTCAAAGTCATGCTCCTGATCGGGACGGAGCTTCTTGCCCGGGCCGTGAAATCGGATCCGTCGAACAAGGTATTGACCGATGCCGCGAAGGTGATGACCACCAGAAGCCTCGCGCCGGCGACGCGATTTGCTGTCGCCCTCGACCCTCGCGTCACCGAAGAATTGGAAAAGAGGCCACTGGCGAGCCGCAACACTCTGAGCCTCCCCCTCGAGGTGCGCGTCGAGCGGGTACGGGCAGGGGCTGGCAGTTGGTACGAGTTCTTCCCGCGGTCGGAGGGCGCGAAAAAGGGCAAGGATGGCGCCTGGACGAGCGGCACTTTTCGCACGGCCGCACGCCGTCTCCCCTCCGTTGCTGGCATGGGCTTTGACGTGATCTACCTCCCACCGATCCACCCGATCGGCGTCAGCTTTCGGAAGGGTCCGAACAACACGCTGAATCCGGGACCCAACGATCCGGGATCTCCGTGGGCCATCGGATCGAAAGACGGCGGGCATGACGCCATTCACCCGGATCTCGGCACGGTCGAGGACTTCGAGGCGTTCGTCGATACCGCGAAGAAGAACGGCCTCGAGGTCGCTCTCGACCTCGCGCTGCAATGTTCGCCCGACCACCCCTGGGTGATCGAGCACCCCGAGTGGTTCACCACGCTTCCCGATGGGTCGGTCGCCTACGCGGAAAATCCGCCGAAGAAGTACCAGGACATCTATCCCATCAACTTCGACAACGATCCGGTCGGCATTCGTGCCGAGGTGCTTCGCATCGTCAGGTACTGGATCGGCCTCGGCGTCACGATCTTCCGGGTGGACAACCCGCACACCAAGCCGTTGCAGTTCTGGGAGTGGATGCTCCACCAGGTGAACTCGGAATTCCCTGACGTCGTCTTCCTTGCGGAGGCGTTCACGCGGCCAGCGATGATGTACTCCCTCGGCCAGGTGGGCTTCCAGCAGTCCTACACCTACTTCACCTGGCGAAACACCAAGACCGAGCTCGAGGAATTCTTTACCGAGATCTCCCACGAACATTCGCCCTACTTTCGGCCGAATCTGTTCGTCAACACCCCGGACATCCTCACCGAGTTCCTGCAATTCGGGGGGCCTGCGGCCTATAAGATCCGGGCGGCTCTCGCCGCGACAGCGTCGCCGAGTTGGGGCGTCTACGCCGGCTTCGAGCTCTACGAGAATGTCGCCCGGGCCGGTTCCGAAGAGAACATCGACAACGAGAAATACGAATACAAGTGCCGCGACTTCGGCGCCGCCGAGGCGGCCGGACGTTCGCTCGCGCCGTACATCACCCAGTTGAACAAGATCCGGGCGGAGCATCCTGCTCTGCGCCAGTTACGTAATCTCGACATCCACTGGTGCGATGACGACTCGATATTGGTCTATAGCAAGTACCTCGACGGCTCATTCACCCGCTCCGGACGCGGTGACGCGATCATCGTTGTAGCCAACCTCGATCCGCATTCGGCTCGCGAGTCGACGGTCTATCTCGACCCCACCCGGTTCGGCGTCGATCCTGACGAGCCGTTCGAGGTGACCGACCTCATCACCCGGCAGAAATTCACCTGGGGCCAGCAGAACTTCGTGCGGCTCGACGCCTTCGTTGAGCCCGTCCACATCCTGCGTGTCGAACTCCCGAGAGGAAAATAATGGCGAAGGACCCGTCCATTCCCCCCAAGAGGGTTCCCGCCGGGAAGAAGCCGGCGGCGAAGAAGCCAGCCGCCACCCAGACGGCAGCCAGCGTCGCCACTCCCGTGCTGCCGTCACTGCACCCCGACCACGTCACGGCGCTCGTGGAGGGCCGTCATCCCCAGCCGCACGCGACCCTGGGGCAGCACGCTCTGAGGGGCGGGTTCGTAATCCGTGTCATCCGCCCCCTCGCCGATTCGGTGACGGCAATTCGCGCCGATGGCGCCCGCGTGCCGCTCAGCCACCTGGCCGATGGCCTGTGGCAGGGATTCTCGGCCGGCGTCGGCCAGGCCTACCGGGTCGAGACCACCTACTCCAACGGACCGGACTGGGTGGCGGATGATCCCTACCGGTTCGTCTCCTCGGTGGGAGAGCTTGATCTCTACCTGTGGGGCCAGGGGCGGCACGAGCAGCTATGGCAGGTGTTCGGGTCACACTTCCGGCCGCACGAAGGCGTCATAGGCACGAGTTTCTCGGTCTGGGCTCCGCATGCGAAGGCCGCACGGGTGCTCGGAGATTTCAACGGCTGGTACGGGCAAAGGCATGCCATGCGCCGCCTCGACGACAACGGGGTGTGGGAGCTCTTCGTGCCCGGCCTCACCCCCGGCACCTCCTATAAGTTCGAGCTCCTCACCGCCGACGGACGCTGGGTGCAGCGTGCCGATCCGATGGCCCGCTACACCGAGATCCCGCCGGCCACCGCGTCAAAAGTGGGCCAAACACTCTATGAGTGGGGCGATGCTGACTGGATGCGTCGCCGCGCGGAACGCGACCCGCACAACTCCCCGATGAGCGTCTACGAGCTGCACGTCGGTTCGTGGCGTCCGGGGCTCGACTACCGTTCGCTGGCCGATGAACTTATTGCCTACCTCCAGGAGACCGCGTTTACCCACGTGGAGTTCATGCCGCTCGCCGAGCATCCGTTCGGTGGGTCATGGGGCTACCAGGTGACCGGCTACTACGCGCCGACCAGCCGGTTCGGGCATCCGGACGACCTCCGGTATCTGATCGATCGCCTCCACCAGGCCGACATCGGCGTGATTATGGACTGGGTTCCCGCACACTTTCCAAAGGACGAGTGGGCCCTGGCCAACTTCGACGGGCAGCCGCTGTATGAGCACTCCGACCCGCGGCGGGGTGAGCAGCGCGACTGGGGCACCCTGGTGTTCAACTTCGGCGACTCGCAGGTGCGCAACTTCCTCGTCGCGAACGCGAGCTACTGGCTCGAGGACTTCCACATCGACGGACTCCGGGTCGACGCGGTGGCATCCATGCTCTACCTTGACTACTCGCGGGAAGCGGATGACTGGCTGCCGAATGTGAACGGCGGTCGGGAGAACCTCGAGGCCATCAGCTTTCTGCAGGAGGTGAATGCCACCGCCTACAAGCGCAACCCCGGCATCGTGATGATCGCCGAGGAGTCGACCGCCTGGCCGGGCGTCACCAAGCCGACGGGTGGATCCGGCCTCGGTTTCGGCCTGAAGTGGAACATGGGCTGGATGCACGACAGCCTCTCGTACATGGAACAGGACCCCATGTACCGCTCGTACCACCACAATGAGATCACCTTCAGCATGATCTACGCGTTCACCGAGAGCTTCCTGCTTCCGATCAGTCACGATGAGGTCGTGCACGGCAAAGGGTCACTGCTGCACAAGATGCCCGGCGACCAATGGCAGAAGCTCGCGAACCTGCGCGCCTATCTCGCGTTCATGTGGTCACATCCCGGTAAACAGCTTTTGTTCATGGGCTCGGAGTTCGGCCAGCCCTCAGAGTGGAGTGAAGAGCGTGGGCTCGACTGGTGGATTCTCGACCAGCCAGTTCATCGCGGGCTACTGACGATGGTGAGCCAGATGAACCGGGTGTACCGCGACCAGCCGTCACTATGGTCGCGCGATAACGACCCGGGCGGGTTCGAGTGGATCGATGCCGGTGACGCCGAACACAACGTCGTGTCGTTTCTTCGCTGGGATAACCACGGCAATCCCATCGCGGTGCTGATGAACTTCGGCGGCAATCCGGTGGGACCGTACCGGGTCGGGCTTCCATTCGCTGGCACCTGGGACGAGATCCTGAACACCGATGCCTTCGAGTACGGCGGCTCGGGAGTCGGAAACTTCGGCGCGGTCGAAGCGACCGACACTCCGTGGGCTGGCCGCCCGGCCTCGGCGGAGGTCACACTGCCGCCGCTCGCGGGCCTCTGGCTCAAGCTGAGGCGGTAGCCGCCCGTCGGCACTCTCAAAACGCAGGACATTCGCCACGAAATGCACCCATCGGCCACGAAAGGCGCCTTTGATGGCGAATCTCCTGCGTTTTGGGCGAGCGGTGCGGCAAGGCAACCCTGTGCAGGTTTCCTGGCGACGAAGGGCGCGTTCAACATCAGTATTCCGGTCCAGCGCACCTTCAACATCCAGAATTCGGATGATTCGGGGCCGGCGTTATGTCGAACGCTATCGACGCGCGGGTGACGCGTGCACAGAGCCCCGACCGATAAGGCTCAGTACATCAGCCCCGTCAGCCGACGACGCGCGGCGACGACGCGCGGGTCATCCCCTCCGGCGATCTCGAAGAAGTCGAGCAGGCGGGTGCGAACCCGGTCTTTGCCCGCTTGATCGAGGGTGGGAAAGAGCTGGAGGAGTCGACCGAACGCATCGTCGAGATGCCCCCCGGAGGCGTCGAGGTCGGCGACGGCAAGCTGGGCGTCGATGTCCGTGGGGCCAGCAGCGGCCGCATCCCGAATTTCAGCGGCCGACGCCGTTCCGAGGCGGGCGAGCAGGGACACCTGGGCAAGGCCTGCCACAGCAAGCTGGTCTCGCGGGTCCTGGGCGATGGCCGTTTTGTATTCGCGGATGGCTGTCTCGAAGTCACCAGCGGCGATCGCTTCGTAGGCTTCCTGGTGGTGCGGCGGTAGCGGCTCCTCCAGGGGTTCGGCCGGCTCGGCCCCCGGCTCCGATGGCGTCACGGTGCCGGTCACGTTCTGCTGGGCGGCCAGGGTGAGCAGCTGGTCGAGCACCTGTTTCACATCCGCCTCTGGCAGGTCTCCCTCATAGAGCGCAATCGGACGTCCGCCGATCACGGCGGCGACGGTCGGAGCCGCGGCCGCGTGGAACGCCTGGGAGAGCTGGGGGTTGGCCGCGGCATCCACCGTGGCGAGCACGAGGCGACCCGCGTAACCGGTCACAGCGCGGATGAGAGTGGCCGATGGCTCGCCAACGTACAGCTCCACGACCACCGGTACGGTCTGGGAGAGATCCAGGATGCCGGTGAAGGACGCGTCCGACGACTCAAGCACGAGCGACGGAACGGTGGTAGCCACGCCGGGCGCAGCGCCAGCCGGGGCAGCCGGGGGACGGACAAGCGACGAGAGGTCGACGGCGCCACGCAGATTTGCGCGGCTAGCGGGGGGAATCGAGGTCACGGGAGCTCCTTAGCCGAGGTGAGACCGGTCGCGAAACCGAGTAGCGAGATCTTCTGGGTTTTGCTGAGCGCGCTCGGTACGTAAAAAAGCAACTGATCGCCGTAGACGGCCACAGTGCCCTTGGTGGAGCCGGTGACTCCCGAAAGGGTCTTCACCTGGCCCTCCGTATTCACCGCGGCGCCCGCTTCTGTCGGCGTTACGGTGACGGATTCATTGAGATACACCGCGACGACCGCTCCGGAATCGTTGCTACCGAGAGCGATGCTGTCGTAGGCCCCAACAGCGTTGGCGAATTCCATTTTGGCTTTCGCAGGCAGCGCGGCTTGGAGGGATTTGCGATACTCAAGCCCGATCAGCCCGATGAGCTTGTCGTTCGAGGTGTCGAAGTACTTCGCAGATTCACTCGTGGGACCTTTTTCGAGGATGTCCCCATAGGCGAGAGCGATCTTCGACGGCTCAAGCTCAAGCAGTTTGCCGTCCGGAGGGAGACGGGGTGCGCCGACCTCCTTCGCTGCGAGCTTCGGCAGCACCACTCCGGCCTGAAGTGACGTCGCATACTGAACCTTGTATTCGGAGCGCGGCGTCTTCTGCTCCAACATGAGCCCCACCGGCGGCACCTTCTTGTCGGTGGGGTTCACAACGACGGTGAAGACCGCGCGTGGCCACTTGTCGTTCTGTTGCGGCAGGATCACCGTTGCGGCAGCCGCGGGAATCGCGGCGAGGGCGGCCTGCGTTCCATCGACCTTGCGGATGGCGTAGTTGGCCGTACGCAGGTCAAGGGCTGGCCCCTCGAATCGAGTCTTCGCAAGTTCGACATCCTTGTCAGCGTCAGCTTTAGCCGCCACCGCAGAGATCTTCGAGATGATCACTTTCAGCTGGGGGACAGTAACTACAGGAGGCTTCTGGTCTGACGCAGAGCCCGTCACCGAGGCGGTCGGTGTAGGAGTGGCCGAAGCAGCACCGCTCATGAAGTCAGGCCAGGAGTTGGGAGAGCATCCACTGAGCGAGAGCCCACCAATCAGCAGCACTGGCACGATCGCGACCATGCGCCGGCGATTGGACCGGCGCCCACCGCTCGGCACCACGGCCCTGGGCTTCCGTGGTCGATAGCTACGCTGGCGGGGTACTTTGGGCATCTTGGGAGTCTTCCGACGAGGTCCGCGGGAACGGCGCAAGTGCGCAAGTCCCCACAGATAGAGCGCGAGACCGACGATCAACAGCACGATTCCGCTGACGATCAGCGGGCCAGACCAGGGGGTGCGGTTATCGAGTGGCCAGCGGATGGAGAGGTTACTCGGCGCGGCACTCGAGCCGTCGGAGACAATGATCACAGAAATGTCGTCCGGAACGTTCACGGTGAAGTTGAGACTGTTGGTCTCGCTGAACTCGTCGAGCCAGAGATCAGAACCCTGCGGATTGGGCACATTCGAGGACTTGCCGGTGATGAGCTTGGTGGTGAGAGACGACTTATCGCGGTTGAAACCGACCCTGTTGTAGCTCGTGTCTCCCACCCAGGCCATCACGTCTTCGGTGCGACCATAGGCGGCGAAGATTTTCTTCGCGCCAGTGATCTGGACCTCCTGGCGGCCAGGGAGCGACTTGAGGGTCGACGAACTGACGACAGTGACGCGAGCCTTGGTGGTGAAGCTCTCTGAAGCGGTGACGCTATCGGCTTCGGCAAGCACAGTGCGCTGGGCGATGCCGTAGGCGATGAGCCCGAAAGCGATTACGAAACTGATGATCGCGGCGATGAAACGCACGTTGGTTACTCCTCTCATGGTGCCGTGAGCGACCGGCGACCAGTATCCCCCGCGGCACTGCCGCCGCAGCGCGGAAGCGGTGGAGGGTGGTACTGGGGCGACACCGGGAGACCCGAGGACTGACGCGAAAGTCGTCATTAGCAGCAGGCAAAGACATTCCAGAATAGCCTATCGACCCTGTGAGGCTCCGCGCCGTCACCCGCGAGACCCGGTCAACAGGGCGTTCTTGCCCCCGAATCGCCCCCTCAGGTCCGTCGCCTCTCAGGCTAAACTCGGATGGTTCCGGCCACGTCCCTGCGCGTGCCCGGTCGAATTGACTCACGAGGAGACAGCGTGGCCACTGACGACGAAACCTTCACCACTGCTATGCGCGGGTACAACCGCGACGAGGTGGACACTGCGATCCAGGACCTTCGGCGTGAGCTGATCAAGGCAAACAGTGACAAGGCCGAGGCCGCCAAAGAGCTCAAGCGGCTTCACGCAACCGTCGACGACCTCCAGGCGGAGATCGAAGAGACCGGCAGCCCAACCTATAGCGGACTCGGCACGAAGCTCGAGAACACGCTCCGGGTCGCCGAGGAGCAGTCGACGAGACTTATTAGCCAGGCCGACATCGATGCCGAGAAGCTGCGGAGCGGCGTCCAGGCCGAGGTCACCAAGTTGCGCACCGACGCGCTGGAGAGTGCCGAGAAGAGTGTCGCCGATGCGCATTCCACCGTCGGTCGCATCCTCGACTCTGCGAATTCGGAGGCGTCTGAGCTTCTTGAGCGCACGCGGGCCGAGGCGGAGGCCATCACCCAGGATGCACTGCGCGACGCGGCCGCTATTCGTGGCGCTGTCGCTACCGAAGCTGCCGAAGCGCGCGCCACTGCCAAGCGAGAATCTGCCGCCGTGCGTGCCGAAGCCGAACGCGAGGCTGCAGAGCTCAAGGCCGTCGCCAACCGCGAGGTGAGCGAGTCCCGGGATGCCGCAGCAGCGCTTGCCCGCGAGACCGAGCTTGGCCGTACCGAGTTCACCAGCGAGGCCGAGAAGCAGTGGGGTGACTTGGCCCGCGATACCGAACAGCAGCGCACCGACCTCGACCGTGGCACCGAGGCGGCACGAATCGAGTTGGCGCAGTCCACTGAGACACAGCACGCTGAGCTCGCCAGGGAGATCGACGAGGCCCGCACCGCGTTCGAGCTCGACAGCACTGAAAAACGCAATGATCTCGAGAACGAGACGGCGGATGCCCACAATGCCCTCGCTCGTCGCACGGCCGAGACTCGCGCCGGGATCGAGCAGGAGACCACCTCAGCGAGAGCTGCTCTCGAGCAGGAGACCGAGGCGGCGCGTGTCGCTCTCGAGCAGGAGACCGAGGCGGCGCGTGTCGCTCTCGAACAGGAGACCGAGGCCGCCAGAGCCGCCCTCGAGTTGGAGACCACCACGGCACGTGATGCCCTCGCACTCGACACCGCGGTAATGCGCGACGCGCTCGATCAGGAGACGGTCGTCGCGCGAGCCGCTCTCGAGCAGGAGACGGCAACCGCGACCGCGCAGGTGCAGCAGGATCGCTCTGCGGCCGCGGCCACCATTGCGCAGGACGCGAAAGCGGCTAAGGCCACGCTCGCGCTCGAGTCAAAGCGGGCCCGCGCCGAACTGCAGCAGGAGACCACCGGAGCCCGCGCGAAACTCGATGCGGAGCTCACCGCGGGTCGAGCCGGTCTCGAGCATGACGTGGAGGAGCAGCGCACCAATGTGGCCCGCGAAGTGGAGCAGCTGCAGGCCGACGTCACCCGCGAGGTGGAACAGACCCGCGCCTCGCTCACCCACGACACGGCCGAAACGCGAACCAGGCTTGCTCTCGACTCCGAGCAGGCGCGCACCGATCTCGACGTCGAGTTGAAGGCCCGCCGGGACGAGGCCGAGAAGGAGTTCCTGGCGAAGCACCAGGAGGCAGTTGCCCAGACCCAGAAATACCTTGACGAAGCGCGGGCGCAACTCGCCGATGCGGTGCGCATCACGGGTGAGAAGCGAGTCGAGGCCGACGCGATCGACGTGGATGCCAAGGCCGAGGCCCGTGAACTTCGCGACCGATCCGGCACCGAAGCCGCAGAGATCCTCTCGAATGCCGAGGCTCGCTCGAAGGCGATGATTAAAGATGCCGAGAAGCGCACCGCAGATCTCGTTACCGACGCGGAGGAACGTCTCTCGCAGATTCGTATCGAGCGCGAGGCTGTGGCTGGTTACTTCGAGAGCCTGCGGACGGTACTGTCACAGGCAGAGAAGGTTGCGACCGACAAGTAGCCGCTGATCAGGCAGCCTTTCCACTACTTACGGGAGTTGCATGAAGATTCAAAACGCCTTCCGGCTTGGCCTGCTCGGCGGTCTTGGCGTGCTCGTTGCCGTCGGTATCGGTGGAGCGGTGGCGTCGCTGTCGACGATTCTCACCTACATCGGGGCAGCGTTGTTCCTCGCCCTCGGTATCGACCCCGCGGTCTCCTGGCTCGAACGCCACAAATTCCCGCGCGCGCTCGCCATCCTCACCGTGCTCGTTGGCATCCTCGCCGTCTTCGTCGGGCTGATCTTCGCCGTCGTGCCGGTGATCGTCGACCAGGTCAATAACCTCCTCTCCAGCCTTCCCGATTTCATTGCGACGGTCTCCAAGTTGGGCTGGATCAAGGCCACCCAGAAGAACCTGCCGGACTGGATCCAGTTGAACGACCTGATCACGCAGTCCGGAAACTGGCTGCGGAGCAACGTGTCGACGATCGGTGGAGGCCTACTGTCAGTTGGCGTCGGCATCGCGAGTGGCGTCACAGGGTTCGTGATCATCCTGATCCTCACCCTCTATTTCGTCGCGTCGCTATCGAGCATGAAGCGCGGCCTCTACCGCCTGGTGCCTGCGTCGAAGCGGGCTCGATTCTCCGATCTCGCGGAACAGATCAGCGCTTCGGTCGGCCGATACGTGGTTGGCCAGGGCACCATCGCCCTCGCCAACGGCGTCGCGAGCTTCATCTTTCTGTCGATCGGCCAGCTGTTCGGCGCTAAATACCCCGCCCTGTTCGCCTTCATCGCCTTCCTGTTCGCTCTGGTGCCCCTCGTCGGCACCCTGTCCGGCAGCGTCCTGATCACCCTGAGCACTCTCCTGTTGGCCGGTCCGGGCCCGGCCCTCTGGGTCGGCGTCTACTACGTTATCTACATGCAGATCGAGGCATACGTGATCAACCCGCGCGTGATGAGCCGGGCCGTGAAGGTACCGGGAGCAATTGTGGTCATCGCCGCTCTCGCTGGCGGTGCGCTGCTTGGTATCCTCGGGGCGCTCATCGCCATCCCGGTGGCCGCCTCGGTTCTTCTTATCATCGACCAGGTGATCGTACCCAGGCAGAACGAGCTTTAATCCGGTCTATCCCCGCGGCGCCATCGGCCAGGACGTGGGGAGGGGGAGCGCCGCCGGGTTGAGCCGCTGCACCACCTCAGTGAGCACGCGGCGCGTCTGGGACTCCCCCACCCACAGGTGTTTTCCTCCGTCGACGACGACGAGGTCGATGTCGGGCACCACGGCGAAGCGCTGCCTAGCTTCCGTTGGGCGCAGATAGTCGTCAAGTTCGGGGATCACCGCGACCAAGCGCTTTCCACTGCCCGCCCAAGCGCCGATCTCGGCATCCGTCGCGCGATGAAGCGGCGGCGAGAGCAGGATCGCGCCGACGATCGGATGCTCAAGACCGTACTTGAGAACGACCTCGGTACCGAAAGACCAGCCGAGCAACCACGGTCGAGGGAGTTTGCGCGTCGCCACCAGGTCCATTGCGGCGGCGAGATCATGCCGCTCGTCGAGGCCTTCGCCGAACGAACCGCCCGAGATACCCCGCGGCGAGGATACGCCTCGGAAATTGAAGCGCAGCACCGCGAGACCGGCGAGGGCTGGCAACCGGCCAGCCATCTTGCGGATGATGTGGGAGTCCATGAAGCCACCGGCGGTGGGCAGCGGATGCAGTGCAACGATCGTCGCGACCGGGTCCCGGTCGAGCGGCAGTGCGAGCTCACCCACGAGGGTGAGCCCGTCGGAGGTGTGCAACTCCACGTCCTCCCGTAGGGCGGGCAACTCGACCCCACCCCGTATCTCGATGCCGGTCACGTGATCTTCCAGCAGTGAGGGTGCCAATGGCGGCGGGCCGCGAGGGCCTCCGCCTCGCCCATCAACCCATCGGCCCGCCACGCCACGATATGTGGCGTCCGTGGCGTGATCTCGAGGCCGCAGCCCGGGCAGGTGTAGATCTTGCGTGCGGATGACGCCGAAATCGACTGAACATTCCAGAGCCCGTCGCGGCGGGTCTCGGTGCGCAAGCTGCCTAGCAGGGCACGCGAGATGTCGTATTCCTCATCGTCGCCAGCCCCGCCTGCCCCGGTACGAGGTCCACGAGGGCGGTTCGAGCGGGGCATGCTTCTACCCTAACGAGTGCCAGAGGCTCGGTCACCTCGGCCTCTCTGCCGATCAGGAGGACCTGGCCTCAGTACCAGCCCGCGGACTGGCTGTGCCCCCAGGCGTCGCAGGGGGTGCCGTAACGCCCAGAAATGTAGTTAAGCCCCCAGGTGATCTGCGTGGCGGGGTTGGTCGCCCAATCGGCGCCAGCTGATGCCATCTTGGATCCAGGGAGGGCCTGCGGGATGCCGTACGCTCCACTGGGGTTGGCCGCGTACACGTTCCAGTGCGACTCGCGATTGAAGAGAGCGACGAGGCAGGCGAACTGGTCCTCGCCCCAGCCGCGAGCGATCACCATGTCGTGACCGATCGCCTGCGCTGAACCCGGATCCGGTGTGCCGACAGCCGGGGCACCCGCGCTTCGCACAACGCTCGCAACGACTACGGGATCCTTCTTCTTCTCGGTCACCTTGTAGTTGTCGCGCACAACTGCCTCAGTTGTCACCCCAGCGATGGCCAGAGTCTGTACTTTGCGCTCTGCGGCCCGGGCGTCGGCGAACGAATTTTGCACCTGGTTGGGAGCAATGGTCAGCACGAGCACAAGACCTGCTGCCGCGAGGAAGGAGAGGACTGGAAGGAGGCGACGTGCCCGCAGGTGCTGCCCTCGAGCGGCAACCCCGGCTCCGCGTGATGCGACCTGGGGCGAGAGATTCTGCGCTCGCCTACCCATAGGACAAAGAGCCTAGCCGAAGTGGCGACGAAAAACCCATTCGCGGTCAGCGGACCGCAAGCATCACCGTGATGACCGCATCAAGAAGCAGATCGACCTGCGCCTCCCGATACCCGCCTTTCTTCGGTCGGAAGGCCACCGTGCGCACCTCGTCAACACTCATCGGCCGGCCGTCCTGGAAGTAGTTCGTGAGGCGCGATGCGAAGGCATCCACGTCTGCGCGGTGATAGCCGTTACTGAGGGAACCGACTCGGTCGAAGCGGTGACCGACGGGTCGCGACAGACGCTCAAGGATGTCACGAGCGATGCTGCGTGCCTCGGTGTACCAGGCCTCGTCCCCGCTCAGTTGGATGGCGCGTTCCCGTTCTCGACCGGCGAATGCATCTTCCAGGCGCTCGAGAGCCGCATCCACGTGGGCGGGGGAATAGCCGCCCTTCTGCAGCGAGAAAGCCATCCGGCGGATATTCGTCGCGTTCACCACAGCGGGCTCGTTCGACCCCGCGGAATAGGCGCGACGGGCTTCTTCGAGGAAGTCCTCGACCTGGTCGACGCTATAGCCGCGCCGAGACTTGCGGATGCGGGGGAAGGTTGTACTCACGCGACCATTGTGCCCTACGCGTCAGCTAATACCGTTCACCTGAAGATCACGAAGAGAACATAGGCCGCCGCCGCACTCGGCAGGATCGAGTCGAGCCGGTCAAGAAACCCGCCGTGCCCGGGCAGCCAGGTGCTGATGTCCTTGATGCCGAGATCGCGCTTGATGAGCGACTCGGTAAGGTCCCCGATTGTTCCCGTGAAGACCATCACCGCGCCAAAAATGAGCCCAAACCACCACGGTTCCTGCAGCATGAAGAGGGAGACGAGCACCCCGGCGACCAGAGCGGTCACGACAGACCCGGCAAAGCCCTCCCAGGTTTTCTTGGGGCTGATGCGAGGGGCCATCGGATGCTTGCCGAAAGAGAGCCCAGAAGCATAAGCGCCGATGTCCACCGAGATTACGACGAGAAGAAAGGCGAGAGCCCACCACTCTCCGCCGTCCTTGGCCGCGAGAAGCACCGCGAAACTGCCAAGGAAAGGCACGTAGACCTGGATGAAGGTGCCGGCGGCGACATCCTTCCACAGGTCCTGAGCATTGGCCCTGTGATTCTTACCGAGGCTCTCGGCCAGCCGCCAGAGGGCCACGAATACGATCCCGCCAAGCACGACGAGCCACCGTCCTTGGCCGCCAAGGTAGAACGCCGCGGGCACCGAGGCAAGGCCGGCGATCACGCTCGGCCAGCGCGGCACATCGCGTCCGGCGAAACGAAGCGCGCTGGCGAGCTCGAACGTCGTGAACCCGATGAGCGCGCCCGTGAAGATCATGAACAACGACTTGTTGAAGATGAGGCTGCCGATAAGCAGCGCGCCGAGCCCCACACCGATGAGGATGGCCAGCGGCAAGTTTCGCCCGGTACGCGCCTCGATTTTCACCGTGGTCGCGTCGATCTGGGCACGGGTCGCCGCAACCTGCGCTCTGAACTCTTCTTCGAGCACGTGGGCGCGCGCTTCGATTTCTTCGCGTTTCGCGCGACCGCGGCTCTTCTTTACGGGGGCTCGTTCGCTTGGCTCAGTCATTCAAACCTCGAGAAGCTCGGCTTCCTTCTTCTTCAGGGCGTCATCGATCGCGTCGATGTGCGCCTTCGTCAGCGATTCGAGTTCCTTCTCGCCACGAGCCACTTCGTCGTCACCGACTTCGGTCTTCAGCCCGTCGAGGTCGTCCTTCGCCTTGCGTCGGATATTACGAATCGACACCTTGGAATCCTCACCCTTGGCGCGCACGATCTTCACGAACTCGCGGCGACGCTCCTCGGTAAGCTCCGGAAGTGTGACGCGGATGATCGTGCCATCGTTGCCGACATTGGCCCCGAGGTTCGGTGCGGTCGCGATCGCCCGCTCGATGTCTTTCAGCGAACCCTTGTCGTAGGGCGTTATCAACAGCGTTCGCGCTTCGGGGTTATTCATTCCCGCGAGCTGGCCAAGCGGAGTTGGCGTGCCGTAGTAGTCCACCAGGATCTTCTGGAACAGCGCGGGGTTGGCACGGCCGGTACGCACGTTGCTGAAGTCATCTTTTGCGGCTTCGACGGACTTGTGCATCTTCTCTTTGGCTTCGGCCAGGACATCGGAAATCACGAACGGTCTCCTTCGAGGGGGATGGGACTGGATTGAGTTTAGTTGGACACGCCTTCGTTGGAGACCAGGCTAATTGGAGACCAGCGTGCCAATGCGATCGCCCCGGATCGCCGCCGTTACGTTCCCGTGCGGCTCCATCCCGAACACGACCATGGGCATCCGGTTGTCCATGCAGAGGCTGAACGCAGTGGAGTCCACGACTTTGAGCCCCTTCACCAGTGCCTCCTGGTACGTCACGTGCTCGAGCTTCTTCGCGTCGCGGTTGGTACGGGGATCAGCGTCGTACACGCCGTCTACGCCGTTCTTGGCCAGCAGCACGACATCCGCGTTGATCTCGAGGGCGCGCTGTGCCGCGACGGTGTCGGTGGAAAAGTAGGGAAGTCCCGCTCCGGCACCGAAGATGACCACCCGGCCCTTCTCTAAATGCCGCTCCGCGCGACGAGGGATGTACGGCTCGGCGACCTGGGTCATTGAGATGGCAGACTGCACCCGGGTCTCGGCGCCGGCCTGTTCAAGGAAGTCCTGCAGCGCGAGGGCGTTCATGACCGTGCCGAGCATCCCCATATAGTCCGCTCGCCCACGGTCCATCCCGCGCTGACTGAGTTCGGCGCCGCGGAAGAAGTTGCCGCCGCCCACCACGATGGCGACCTCGACATCCGTCGCCGCCGCCGCGATCTCCTTAGCGAGCGAGCTCACTATGTCGGGATTGACCCCAAGGGAGCCACCGCCGAATGATTCGCCGGAGAGTTTCAGCAGAACCCGTCTCTTGCGCGCGCTCGTCATGTCTGCTCCTTCGTCGTGGCCTCCTTCAGGCTACCGGATGCCCGGTCACGGGCTATTCGTGCAACCGGGCTATGCGCATCCGCTCCCCGCACCCGCCCCTCGCCCAAGCGCACGCGCTTGCCCACGGCATCGACTTGGTAGTTGTTGCGACTTGTGCACCCTTCCAAGTCGCAACAACTACCAAGTCGATGCGAGGGAGGACGGGACACGCAGCGGCCGAGGGCGCAGAGAAGCCCGGACCGCGTGCGCGATCCGGGCTTCTCGACGGAGAGTGGTGGCTAGGCGCCGACCTTGAAACGGGCGAACCCCTTCACGGTGAGGCCGGCATTTTTCAGCACTGTCGCGACGGACTGCTTGTTGTCGCGCGCGTAGTCCTGCTCCGGGAGCACAACCTGCTTGAAGAACCCGTTGACTCGACCCTCGATGATCTTGGGAAGCGCGGCCTCCGGCTTACCCTCGCCGCGGCTAATCTCCTCGACGATGCGACGCTCGGACTCGACCTGCTCCGTCGGCACCTCATCGCGGCTCAGATACAGCGGATCGGCAAACGAGATGTGCTGCGCAATGCTGCGAGCGGTCTCCGCGTCGTCTCCCGAGTATCCGACGACCACTCCTACCTGGGGCGGCAGGTCCTTGTTGGTTTTGTGCAGGTACACGGCGAACTTCTCACCCGAGATGACGGCCACGCGGCGCAAGACAATTTTCTCGCCAAGAATGGCCGCCTCGTTGCTGATCAAATCGGCGACGGTCGCCGAGCCGGTCGGGGCCGCGAGGCCCTCTTCCGGAGTGGATGCTGCGGCGGCGACGATCGCGTCGAGAACGGTGTCGCCGAGGGTCACGAACTTCTCGCCTTTTGCGACGAAGTCGGTCTCACACGACAGCTCGATGAGCGTCGTGGTCGAGCCGTTCTCCTTCGCGGCGACGAGTCCCTCACTGGTGGAACGGTCGGCGCGCTTGGCATTTCCCTTCGCACCCTTCAGGCGCAGAAGCTCGGTGGCCTTGTCGAGGTCACCGCCAGCCTCGACGAGAGCATTTTTGGTTTCGACCATCCCGGTGCCGAGGCGCTCGCGAAGGGTCTTGAGGTCTTCAAGGCTGAAATCGGCCATGGAGAAACGTTCCTTACTTCTTGGCGGCAGCAGGCTTTGCTGCAGCGGGCTTGGCGTCGGCGGGCTTGGCAGCAGCAGGCTTAGTAGCAGCAGGCTTGGAGTCAGCAGGATGTGACTTCTCGGCAGTGGTGGCTTCGGCCTCGATCTTGGCCTCGGCATCCGCGTCGGAGACAACGTGGTGCTCAGGCAGGATGGTGGCGTCAGCGGCTCCCTCGTGCTTTGCGACGATGGCGTCCGCGTCGTTCTCCTCGACCGGCACCTCGGAGGCGATGACCGCGGCAACAGCCTCGGTGTTCGAACCGGTGGACGTGACAAGACCGTCGACGGCCTCGATCTTCTCGGCCTCGGTGGAGGGGGTCTCGGATGCTCCGAGGAGCTCTGCTTCCCACTCGGCGAGCGGCTCGACGGCCGAGACGTTGCCCGTGCCCTCTTCGGCCTTCTGGTGGCGCTGGATCAGGCCCTCGGCTGCGGCATCCGCGATGATGCGGGTGAGGAGGCCGACGGAACGGATCGCGTCATCGTTGCCGGGGATCGGGTATTGGACCTCGTCGGGGTCGCAGTTGGTGTCGAGGATCGCGATGACCGGGATACCGAGCTTGTGCGCCTCGTCGATCGCGAGGTGCTCCTTTTTGGTATCGACGATCCAGATCGCGGACGGGGTCTTCGTGAGGTTGCGAATCCCACCGAGCGAGCGCTGCAGTTTGATGAGCTCGCGGCGCTGGATGAGCAGTTCTTTCTTGGTATAGCCACGCGTGGTGTCGTCGAAGTCGATCTCCTCGAGTTCCTTCATGCGAGCGAGACGCTTGGAGACCGTCTGGAAGTTGGTGAGAAGGCCACCGAGCCAACGCTGGTTGACGAACGGCTGGCCGACACGCTGCGCCTGCTCCTGGATCGAGCCCTGGGCCTGCTTCTTGGTACCGACGAACAGGATGGTTCCCCCGTGCGCGACGGTCTCCTTGACGTAGTCGTAGGTCTTGTCGATGTACTGAAGCGACTGCTGGAGGTCGATGATGTGGCTTCCCGAACGCTCGGTCAGAATAAATCGCTTCATCTTCGGGTTCCAGCGGCGCGTCTGGTGTCCGAAGTGGACGCCGCTGTCGAGCAGCTGGCGAATGGTGACAACGGCCATGAGCCGTCTCCTTTTCTGCGCACGCAGATACTCTCCGCAGGCGCTGTTTCAGTTTTTTCTGGCCACCGGTCGACGGCCAATCCTGGTGCCCGACACACGTCCGCCCGACCCATCGGAATGGGTGGAGACTGGTGGAGGTGTGTCGCATCCAAAGATGCCGTGAGCACGCGTAGTCACCTCGCCATAAGCGGGATGCTGTAGTGATAGTACCACCGGGCGAGGTTCGTTCGCTCTCATCCTCCCCACAACCCCGAGCGTTGATTTCTTCCCAGCTTCGCGGATGACGCGGACCTCCGGCCCCACGTCGACGGAGACTATGCACGTGTTGTCCTCGTTCGCGGCCGCCCGGCCGACCCGGCTTAGTCGCCTGGTGATCCTGAGTGTGCTCCTGTCGGCATCGGTCTCCCCCGTGCCGACGGTAACGCCCGCCGCGGCGGGGACAACCGCCAGCTGGGCCTGGCCGGTACCCGTTCCCCATCCGATCGAGCGTCCATTTATTGCCCCGGAAAGCGCCTACGGCGCGGGACACCGGGGCATCGACATTTCCTCGACCGATGAGGCTGTAGTCACGGCACCAGCGGATGGCGTCGTCTACTTCGCCGGGGTGGTGGTGGACCGGCCTGTGCTGTCCATCGCGCATGCGGATGGCCTGGTCTCAAGCTACGAACCCGTCGAATCCGACCTGGCACAGGGCACAACCGTGCGGCGCGGTGACAACGTCGGTCACTTGCTCCCGGGCCATTGCTCATCTATCTGCCTTCATTTCGGCGTGCGGCTCTACGGACAGTACGTGTCGCCACTCAACTACCTCGGCGGAATCCCGCCCTCGGTGCTTCTGCCGACCCGGTCCTTACCGCTCCCGCCATGACGCACTCGAACGGTGACTATCGTTGGAACAATGATCAGCCGACGCGATGCCGCCAAGCGCCTCGACATCCCGCTCGACATGGCACAGCGCCACGACATTCCGGGCTGGGTTTCGGAAGAGGCCCTCGCAGCGCTCGAGAAGGATCCGCCTCCTTGGCTCCTGCAGTCCCGCGCGAATCGCCGCTCAGGGGGGCGGCCCGTCTGGGTGACGCTGAGTTGCGACATCTGCGGTCACAGCGAGTCGGTGCGCCCGAAGAAGTGGTGGCCGGAGTTCACCTACCTCAGCTGCTCCGACCACAACATCTGGGATCTGCCCGAACCGGCCGCGGGCCTCGCCCGTCAGGAGTTCGACGAGATCGGCGGGTTCTTCGTTGGGGTCGTCGACAGCTGACTCGCTGTGATCACCGGCATCTATATACCGGGGTCGGTCGTCAGGCGGCAGGTTGGCTTCTTGAGTGCGCGCAGTTCCCCCCAGTGCGGGGTGGTTCTTTGAGCGCGAGGTGGGCTCCTGAGGCGCGGGGGTGCGCGGGCTCCTCGAGCACGCGGGGGTGGTGGGCTCCTCAGGCGCGCGGGTGAGCGGAGCGGTAGCTCTCTTTGAGCCGTTCTGCCGAGACGTGGGTATAGATCTGGGTCGTGCCGAGGCTGGCGTGGCCGAGCAGTTCCTGCACCGCGCGCAGGTCGGCGCCGCCGTCGAGCAGATGCGTTGCGGCCGTATGCCGCAGCGCGTGCGGTCCGGACGGGCCGCTGCCCGGGATGGTGGAGAGAAGCGTCGACACGAGGGTGTAGACCGCGCGGGTGCCCAGCCGTACCCCGCGACCAGAGAGAAACAGGGCTTCCGTCGGATCCCCGAGCAGGCCACGGCGGGCGACAGCGAGATAGCGCTCGATGGCGCGTTTTGCGGGGACCCCGAACGGCACGACACGTTCCTTGGATCCCTTACCGGTGACACGTACCGTGAGGCGCCCGAGGTCAACGCTCGCGACATCCAGCCCAGTCACCTCGCTCACCCGCAGCGCCGATGCGTAGAGCAATTCGATCACCGCGAGGTCGCGAATGGCTTCCGGAGCATCGGACGCGGCGCGTGCGGCGAGGCCCGCGAGCAAGATGTCCATCTGCAGAGCGGTGAGAACGCGGGGTAGATGGTGGTCGGCGCGCGGGGATTTGAGCCGCGATGCCGCGTCGGCGGTAACCTGCTCCGTCTTCGCGAGCCACGAAGTGAGGCCGCGCACCGCTGCAGAGCGACGCGCGAGAGTGGACCGCGACAATCCCGCCTTGGAGCCCTGCCAGAGCCAGTCACGAAGGAGTTCGAGGGAGACGCGATCGGCATCATCGATCCCGCGCGAGTGAGCGAAAGAGCTGAGTTGGCCCAGATCCGAGCGATATGACCGCACCGTGTTCGCGCTGAAGCCGCGCTCGGCGGCGAGATACACCGCGAAGTCGTCGACAGCGCGTTCCAGTTGCACGGTTCCATCGTGGTGCACGGCGGCGCCATCGGAGGCGTGCCTCGCTCGCGAGTATGTGAAATGCGGCCGTAAGTGACACGCGCGCCCGAATATTCGGGCGCGCGTGTCACTCACGGCCGCATGGCCAAAGGGAGGAAGGGAGGCGCCGCGTGCATAGGTCAGGTGCGGCCACCCTCGACATCCGCAGCCGTGATGGTCGAGGCCTTGTTCGAGAAGATTTCGAGCCGTTGTTGCGGGCTCAACGCGGCCATCTTCTCCACAAAGTCGGCGCTGAATCCGCTCACCACCGGGTAATCCCCCATTGGAACCACCGAGTGCACGACCTGATTCTCGTAGACCTGAATGAGATTGAACGATTGGCCTCCATCGATCCCTGACAGGGAGCGGTCCGGCGCGCTGAGATCCATCGTGTAGCAGGTCGCCGCGGCGACCGAGACGGGAACTCCTGCGAAGGAGCTATGCGTGGCGTAGTGCAGGTGGCCGGCGAGGATACCCCGCACATCGGTTCCCCGGATCACCTCGGCCAGCCGCGCCTGGCCCCGCAGCTCCAGCAGCGCCATCAGGTCGATTGGGGTCGGAATCGGCGGGTGGTGAAGTGCCAGCAGCGTGCCGTGAATGGCCGGGGTGTCGAGTTCGTTCGCGAGCCAGTCGAGCTGCTGCGGAGTGATGTCACCGTGGTGATAACCGGGCACGGTGCTGTCGAACGCGATGATACGGAGCCCACCGATGTCGTGCACGCGGTCTTGCGGTCGCGGCGAGGCATCCGTTCCGGGGGGTTCGTCATAGAGATCAGTGGCGAAACGCAGCCGCTCGTCGTGATTGCCCATCACCCAGATCACAGTGGAGCCCATCCGGTCCGCAGCAGGCTCCACGATCTGACGGAGGCTACGATACGCGTCGTGTTCGCCGAGGTCCGCGAGATCACCGGTAAAGACGATGGCTGCCGGATTCGTTTCGGAGCGCTCCAACTGCTCCAACGCCCGGCGCAGGTTGCGATGGGTGTCGATGGACCCGTAGAGCGCTCGTGGGTCGCCGCGCGCATCCGCAGCGAGGAAATGCGTGTCGCTGAGGTGGGCGATCACATGGCTGGGAGCAGCGTATTGTCCGAACTGGGTCACAGCCCCACCTTAGGGCGGTGGTCCCTTTCGCTGTAGGGCAACTGCGGCGGCGATTACAGGCTGAGCAAAATCCATCCTCGCTCCCTCTCCGACGCCCCGCCGTCGATCTGCAGTGACCCGAGTTCGGCCTGCACTTCGGCGATCGACATTCCCGATCGCGCGGCGAGGTCGTCAACCGAGCGCGGAGACCGTGGGCTGAGCGCATCGATGAGGCGAACACGGGCCGAGGTCGAGCACGGGAGGCTCGCCGCTGGATCGGGGATGCCGGCGACTTCTGTACCGGGCACGAGTTCGGCCATGTCCGCTGCAGAGGTGACGAGGGTAGCCGCGAACTCGCGGATGAGACGGTGGCAGCCCGCCGATGCGGCCGAGGTGACCGGTCCCGGCATCGCCCCGATGGGTCGTCCGAGCGACGCGGCGTGGCCCGCGGTGTTCAGTGAGCCGGATCGCCAGCCCGCCTCGAGCACGATGGTGGCCTGGCTCGCCGCAGCGATGAGTCGGTTCCGCTGCAGAAATCTCCATTTTGTCGGCGGGGAACCACACGGAAGCTCGGAGATGACCGCGCCGGACTCGACGATGCGAACCAGCAGCGCATCGTGGCCGCTCGGGTAGAACCGGTCGACTCCGCCAGCGAGAATGGCCACGGTCTGCCCCGAACTGGCCAACGCCGCGCGGTGTGCCATTCCGTCGATGCCATACGCCGCACCCGAGATGATCGCGAAGCCACGATCGACCAGCCCCGCGGATGCTTCCATCGTCACGTGTTCGCCATATCCGGTCGCCGCTCGGGCTCCCACCAACGCGATCGAGTGCTGCGCTGCCGCGAGCGTCGACTCGTTTCCGCGCAGCCAGAGCGCAATGGGCGCATGGGCACCGAGGTCGTCGACGCCCACGGGCCAGGCCGGATCCCCCGGTACCAGCAGACGAACAGCGAAGCGAACGGCTTGTCGAAGAGCGACGAGCGCGACCCCCGACTTGAGCCGCGGACTCCAGCGAGCGAGCGCTGACTCGATATCTGCTGCCGAAAGATCCGAGCCTCCCGCGGATGCCGCATCCGCGATTCGCTTCACCGGCCAGGAATCCACGAGCACGGTCAGCGCGCCGGCCGCACCGAGAGCCGCAACGAGCTCGCCAGCGGCACGGTCTCCGGGTTCGGCGATACCGGTCCAGCTCGCACGGGCGAATACCTCTTGGACACTTCCGGAATCCGGATCCGGCGCGACTGTGCGCACCAGCCCGGTGATCTCGGCGCCGTCCAGTCCGAACATGCTCATGGTGGTTCCCTTCTGAATGGTTGTGGTCACAGCGCCCTCCTCAGGTAGAGGGCGCGACCGATATGGTCTGCGGTTGGAGTCGCTGCGCCCGCGAGATCCGCGATCGACCAGCCCAACCGCAACACCCTGTCGTACCCGCGCATCGTGAGCCCGCCGCGTTCCAGGGCGCGGTCGATCGACGCCGTCGTCGAGGGTGACAGTCGTCGGTCTTTGCCGCGAAGCCAGGCGCCCGGCACCTCAGAATTGAGTCGCCACGGGGTCTCCGAGAGGCGTTCGGCGCTGGTTTGACGGGCATCCGTCACACGCTGGCGGGCCGCAGCGGAGGTGATACTGGGGTATTCGTCGCCGAGCCTCAGGCGAACGGCCGTGACCCGACTGACCCGCAGCTGGATGTCAATGCGATCCATCAGCGGTCCGGACAACCGAGCGAGGTACTTGCGGCGCAAATGAGGTGTGCAGACGCAATCGGAGTCGGTCGCGCCGTACTGCCCACACGGACACGGATTAGCGGCCATGATGAGCTGAAAACGCGCGGGGAAATGCGCAACGGCGTTCGCCCGATGGATGCTGACCACCCCGGCCTCGAGCGGCTGGCGCAGTGCGTCGAGCGCTGCCGGTTGAAACTCGGGAGCCTCATCGAGGAACAACACGCCGTGCGAGGCGCGCGCTGCGGCGCCCGGACGAATGACCCCGCTGCCACCGCCAACGAGCGATGCCGCCGTGGCGGTGTGATGGGGAGATTCGAGCGGCGGGCGTACCGCGAGACTCGCACCGACCGGGAGGCCCGACAGTGAGCGGATCGAGCTCACCTCCAGCGCATCCTCGGCCCCGAGATCGGGGAGAAGCCCGGGGAGTCGGGCAGCGAGCATCGTCTTGCCGGCGCCCGGAGGGCCGAGCAGGAAGACGTGGTGCCCGCCCGCCGCCGCGACGGTGAGTGCCTCGATGGCATCCTCGTTGCCCACGATGTCTGAGAGATCGAGCCCATCATCGACCGGATTCTCGACCCGCGGCAGCTCGATCGCATCGACCGCGATCGGTTCGAGTTCGCCACCGTGCCAGATCGCTGCATCCCGGAGGGAGCTGACCGCAACGACGCGGATGCCGGGAACGAGGCTCGCCTCCCCCGCGTTTCCGGCCGGTACCATCACGATCGCGGCTCCCGCCCGTGAGGCCGCGAGCACCGCCGGCAGGATGCCCGCGATCGGGCGCAGCCGCCCGTCGAGGCCAAGCTCGCCGAGGTGCACCACCCGCGCGACCGAGTCGAGGGAAATGACGCCCGCCGCCGCGAGCACCGCCATCGCGATGGCGAGGTCGAAACCGGACCCGTGTTTGGGTAGCGCGGCCGGGGAGAGATTCACGGTGAGTTTGCGATTCGGCAGGGGGCATCCGGAGTTCGTCGCGGCGGCCCGTACGCGATCCCGAGCCTCGTTGAGCGCGGCATCCGGGAGCCCGATGAGCACAAAAGAGGGGAGGTTGCTCGAGATATCTGCCTCGACGTCTACGAGAGTGCCGGTGAGCCCGAGCAGGGCGACGGCGGTGGTGTGCGCGATCGCCATCAGAACACCCGGGTTAGATGGTCGATCTGCGGAGGTCCATCCGAGGGCGCAATCACCGAGATCGCATCGATGCGGATGCTGCGGTGATCACCGGGGTTCACCGCGCACCACGCGGCAGCGAGGCGCCTGACCCGCGCGAGCTTCTGCGGGGTGATGGCCTCGAACGGATGTCCGAAAGCCACGCTCGACCGGGTCTTGACCTCGACGAACACGGTATCAGCGCCATCCACCGCGACGATATCGATCTCCCCCTGGCTGCAGCGCCAGTTGCGATCGACGACGAGGTAACCGGCCGTGGTGAGGAAGGTCGCGGCGAGGTCTTCCCCTCGCCGGCCCAACAGGTCTTTCGCAGCCATGGCTACCTCCGAGAAAGAGGATGCCGCGGGGTAAGCCGGCTGCGAGCTACCCGTTGCCTAAATGTGCATGACCGAGGGTCTGGGCCGAATGTGTGGGAGGGGCAGGTCCCACTTTCCACCGGTCAGGCCAGGCTTTTCCAGAGGAACTCGTAGATGAGGGCCTGCAAGCGTGCGGTGTGCGAATTGTCGACCGCGCCGCCGTGTCCACCGTCGGAGTTCTCGTAGTACAGCACGTTGTCGATCCCCATTGCCTGCATCCGCGCCGCCATCTTGCGCGCCTGCACCGGGCCGACCCGGTCGTCGCTCGTGGCAGCGTAGAACAACACCGGAGGGTAGTCCGTATCGTCTTTCAGCAGCTGGTATGGCGAGAAGGTGCGGATGTACTCCCACTCCTCCGCGACATCCGGATCTCCATATTCGGCGATCCAGGAGGCGCCGGCCGAGAGGTGGGTGTAGCGCTTCATATCGAGCAGTGGCACGCCGCAGACCACCGCTCCGAAGAGCTCAGGGTAGGTCGTCAGCATGTTGCCAACGAGCAGCCCGCCGTTGCTTCGGCCCTCGCACGTAAGCCGCGCGGCCGTGGTGACGCCGCGGGCGACGAGATCCCGGGCGATCGCAGCGAAGTCCTCGTAGGCGCGCGGACGGTTCTGCTTGAGTGCGGAGGTGTGCCAGCCTGGGCCGAATTCTCCCCCACCGCGGATGTTCGCGAGCACGAAGACTCCGCCCCGGTCGAGCCACGCGCGGCCGACGATTCCGCTGTATTCCGGCAGGCGGGATGCCTGGAATCCGCCATAGCCGGACAGCAGGGTCGGATGCGAGCCGTCGAGCGCCAGGTCGCCGGCGGCGACCTGGAAGTAGGGCACGCGCGTGCCATCATCCGATACCGCCCAGTGCTGCTGCACGTCGATCCCCTCGGCGTCGAAGAACGCCGGGGACGAGCGGATCACCTCCGGCTCAACGGATCCGAGAACGCCCCGCAGCACCGTGGATGGAGCGGTAAACCCGGTCGCGTGCACCCAGAACTCGTCGGACTCGTCCGGATCGGTGTCGATCACTCGCACCGTGCTGAGGGCCGGAAGGCCAGCGAGTGATGACCGCGACCATCCGTTGGAGGGATCAAGCACGACAAGGGTGGAGGCGACGTCCACGAGCAGTGTGAGGATGAGGTGGCTGTCGGTGAAGTCCCACTCCTCGAGCGCCGTGTGCGCATCAGGCACGAACAACACGTCGAAATCACGGTCGTCGGCAAGGAAGGCGTCGAGCCTCATCGCGATCAATGCCCCCGTGGGGTGCACCACTCCGCCAATAACCCAGTCGGACCGTGGATGCACGAGCAGCCACTCGCGGCGAAGGGAGAGGTCCGCGTCATCCGGAACCTCCAGCGGCACGAGCTCCCCGTCGACCACGAGGAAGGTGCGACTGCGATAGAAATCGAGGTGTTCCACGATGAGATCGCGCTCGAAGCCCGGAGTGTGATGGTGGACGCCGGCCACCGCGAGATCACCGGAAGCGACCTCGTGCACGAGTGTCGCATCCGAGAGCGGCTGCCCCCGGCGAAGGCGACGAACCGTACGTGGATAGCTCGACTGGGTCATGCTGCCCGGCCCAAAATCGGTTCCGAGGTAGATGGTGTCGCGGTCGATCCACGAATATTCGCTCTTGGCGGTCGGCACGATGAACCCGTTCGGCACGAAGCTGCGGGTTGGCAGGTCGAACTCGCGAACGGTCACCGCGTCGCCGCCGTCGGGGGAGAGCGCAACGAGCGCCCCCGTGTAGTCACGCGGCAGCAGCGTCGCCCCGGAGAACACCCACTCGGCACCCTCGCGTCGCCCGAGTTCATCGACGTCGAGCAGCAGCTCCCAGTCGGTGTCGGCCGAGCGGTAGCTCTCCAGCGTGGTGCGTCGCCAGAGGCCACGCGGATGCTCGCGGTCCCGCCAGAAATTGTAATAGTGGGCGCCGCGCCGGCTCACGATCGGGATGCGATCGTCGGAGTCGATCACCTCGAGAAGCCGGCCCGACAGTGCGTCGAATGCGGGAGAAGCGAACCGGGCGAGCGTTGCTGCGGACTGCTCGGCCGCCCACTCGAGGGGAGCCTCCCCGTGGATCTCTTCCAGCCAGAGGTTCTCGTCGGTCATCGGGTAAGCCTACGTGGGGCTGCTACTCGTCGAGCGCGAGTTCCTTGGGCAGCTCGAGCTCCTTGGCCGAGAGCTCTTCCACGTTGACGTCTTTGAACGTCAGCACGCGCACCGACTTCACGAACCGGTCAGAGCGGTACACATCCCACACCCAGACGTCGTTCATCGTGAGCTCGAAATAGAAGTCGTGCTCGGTATCTTGGCGCACGAGCTCGACCTCGTTGGCGAGGTAGAAACGACGCTCGGTCTCAACAACGTACCGGAACTGGGATACGACATCCCGGTATTCGCGGTACAGCGCCAGTTCGACCTCGCGGTCGTAGTCTTCGAATTCGTCTTCGTCCATGCTGGGGTAATTCTAGTTCAGCCACGGAGAGCGGATTCGCCCGCATGCAACCAGGTGCGGCGGTGGAAGTGTGTGGCACCGAGTACGGCGATCGCCGCGAAATGGTCGGCGCTCCCGTAGCCCTTGTTCGAGGACCAGCCGTAGCCCGGGGTGCTGTCGTGGGCGTCGATCATGAGCCGGTCACGGTGCACCTTCGCGACAACGGATGCAGCAGCGACTGATGCGCAGTCCCGGTCGGCCTTCACGCGGGTCGTCAGCGGCACGGGGTTCTGCAGCGCAGGGCTGAGCCAGTCGTGACTCCCGTCGAGCAGTATCACCGATTCGCGCACGCGCGCCCCTGCCTCGTGCAGCGACACAAGCGCCCGCCTTCCCGCCAGTCCGAGGGCTGCGATGATGCCGACCTCGTCGACTTCTTTCGCCGTGGCGAGTCCCACTGCGCTGAACAGCGCCCAGGATGCCGCCAGCGGCGCCAGCGCCTCCCGCCGCTTCTCGCTCAGCAGCTTTGAGTCGCGCAGGCCTTCCGGCATCGCACCGACCGAGACATCCACCACACAGAGGCCGACGGCCACCGGTCCGGCGATTGCGCCGCGCCCGACCTCGTCGCAGCCGATGACGAATCGGGCGCCGCCATCGTGGAGCTGCGTCTCACAGTCGAGAGTGGGAGTGGCGATAACCACTTATTTCGACATGCCCGGGTTAGCCGCCGAGACGCCACTGAAGACGTTGGGGTAGTCATCGAGCCAGGTCCAGTGGCTCGACGGCCAGCTGATCAGGAAGGCGCGGCCCACGACGTCATCCATCGGCACGAAGCCCTTGGTCGGGGTGTTGGCATTCGCTCGGGAATCCCGCGAGTTGTAGCGATTGTCACCCATCACCCAGAGCGAGTTCTTCGGCACTGTCACCGAGAAATCGTTGGCCGCGACCTTTGTCTCGCCGTTCTGGAGCTTGAGGTACGGCTCTACCAGGGGGATGCCGTTCACCGTCATCTGTCCGAAGGCGTTGCAGCAGGCCACTGTGTCGCCCGGCAATCCGATCACGCGCTTGACGAGGTGATCGTTACTGTCGGGAGCGCTGAGCCCCACCACGGAGAGCACCCAGTCCACGCCCGCGACGAACCCATTTTGCTGAACCGCCGGCTGGGCCAACAGCCACCCCCCTGGGTCTTTGAAGACAACGACATCTCCATGCTGCAGCGGAACCATCCGAGGCACCAGTTCGTTGACAATGATGCGGTCGTCGATCTGAAGCGTGTTTTCCATCGACCCGGAGGGGATGTAAAAGGATCGGATGAGAAACGCCTTAATCCCGACAGAGATGATAATCGCCGCGACCACGATCAACACGATGTCGCGGATGAAGAGTTTCACCCCACGTGTCTTACTACTCCGCGTTTCAGCCACGTCGTGCGTCGACGTGGCTGGATCGATATCTGTCATTAAACCCCTGAGCTCCCCATCATTTTAGGTGGTGGGGAGCTCAGTCAAAACTTCGGTGAAACGGCGCGTCTAGTGCGCGTCACGCTTTTCTTTGATCTTCGCCTTCTTGCCGCGGAGATTGCGCAGGTAGTACAGCTTGGCGCGACGCACGTCACCGCGGGTGACGACCTCGATGTGGTCGATCACCGGAGAGTGCACCGGAAATGTGCGCTCGACGCCCACCTGGAAACTGACCTTGCGAACGCAGAATGTTTCGCGCACACCTTCGCCGGAGCGACCGATAACGACGCCTTGGAAGACCTGGATGCGGGACCGGGTACCTTCCACGATGTTCACGTGGACCTTCACGTTATCGCCGGCGCGGAAGTCCGGGATGTCCGATCGGAGGGAGGCCGCGTCGACGGCGTCAAGAATATGCATGGTGGTTCGCTCTCTGCAACCGCCACAGGTCGACCGCGAATTAGGGTGTCACATCAGATGAGAAATGGTGCCGATAGCAATGACGACTCCCCTGTGGCAGAGCCGTGCGGTAGGCACAAATCGCTATTCTGCCACATCGCCCGGAACTAAGCCACTCGCGCGCCTGGCGGCACCCTCGCTTGCATCAGGGCCCCCTGATTCACTGCGGAGACGCAGCTCCTCATAGTCGAGTCCGGTGAGGCGGGTCACCGCCTCCTGCCGCGTCTCGACGAGGTACTCGATCAGCACGACCCAGAGAGTGGTGAACGCGATGATGATGATGACTCCGCCCGCAATGTCTGCGATCGTGAAAGAGGCATCTCGAAAGCCCTGCCCGAAGACGTGGGTCGCGATGGAGGTGCCCGGTTCGGTACTGTGCACCGAGTCGACGACGAAGAAGCCGTAGCAGAGCACGGCGAAATACCAGCCGGACAGGAGCACGGCATCCGTCTTCGATACGGCGCCAGAGTGACGCGCGCTTCTGCGTGCCCACGTGATGGTCGTCACCACAGCGAGGAAAATGAAGAGTACCGGGGCGAGGAACAGCCCGATGGCGTAGTGCCAGCCGAGGATGACGCCGAAGAATACCCGCCCGATCAGCAGCCACAGCGGCAGCACGATGGTTGCGGCGAACTGGGTGTTGAACAAAACCCGGCGATACCACATGGACAAAAGTTTACGCTCGACAGAGAAGACCAACCGCCCACGCGGTATCGCGGGTAGTTCGCGGGCAGGTCGCAGTGAGGAGACACGGATGATCGAGCTCAGGACGCCGGCAGAAATCGACGAGATGCGCGCCGCTGGCACTTTCGTGGCAAACACCCTTACCGAACTGGTCGCGGCCTCGCAAGTGGGGGTCAACCTGCTCGCGCTCGACTCGCTGGCGGCGAAGCTCATCCGCCGGGTTGGGGCCACGAGTTGCTACGTGGATTACCACCCCTCGTTCGGTGCCATGCCATTCGGCAAGGTGCTCTGCACCTCGGTGAACGATGCGGCTCTGCACGGGCTCCCCCACGACTATGCGCTGAAGAACGGTGACGTGCTCAGCCTCGACTTCGCGGCATCCGTCAACGGCTGGGTGGCCGATTCTGCCGTGACGGTGATCGTGGGCACACCGCGGCCGGAGGATGTCACTCTTATCGAGACGACGGAACGCGCGCTCGCGGCGGGCATCGCGGCCGCCACTGTGGGGGCCCGCATCGGCGACATCTCGGCCGCGATCGGCGAGCTCAGCCGGGCGGCGGGCTACTCGGTCAACGTCGACTTCGGCGGGCACGGCGTCGGCCGGACGATGCACGGGGATCCGCACATCCCGAACGACGGTCGCCCTGGCCGCGGACTGCCACTGCGCGCAGGTCTGGTCTTCGCCATCGAGCCGTGGCTCATGGAGGGTACGGACCGCATTTTTACCGACCCGGATGGCTGGACCCTGCGTAGCCTGGACGGCTCACGGGCCGCCCACAGCGAGCACACGATCGCGATCACGGATGCCGGCCCGGTGGTGTTGACGGCCCGCTGAACCTCACTGCTGCTGGGTCGCGCATCGCTCGACAGCGATCGACGCGCTCTGCGCCCATGAGTGACACTCGCGCCCGAACGTTCGGGCGCGCGTGTCACTCGTCGGCGCGACGGCATCCCCAGCACCAGTCCCCCGCCCGGCGCGACGGCATCCCCAGCACCAGTCCCCCGCCCGGCGTGACAGTCTCCCCCGCTCCAGTCCCCCGCCCCAGTCCCCCGCCCGGCGTGACGGTTGCCCGTCATCCGCTCCCGGTAGCAAATGCAGGACTGGGCGTGACAGGAGTGGCGGGAAAGGCTCACCCGCCTCATCCGTAACACCCGGTCCTGCATTTGCTACCGGCAGGGCGACACGGGTGCGGACCGATGTCCGGCGTCGCCGGAGAACGGCGAGGTTCCCCGAAGCGGATGCAGCGGGCAGACGCCCTACAGGGCGCCGGGTCGTGCGCTGCGCCACTCGTCGGCGAGCAGGGCGTACGCAAGCCCGTCGAGCCATTCGCCGGAACGGTGCAGCGACCCGCGCACGTCGTGGGACTCGCGGCGCATGCCCACGCGCTCCATCAGGCGCCAGGACGGCAGGTTGTCGGCGAAACACTGGGCAAGCACCCGGCGCAGGTGAAGCTCCTCGAAGCAGATTCGGATCAACTCGGCGACGGCTTCGGTGGCGTATCCCCTGCCCGCGTAGGCGGGGTCGAGGCTCCAGCCGAGCTCGGCCTGCACCGCGCGCGCCCGATCCGTAACTTCAGTCTGGGCCCACGCATCCTCGATGGCCAGCATCAGGTCGCCGATCACGTGTCCATTGAACTCGATCACCAGGGTCTTGGCCAGTCGCGCGGGCTCGGTGAAATCGGCGAGATAGTGCTCGCTGTCGGGTTGAGCGCTGGTGATCCAGAGGGCGACGGACTCTTGTCGGCGATAGCGCCAGGTTGCCGGACCGTCTGCCTCTGTCGCCGGGCGGATCTCGAGGCGCTCGGTACGAACCGGCCATGCGACGGCTCCGAGGCCTTCGCTCACGGGCTCGTCCGTCACGCGCGCGGAGCGACGTCTTTGGGCACCGCATTCTCCGGCGGCAACAGGTCGGGCCGCACGCGCCGGGTGCGCTCGAGCTGCTGCTCGTGCCGCCATGTAGCGATCGCACCGTGATTGCCGCTCAACAGCACGGGAGGCACCTCGAATCCGCGCCACTCTCCCGGCTTCGTGTAACTGGGGTATTCGAGCAGTCCATCGGAATGGGATTCCTCGACAAGACTCTCCGGGTTACCGACGACACCGGGGATGAGTCGCCCGATTGCCTCGATCATCGCCATCGTGGCGACCTCTCCCCCGTTGAGCACGTAGTCGCCGAGGCTCACCAGACGCACGCGGGCGCGGGTTGCGGCGTAGTCGACGACGCGCTGGTCGATGCCCTCGTACCGTCCGCAGCCGAAGACCAGCCGGGGCTCGGTCGCGAGTTCGTTGGCAAGTCTTTGGGTGAAGAGCTCCCCGGCAGGTGAGGGGAAGATCACGACCGGGGCATCCGCTCCCTGCGCCTCACCCGCGTAGAGGATGCTGTCGAGCGCTTCGCCCCAGGGCTCCGGCTTCATCACCATTCCGGCCCCGCCGCCGTAGGGCGTGTCATCGACCGTGCGATGCCGGTCGAAGGTGAAGTCACGCAGGTCGTGGATGCCGAGCTCGATCAGCCCGGACTGCCGCGCTCTGCCGAGAAGGGAAACATCGAACACGGAGAAAAACTCCGGAAATATCGTGACGATGTCGATGCGCATCGTTGAGTTCTCTAGTCGGTCGACGTCGGGCCGGGCTCGACTTCGGGCTCGACTTCGGGCTCGACTTCGGACTCGCCAACAGCGGACGCCGCATCCGGCTTCGTCTCTCCGTCGTCGTCCGGCAGCTCTTCAAAGAGGCCATCCGGGGGTGTAACCGTGATCGTTCCCGATTGGATGTCAACGGTCGGCACGATGGCCTTCACGAACGGCACCAAAACTTCACCGGCATCGGTCGTCACGTGGATGAGATCCTGCGAGGGAAGGTGATCCACCTGGCTGACGATTCCGACGCGGATGCCGTCACGCACGACCGCGAGTCCGACGAGCTGATGGTCGTACCAGGCATCCTCCTCGTCCGACGGGGCGGCGAGGTCGTGGTCGATCCAGAGAATGGCCTTGATCAGGCCCTCCGCGGCGGACCGGTCGGAGACGTCCTTGAAGAACGCGACAGGCTGCAGGTTGTACCACTTGAGCTCGATGAGCTCGAGGGTCTTTCCGTGCCACGCCGAAGAGGTCGGTACCTGGAGGGTGAACACGGCGCCCGGAACGAAACGACGTTCCGGGGCATCCGTGTAGAGCTCGACTTTGATCGCTCCCTTGAGGCCATGGGCCTTAGTGAGGCGACCGACCCGCAACTGGTCAGTCCCATTCAGGACCGGTGCCGGGGGTGTGCTGGGTTCTGGGTTGTTAGAAATCGGTATCCACCACGTCGACGCGCACCTTACGACCATCGGCAATGGCCGAAACGAGGGTGCGGAGCGCCTTCGCGGTGCGACCTGCGCGACCGATCACACGGCCGAGGTCCTCGGGGTGCACGCGCACCTCGAGAACCTCACCACGTGGTGAATTCTTTGCTACGACCTGAACCTCGTCGGGATTATCGACGATTCCCTTGACGAGATGTTCGAGGGCGGCTGCGAGCATTACCTACGCCTTATCGGCGCTGGCAGCCTCGGCGTCAGCCTCGGTCGCGTCATCGGCCTTGACCTCGGCGGCGTCGGAGACGGCCTCGACCTTGGCGGCGTCGGCGTCGTTCAGACCTTCGACCGCCGGGGCAATGTCAGCTTCCGGCGCCTCGACAGGCGTGTCGACGGATGCCTTGGCCGGCGCCTCGACCTTTGGCGCGGGTGCCGCGGACTTTGGCTTGAGCACAGGCTTCTTCTTCTCATCCGCGACGAAGTCCACTTTGGACTCTTTGGTCCTGACAGTGCTGACGGCGTTCTTGTCGCCCTGGAAGATCCCCCAGTCGCCCGTGAGTTTGAGGATGGCGGCGACCTGCTCGGTCGGCTGCGCGCCGACTCCGAGCCAGTACTGCGCGCGGGCCGAATCGACCTCGATGAACGACGGCTCTTCGGTGGGGTGGTACTTGCCGATCTCCTCGATCACACGACCATCACGCTTGGTGTGTGAGTCGGCGACGACGATACGGTAGTAGGGAGCGCGGATCTTTCCCATGCGCTTCAAACGAATTTTTACAGCCACAATTCTCCAGAGATGATTTATGAGGGCGAACTGCTTGCCGTGAGCGTGGGGTGCACACTCGGCAGAAAAGCTCTGATGGGAGACGATGCCGTTGGATTAGAGGGTCGAACGGCATAACGCTCGACTTGTCATTCTTGCAGGTTTTTGCCGGTTTCAGGAACCAACCGCTGTGAAGGGCACCCGAGCACGCTTGCGCGACAGGGCGACACCAACCAGGCACACGATTCCGCCGACGACCGCGAGGGGCGCGGGCACCTCCCGGAAGAAGAGAAATGCCTCGAGCACGACCAGTGCCGGAACGATGTAGGTGGTGACGGCTAGCGATCCGGCTGACATCTTCGACAGGGCGTAGGCCCAGGTGCTGAACGCGATCGCTGTGGGCACGACACCGAGGTAGATCGCGCCGAAGACACTCGAAACCGGCGCCCGCGACAGGTCATGGACCAGCGATCCGGCGAACGGGGTGCAAGCGATCGCGCCGATGGCGCACCCCAGGAAGGTGACCTGGCGATTGGGCAGTCGACGCAGCACCGGTTTCTGACAGAGGACGCCGATCGAGTAGGTGACGGCAGCAACCAGGGACCAGAGGACTCCGGTTCCATCGCCCACTCCGGTAATTCCGCTTGAGATACCGATGAGCACGACGCCGAGGAACGCGACACCGGCGCCGATGAGCAGCCACCGCGGGATGCCGTCTCCGAGGAAGACACCGGCACCGAGCGCAATGAGCAGCGGGCCGATGTTCACGATCATCGCCGTCGTCCCGGCATCCAGGGTGTGCTCCGCGATATTGAGTGAGACGTTGTAGGCCGCAAACCACGCGATCCCAAACACCACGATCAGCAGCCATTCCCGACCGGTCGGGCGTACCCAGCGGTGACCGACCAGGAGAAGCGACAACACCACCGTACCGACGACCAGCCGCGCGAGCGCCAAAGAACCCCCAGTGAAATGCGGGGCGACACCGCGAATCACTATGAATGCGCTCGACCAGGCGAGCAGCGTCACGATGATCGCGATCAGTACCGAGGGGCTGAGCTTGGGGGCGACGGTGGAATGAGCGACTGGATCAGCGCTGGGGAGGGGAATGCGGGTCATCCACTCAGGCTATCCACAGCCACCGTTGCAGCGGTGCAGCCTGCGAGATGATGTCCGCAATTCGGGCAGGTTTGGCCGAAACGCGTCAGCCCAGCATCAGGCTAGCGTCAGCTCTCAGAGAAACCGGGCGCGATCCGCGGCCAGGGACAGAGCTGTTCCAGCTGCGTCGCGAGCGAGAGGATCAGCGCCTCACCGGCGCCGTCAGGCTGCGGCTCGGCGACGATCTGCACCGCGAGCGGCACCTGTGCCGTGGCGTGCCAGCCGGCGGGGATGCTCGCCGCCGGCCAGCCGAGGAGATTCCAGGTGGACGGATACGGGGCATAGCGGATGTTCGAAACGATGTTGGCCCACCAGCCGCGCTCGTGCCAGTTCTCGGCGAGCGGACCGGGTTGCGCGAGCGTCGGCGTGAGCAGCAGGTCGTAATCCGCAAAAAAGTTGTGCACCGTGGCCCGCAGGCGATCGACCGGTGCCGCCTTCAGCAGGCCAGTCCGGCGTGCGAGCCGGCCGAGTCGGGCATGCACTCGCACGCGCCGCTCGAGCTTCGCGGGATCGAGGCCCTCGGCATCGGTGGCGGTACCCGCAAACCAACGAGCGAGCAGGGGAAGCGGGTTCGGGTCGTAGGGAAACTTCACGTCGTTGACACTGTGCCCAGCGGCGCGCAGCGCGGCAGCCGTCTCGACGAGACCCCGGCGCCACTCCGGGTCGAGAGAGACGAGCGCGGAGGGCTCCCCCGCCGCGATAGCGATGCGCAGGGGACGCGACGGTATCACCGGGAACGCAAGCTCCGGACGACCCGCCATGACCGAGAGCAGGAGCGCGGCATCCGCCACCGTCGTGGCGAGGGCTCCGTTCTCGCTCATGCCGAGCCAGGCATCGACGCCGATCCCCTGGGGGACGAGTCCGCTGCCTGGCTTGATGCCGAACAAGCCGCAGTTAGCGGCGGGAATTCGAACCGACCCCATGCCATCATTTCCGTGCGCGAATGGTACCTGGCCGGATGCGACGGCGGCGGCAGAACCACCGGATGAGCCGCCGGAGGTGCGTTTCACGTTCCATGGATTGCGGGTGGTGCCGTAGACCGAATCGGTGGTGCCGAAGACGCAGAGCTCTGGCACTCGAGTGATGCCGACGACGACTGCTCCGGCGGCCCGAAGTCGGGCGACGATTTCATGATCAGCCGACTGTGCTGCCGAATCTGTGGCGGCCGACCCGTCGCGCATCGGTTCCCCCGCGACCGGGATGTTGTCCTTGATGACGATCGGCACGCCAGCCAGCGGAAGTAGCGGACGATCGATGCGAGCATCCACCTCCGCCGCCTCGGCGAGGGCCTTCTCGGCGCGTACCACTTGAAAAGCACCTAAACCGGTACCCCTCTCGATTCGAGCGAGCGCGGCGCGGGTGGCATCGACGGCGGTGAGAGCGCCGGAGCGGACTGCCGCGGCACTCTCCACAGCGGTGGGGAGAGTCATGGGCTCAGCCTATGGTCCCCTCACCGCAAACCGTGTCAGGCGTTCTTGCCATCCCGCCAGCTGAGCCAGTCGCGCACCGGCGCGAGATCGTAGTCCGGACCGGTAATGCCGATCGTGAAGAGGGTCGTTCCGAGATCGTGCAGTTCATCCGCCTGCTCTGGAGTACGCCCACGCAGCTCGGTCGAGATCTCGATCTCCGTGACATCCCGCCCCACGGCCTCGCCGTGCTCTCTGAGAATTCCGAGCTTGCGCTGGAGGGTCTCTGGGTCGCTGAATGAGTGCCAGATATCCGCGTGCCTCGCGACGATTCGCAGGGTCTTCTTCTCGCCACCGCCCCCGATCAAAACCGGGATATGCCGGGTGGGCGGCGGGTTGAGCTTGCCCCAGCGATCCTCGATGATCGGGAGATTGGCCGCGAGAGCATCCAGTCGCTGGCCGACGGTGCCGAATTCGTAGCCATACTCGTCGTAGTCGCGCTCGAACCATCCGGAGCCTGTGCCGAAGATGAATCGGCCGATACCCGTGCCCTTCGCGCTGATGTGGTCGATGGTGCGGGCCATGTCGGCCTGAAGGTTGGCGTTGCGGTAACTGTTGCAGTTGACGAGTGCGCCGAGCTCCACGCGCGAGGTCTGCTCGGCGAGCGCCGCGAGCATGGTCCACGACTCGAAGTGCAGACCGTCGGGTTCGCCGGAAAGCGGGTAGAAGTGGTCCCAGTTGAAGAGGATATCGGCGCCGAGCTCCTCTAGTTCGGTAGCGGTATCGAGAATCTTCTCGTAGCGCGAATGCTGGGGCGCGATCTGCACGCCGAGTCGGACGGGACGGGTCGATACATCAGTCATGGGACAAGCCTATGGTGCTCCACTCGGCATCCTCATAGGGTGCCAGGGTTGACTCGGACTCCATGACTTCTTTGCGAACACGTGCCTGTGCGATCGTGCTCGCTGGCGCAATGCTGGCGCTCGCAGGATGCTCTCCCGCCTTGCTCGCACCCGACAGGAAACCCTCCTCGTCGGCAAATCGTCCGGTGGTCGTGGCAATCGGTGACTCGATCATGAAGGGACACGGTCTCTCGGCAGAGCAGGCCTGGCCCGCGACGCTCGCCCGGTCCACGGGCTGGGATCTCACCAACCTCGCCTGCGACGGCGCTGGCTTCGCGACCGCGGGCGACGACAACGACTGCGGCGCCGACTTCTCCGGTCTCGTGAACGAGGCCGTGGCGCTGCATCCGACCCTCATCATCATTTCGGGCAGCAGCAACGACCTTGGCATCGACAACGACCACTTGCGCACGGAGACCAACTCGGTGGTCTCCAGCCTGCACGCCGAGCTGCCCGCGGCGACGATCGTCGGCATCAGCACCGTGTGGAACGACAGCGTGGCGCCCGATCAGATGAACGACATCAACGAGCAAGTGCGCACGGCAATCATGGCGGTGAAGGGTCTCTACCTCGACATTGGCCAGCCCCTGGCCGGCCACCGGTCGTGGCTGCAATCAGACCGCGTGCACCCGACCGTGCGTGGGCAACAGAAGCTCGACGAGGTGATCACCGGGGCGATTCGCAGCGCGAAGCTGTCGATCTGACGCCGACGTCCTCCAGCCGTTTGTGATCAATACGCACCCTCCGCAGGTGCCGACCCTAAGACGGCGTGTATGCCCCCGGAGCGGACCTCGACGCGCCGGCTTCAGCCGCGGCCGAGCAACTTCTGCAGGCTCGTGAGCTCTTCCTCGGACGGTCCGGCCTTGCTGGCACCGCCACCGAGTCCGAACCCTGATCCCGCAATTCCCGTAGACGGTTTCGCTCCCGAAGCCAAGGCCGCGTTTTCCGCGGCCCGCTTGGCCGGGTTTCCCGACTTCGAGCCCTTCTTCGGCTGCACCCTCTTCGGCGCGCCGAACTTGGCCCCGGGGATCGGCCCCATGCCCGGCACCTGTGGCATGCCACCCTTCGCCACGGTCTTCATCATCTTCGCGGCCTGTTCGAAGCGGTTGACGAGCGCGTTCACCTCGGTGACGGTCGTTCCGGATCCGCGGGCGATGCGCACCCGGCGCGATCCGTTCAGAACCTTCGGCTGACGGCGCTCGCCAATGGTCATCGACTGGATGATGGCCTCGGTACGCGTAATCTCCGACTCGTCGAAGTTCTCCAGCTGCTGGCGCATGCCCTTCGCACCAGGAAGCATCCCGAGCAGATTCTTGATCGAGCCCATGTTCTTGAGCTGCTGCATCTGGCTGAGAAAGTCCTCAAGGGTGAAGCTGTCGGTCATGAACTTTTCGGCGACCTTGCGCGATTCCTCCTCATCGAAGGTCTTCTGCGCCGTCTCGATCAGGGTGAGGATGTCACCGAGGTCGAGAATGCGGCTGGCCATGCGGTCCGGATAGAAGGGCTCGAAGTCATCAAGTGACTCGCCGGTGGAGGCGAAGATGATCGGGCGTCCAGTGACGGATGCCACGGAGAGCGCCGCCCCACCACGCGCATCGCCGTCGAGCTTGGTGAGAACAACAGCCGTGAAGTCGACACCCTCCTGGAAGGCTTTGGCCGTCGCGACGGCATCCTGGCCGATCATTGCGTCGATGACGAAGAAGACCTCATCCGGATCGATCGCCCTGCGGATGTCGGAGGCCTGCTTCATCAGGTCGGCATCGACGCCGAGGCGGCCGGCCGTGTCGACGATGACAACGTCGTACTGCTTGTCCCGCGCGAACTTCACCCCGTCCCGTGCGACCTTTACCGGGTTGGCTGCGCCTCCGAAGAATGACTTCGGCGCGGCATCCTCCGCTCCGACATTGCCGGGTTCCGGCGCGTAAATCGCAACGCCGGCCTGCTCGGCGACGACCTTCAGCTGGGTGACCGCGTTGGGTCGCTGGAGGTCGGCCGCGACGAGAAGGGGAGTGTGATTTTGACCGGCGAGCCACTTGCCAAGTTTGCCCGCGAGGGTCGTCTTGCCTGCACCCTGGAGGCCAGCGAGCATGATGACGGTCGGCGCCGTCTTGGCGAACTGGATGCGACGGGCCTCTCCCCCGAGGATTGAGACGAGCTCGTCGTTGACGATCTGTACCACCTGCTGGGCAGGATTGAGCGCCTTCGAGACCTCGTCGCCAAGGGCCCGCTCGCGCACCCGTGCGGTGAAATCCTTGACAACTTCGAGGGCGACGTCGGCGTCGAGCAGGGCACGACGGATCTCGCGAACGGTGCCGTCGACATCCGCGGCACTGAGTTTGCCCTTGCCGCGCAGGTTCTTGAAGGTATCCGCGAGGCGGTCAGTGAGGTTTCCGAAGGTGGCCATTGTGAAGATAGTTTAACCCGCGATCACGAGGGATCGCGTCTGGCGGACGCTTCGCTGGCGGATGCCCCGCTGGCGGACGCCCCGGCCTAGGCTCGCCCCATGCGATTCGGAATCACGATCCTGCCTCAGCAGCCCTGGGCCACGGCGAAGAGGCTCTGGGCCCGAGCGGAGGAACTCGGCTTCGATCACGCCTGGACCTACGATCACCTGTCCTGGCGCACCCTGGCCGACGAGCCGTGGGGCGCCACCATCCCGACCCTCACCGCCGCGGCGACGGTGACTTCGCGCATCCGGCTCGGTACTTTCGTGTCGTCGCCGAACTTTCGGCATCCGGTGACCTTCGCCAAGGATGTTGCGACGGTTGACGACATCGCCGGCGGTCGATTCCTGCTCGGAATCGGTTCGGGTGGCACCGGCTTCGACTCGTTCGTGCTCGGCCAGCCCGAGCTGACAGCACGGGAACGCCATGACCGATTCGCCGAATTTGTGGAACAGCTCGACGGGCTGCTGCGCTTCGAGCACGATGGGCCGATCTCCTTCGCCGGCGACTGGTTCACGACCCACGAGGCGCGCATGGTCGGGGTGCCAGCGCAACTGCCGCGAGTTCCCTTCGTGATCGCGGCGAATGGACCGAAGGGGCTCGATCTCGTGGCGCGGTTCGGCCAGGGCTGGGTGAGCACGGGAAGGGACGGCGCCACCGGGGAAGACTGGTGGCACTCTGTCGCGACACTCGCCGGGCGGCTGGATGACGCGGCGGAGCGCCGGGGACGGGATGCGGCGTCCATAGATCGGTACCTGTCGATCGACTCTGGCGGGCAGTTCGCATTGCAGAGCGCCAGCTCGTTCGACGACATCGTCGGGCGGGCCGCTGCACTCGGGTTCACGGATGTCATCGCCCACTGGCCTCGCGCACAAGGAATCTATGCGGGCCCTGAGTCGGTACTCGACGAGGTGGCGGGTTTGCTGCCGGGGTTGCGCTGAGGCACCCGGCGCGAATCACCGGGGATCGATGACTCGGGCCGCGCGCCCGTGAGTGACACTCGCGCCCGAACGTTTGCCCGCGAGTGTCACTCGTGGGAGCGGAGGTTCAGTGCAGAGCTGCGGGGCGGTTCGAGCATCTAGGCTGCAGGAATGCCTGACTCCCCCGTTCGCACGGCTCCGCTCGGCTCCTCTGGCATCGAGGTCACCGAATTCTTCTTCGGTGGCGCAGCCATCGGAGGCATCGGATCCGCGCCATCCCGCATTGGCCTCGGTATGAAGACGGATGAGGCGCTTGAGCGGCTCGACGAAGCCTACGAGGTCGGCATCCGGGTGCTCGATACCGCCAATTCTTTCGCGGGCGGCGAGAGCGAACGCGTGATCGGCCGCTGGCGCGAGGAGCGCGAACGGGCCGACGTACTGGTCTCGACGAAGGTCGGAAATGTGGTCGAGCGCGGCCAGGAGACGATTTCGCTCGCCGCTGACCACATCGAACGGCAACTCGCCCTCAGCCGATCGCGCCTCGGCTCGGTCGACCTGTATCTCGCCCACGGATTCGACGAGCGCACGCCGCTCGAAGAGACGATCACCGCGTTCGCCGCCGCCATCGATACCGAGCAGATCCGAGCCTGGGGGTGCTCCACCGGATCGGTGCGTGAGGTCGAAGCCTGGTTGCTCGCTGCGGACAGCGCTGGGCTGCCGCGACCGGCCTGGGTGCAGTCCGAGCTGAGCCTCCTCGCGCGCTCGGTGGAGAGGGATCTGCTGCCGCTGCTCGCCGAAGAGGGCATCGGATTCGTGGCGTACTCGCCGCTGGCCGGCGGCATCCTCTCCGGGCGGTATCTCACTGACGATCCCGAGGAGCTTCCCGATCCTGCCGCGGGCAGCCGGTTAGCGCTCGCGCCCGCGATGTACGCCGCAGCATTCACGCTGCCGAACCTCGCACGGGTCGCGGCCCTCGAGAGTCTCGCGCGGGAACGTGAGGTGGGAATCGCCGCCCTCGCTCTGGCCTGGCTGCGTCGTCATCCGCAGGTCACGGCCACCATCGTGTCGCCGCGTCACACCGAACAGTGGGACGCGGTGACGGATGCCGCGTCGATGGACTTCGACGACGCGCTCGCCGAGCAGGTGGCGGCGCTGTTCGACTGAACAACTTCGCCATGAACGTTTCCGGAAACGCGAGAGGTCCGCAGCGAAGCGAGGGTCGGATGGTCACAGAATCTTGGAGTCACGAGACTTCCTGTGCTCGATGAGGGGGTTGGGGCTTATCCCCTCTCTCCTCTCCCCTATCGATGCACGCGATGGTGGGGAACGTCGAACTGCTGAGCCGCCCGGTTGAGGACGATGGGCAGATCACGTCGCTGACGGCTCTGGTGAAAGTCGGGCCCACCGCGGCGGGGGGATGAGTCCTCGTCCGACCGGACAGGTGACCTCGTCACTGTTCCGGCTGTGACGTCGATCCGTCCGTGAGAATCTTGGCCAGGACGGTGGCTTCGCTGATTTCGGGGTTCTTCGTTGCGGTGAGCAAGGTGACGGGACCTTCCCGCAGGATTTCTCGCAGGCTCTGCAGAGCCGCGGCGCGCTCCGGTTCTTTGAGTTCTTCCTCGTAGCGGGTCGTGAATTCCACGAATCGCTCGGGAACATGGGCGTACCACTTTCGAAGGTCAGTCGAGGGGGCGACCGCCTTGCACCACTGGTTGAGGTGAGCCTTCTCTTTGCTGAGGCCCCGAGGCCAGATCCGGTCGACAAGCACCCGTGAACCGTCGGTGGGCCCTGGCTCGTCATAGACCCGGCGAACGCCAACAGTGTGCGCAGTCATCGCTTCCTCCTCGCGCTCCAACCTAGACGCTTTCTGCCATGATCATCGATCCTCCGTAATCATCGCGCGGATCGCAGCCTGCGAGTCCGGAGAGGCGCGTGGTTGTGGCGCGAGTGTATGTCTCGGCGACCTCTGCCCGTAGGCTCCGGGAATGAAACCTCCGTCCGACGATCAATCGCTCCCCGCCGCCGATATTGGCGCGGGAGGAACCCGGGCGAGCATCCGGTCGGAACTCGATCAGCGCCGTTACACCGTGGTCGATGAGGATTGGGCTGGCGGGATCCCCGCCCAGTACGGGGTCTCACCGCGCGTTCGGATCGGTCAGACGAGATGGTTCAACTTGTTGTGGCTGATCCCGATCGGGTTACTGCTGCTTCTGGTCAGCGTCGCCATTGCCCGAGGCATCCGGGGACTTCCCGCGGTGCAGGGCTTCATTCACGCCTATCCGGGCCTGTCCGAACTGCCCGACAATGCTCCGGTCGGATTTCCCGCCTGGCTGGGCTGGCAGCACTTCCTGAACCTGTTTTTCATGATCTTCATCATCCGGTCGGGTATCACGGTGCTCGCGGATCATCCTCGGCTCTACTGGACGAGGCACTCCACCCCGGGCAAAGACTGGTTCCGGGTTCAGAAGCCGGTGCCGACCAACCCTCTCTACACCGCCAAAGACGACTCGATCACGTTGCCGAACGGGGTCGGCCTCCCCGGCCGGAGACACTCCATCGGGCTCGCCCGGTGGTGGCACCTCGGCATCGACACTCTGTGGTTGGCAAACGGGCTCGTGTTCTTCATCCTGTTGTTCACCACCGGGCAGTGGATGCGCCTGGTCCCGCTGCACTGGGACGTTATCCCGAACGCCCTCTCGGTGGCAATCCAGTATCTGTCTCTTGACTGGCCGACGGAGAGCGGCTGGACCAACTACAACAGCCTCCAACTCATCGCCTACTTCGTCACAGTGTTCCTCGCCGCCCCCTTGGCCCTGCTTTCGGGTCTTGGTATGTCGCCGGCCCTGTCGACTCGGTTCCGGCGGATCAGTTCGGTTTTCAGTATCCAAGTCGCCCGGTCCCTGCATTTCCTGGTCCTGTGCTGGTTCGTGTTCTTCATCGTCATCCACATCTCCCTCGTGATCGCTACGGGTGCCCTGCGGAACCTGAATCACATGTACGCCGCACAGAACACCGAATCATGGACCGGGTTCTGGATCTTTTCCGTCTCGATGGTCGTCGTCATCGTCGGCTGGGTCGCTGCCACTCCCTTCACTTACCGGCACCCCCGCGTTGTTCAGAGGGTCGGCTTCGCCCTGATCGGGCCGGCTCAACGTTTGTTCGAGCACATCGACTCAAAACCCGGGGAATACACGGAAAAGGACATCTCCCCGTATTTCTGGCACAACGGAAAATATCCCGACACCGACGAGTACACGCAGCTTCAGGCCGGTTCGTTCGCCGACTACAAGCTCGTCGTCAACGGGCTCGTGGAAAACCCCGTCGAGCTGAGCATCGACCAACTGAGGGCGATGGCACATCACGAGCAGATCACCCAGCACTTCTGCATCCAAGGCTGGTCCGGCGTCGCCAAATGGGGCGGAGTGTCCATGCAGAAAATCGTCGATACCGTGAAACCGACACCGGAGGCGAAATGGGTGATCTTCTACTCCCTGGCTCTCGGCCCCGAGGGCGGTCTGTATTACGACGCGCAACCGATCGAGCAGATGGACCACCACCTGACGATGCTTGCCTATGACATGAACGACGCACCACTGTCCTTTGGCCACGGGGCCCCACTACGGCTCAGGAACGAAATCGAGCTGGGATTCAAAATGGTCAAGTGGATCAAAGCAATCGAATTCGTTGCGGACTTCGCCGACGTCGGCGGGGGCTCGGCGGATACAACAACGATCATGAGTTCTTCGGCTACCGGCAATCGATCTGATCCCCGGTCGAGCCGAACGGGGCACACTCTCCGAGACGGATCGACCGGTGACCTCGACGGACGCGTGATGCCGACGAGTTTGTTCCATTGCCCGAGTCGATACTCCGGGGAGCGAGCACCATGCGACGACCATGGTCGGAGCGTGTTCCGCGCAAGGTATAGCTCGAGTAGCCGGTCCAGGACGCAGGACGGCACCTCGGCGCCACGATAGCCTGAAGAGATGTCACTCGTCCTGCCTTTCGACGGTCACACGCCGACAATCGACGCCTCCGCCTGGGTCGCCCCGAACGCGACACTTATCGGACAGGTCACGCTCGCGGCCGACTCGAGCGTGTTTTACGGAGCGGTGCTTCGCGCCGACACGGACTCGATCTCGATCGGGGCAGGCAGCAATCTACAGGACAACGTCGCGGTGCACTGCGACTACGGCACGCCGACCATCGTCGGTAAGCGCGTCAGCGTTGGCCATTCCGCCGTACTGCACGGCTGCACGATCGAAGACGACTGCCTCATCGGCATGAGCGCGACCGTGCTCAATGGAGCGGTGATCGGCGCCGGTTCTCTCGTGGCTGCGGGCGCCGTGGTTCTCGAGGGCACGATCATCCCGCCGCGTTCACTGGTCGCCGGGGTTCCCGCCAAGGTGCGACGCGAGCTCACGGATGACGAGGTCGGCGAGGTGACAGCGAACGCAGCTCACTATGTGGAGCTGAGTCGTCAGCACGCCGTTCTCTGAAACTTCAAGCTCAGCCCCACACCGTTGTGACGATTGCGCCGAGCAGGTTGTCGGTGGGGAAGTTGACTCGGCTGGCTCTGGTGTAGACATCTCCCTCCTTCGTTCACGTCGGAGAATTCGAATTTTTGCACTGACAGGGCACCGAGATAGCTCGCGGAGACGGACGGTTGATCCGTGCCTACCGCGACTTCGAGAGTGGTGATATCAGCCTCCGGGCCTCTCCTGAGACACCGGAAGCAGATGGAATTCGATATTTCATCCTTCGGTGCGGTGCGGTGCGGTGAGAATTGGCGTGGCCACGCCTGTCGACGTGTATTACGAGTGCCAGGCTTGCCCGTCACGTCGGGATCGTTCAGGGGCGTGTTCCCAAAAGTGCGGCGTAGGTCGTCTGATCCACGAGTTACTGCAATCCGTTGGTATCGAATAGTCAGCGCGGACGGGAATGGACGATACCGGCGCTGCAGGAGCGCAGTGCCCAGTCACAGGAGTCATCGATGGGGACGCTGAAATGGAGTTGCCGTGAGCAGCAGCAGGCGTTTTCACCGGAGCACCTGCCGGTATTTCGCCATCCTGATCGCGATGAGAACACACTACAGACGAAAGTGTGCGAGAAATCACGTCAGCGCTTCGGCCCGAAAGGAGATCGTTTCCTTAGCTCAGGTGAATGACGCGCACCAGGTTCCGGTCAAATCGCAGCTGGGAGCGCCACCGCTCGACTATCGCCGGTAGGCCAGCGCGATCACAATGATCGCGGCGATCGGAATCAGGCAGACGGCGAGCGTCACCGTCGGAACCGTTTTGGCCTCGGACCGCACCAGCCCGACGATCGCCAGCACCGTGGCAACAAAGAGCACTGCCGACCCAACATAGAAGATCACGATGCTCGTGCTGACGGCCCCGGCACCGTTGAGTGTCGCGTCGATTCCGGCGACGAATCCCCAGATTGCGAGTCCCACTCCGACGACCGCGAGCGTGAGCGAGACAAGCGCCACCCGGCTGTAGGCGCGCTCCGAAGGAGTCTCGATGTGTGACACGCTCACGACCCGATGAGATTCTGTACGAAGACGTGCGGGGTGAAACCGGTGAGGTCGCCGATGCCCTCGCCCTGGCCGATGAGCTTGATCGGAATGCCCGTCTTTTCCTGCACCGCAAGCACGAATCCACCCTTTGCTGAGCCGTCAAGCTTGGTGAGCACGAGCCCGGTCACACCGGCGTGCTGGATGAACCCCTCAGCCTGGGCGAGTCCATTCTGGCCCGTTGTCGCGTCGAGCACGAGCAGCACCTCTGCGATCTCGGTCTGCTTCTCGACCACACGACGGATCTTTGTGAGCTCGTCCATCAGACCGCTCTTGGTCTGGAGGCGGCCGGCCGTGTCGATCAGCACAATGTCGATGCCCTCGCGCTGCGCACGCTCGACGGTCTGGAAGGCGACGGATGCCGGATCCTGGCCCTGCTGCTGCGGACGTTGGATGGCGGCACCGCCGCGCTCCGCCCAGGTGGCCAGCTGCTCGACGGCCGCCGCGCGGAAGGTGTCGGCCGCACCGACGATCACGCTTCGCCCGTAACCGCCGAGGAACTTCGCAAACTTACCGATGGTGGTGGTCTTGCCGACGCCGTTGACTCCCACGACAAGCACCACCGCGGGACGCGCGCTGAGCGTGAGAGTTGGGTTGAGACGGGCGAGCCGCTCCTCGAGGGTCTCGCGCAACATCCGCTTGAGGTCCACCGGGTCGGTCGTGGCGAAACGCTTGACGCTCGCACGGAGTTCTTCGATGATGGCCTCGGTGAGATCCATGCCGAAATCAGCGGTGATCAGCGCGTCTTCGAGGTCGTCCCAGGTCTGGTCGTCGATGGTCTTACGAGCGAACATGCCCTTGAGCGCGCCCGAGAGGGACCAGGGAGAAGCCATAGGTCAATGCTACTGATCAGCAGGAGCCCTTCGCGGCGTGTGTGCTGGGCAGAGCAGGGCAGACTAGAAGAGTGACTTTCGCCTTCATCCGCCATGGCCAGACCGAGTGGAACCGGGAGCTGCGCCTCCAGGGCTCCTCCGACATCCCGCTCAATGACACCGGACGGGAACAGGCTCGCGAGGCGGTCGGCGTGCTCTCCGGCACGCACTGGGATGCCGTGGTGAGCTCGCCACTCAGTCGCGCCCGCGAGACGGCCCAGATCATCGCCGATGGTCTCGGAATCGCGCTCGGAGAAAGCTATGACGAACTCGTCGAACGCCACTACGGCGACGGCGAAGGCGCGACCGCGGAAGACATCGAGGCGCGCTGGCCGCAACACGACTACCCCGGGCTCGAGAGTCTGGACTCAGTGGTCGCCCGCGGCATCGCGGCACTCGATCGCATTGCCGACGACTACGGCGACGCCAACGTGGTGATCGTCTGCCACGGCACGATCATCCGTTACACCCTCGGCGCCCTCGCCGGGCAACAGCTCCCCGCGATCGAAAACGGCTCCACCGCCACCTTCGACCGCATGGGCGAGGGATGGCGCGTGCACACCGTCAACGACGCGGTGCTCTCGCCCATCAGCTAGACCGCCTGAGCGAATCCGAGGTCGGCGTCCGCGAGATGAGCGAGCTCGGGTGGGAGCTCGAGACCCTTGCGCTTCATCGACTGCGCCCACAGGCGTCCAGCACGGTAGGACGAACGCACCAGCGGACCCGCGAGCACCCCGAGGAATCCGATCGCCTCGGCCTCCTCCTTGATCTCGATGAACTCCTGCGGCGGCAGGTAGCGGGCCACCGGCAGGTGCCTGGCCGTCGGCCGCAGGTACTGCGTCACGGTGATGATGTCGGTGCCGGCATCGTGCAGGTCCTGCAGCGCCTGGCTGATCTCCGATCGCTCCTCCCCCATACCCAGAATCAGGTTGGACTTGGTGATGAGCCCCGCCGCACGTGCACTCGTGATCACGCCGAGCGAGCGCTCGTAGCGGAACGCGGGACGGATGCGCTTGAACAGCCGCGGCACCGTCTCGACGTTGTGCGCGAAGACCTCCGGACGCGAGGAGAACACCTCCGCGAGCAGGTCGGGATTGCCGGAGAAGTCCGTGGCGAGGATCTCGACCCCGGTTCCCGGGTTCACCGCATGAATCCGCCGCACCGTCTCCGCGTGAAGCCAGGCGCCTTCGTCGGGCAGGTCGTCGCGAGCGACGCCCGTGACGGTCGCATAACGCAGTCGCATGCTGAGCACCGAGTCGGCGACGCGACGCGGCTCATCCCTGTCGTAGTCCGCGGGCTTCCCGGTGTCGATCTGGCAGAAGTCGCACCGCCGCGTGCACTGGGCACCGCCGATGAGGAAGGTGGCCTCTCGGTCTTCCCAGCACTCGTAGATGTTGGGGCATCCGGCCTCCTGGCACACCGTGTGCAGCCCTTCGTCCTTCACGAGCTTCTGCAGTTCGAGGTACTCCGGACCCTGGCGGGCGACGGTCTTGATCCACGGGGGCTTGCGCTCGATGGGCGTCTCGGTGTTGCGAATCTCGAGGCGAAGCATCCGCCGTCCGTCGGGTGCCGCGGTCATGCGGAGACCGCCACGGTTGCGAGCACGGCTGTCTCGGCGACCAGCGCGTCGAAGCGCACGGTGACCACCGCGGCAGCATCGGCTGGCGTGACCTGCCCACCGGATTCGCGGCTGATCGTGGTGACGCCGGCGTCACGGATGCCACACGCCACGATGTGCTCGTAGGCGTCGAGGGAGTTGCTGCAGTTGAGGGCGAATCCGTGCATGGTGACGCCTCCGGCAACGCGGATGCCGATGGCCGCGATCTTCTCCTCGCGCGCGCCATCCACGATCCAGACCCCCGACCGACCGGCCACCCGCACTCCGATCACCCCGAAGTGGGCGATCACGTCGATGAGCAGTTCCTCGAGCCGACGCACGTACGCGACGACATCGACGGGGTCGTGCAGGCGCAGGATCGGGTAGCCCACCAGCTGCCCTGGACCGTGCCAGGTGATCTTGCCGCCGCGATCGACGTCGATGACCGGGGAGCCGTCATCCGGCCGCTCACTGGCCTCGGTGCGGGTACCGGCGGTGTAGACGGACGGATGCTCGAGCAGCAGCACCGTGTCGGGGCGAGTTCCCTCCACCACTGCGGAGTGGATGCTGCGCTGCAGAGCGAGCGCCTCGGGATAGGGCAGAAGGTCCGGTGCGAGTCCGGCGACGATGATATCGACCATTGGACAAGCTTAGGCACTTACTGGACGGAGTCCAACAACATCGCCACTCAGGCCGAGGTCTCTGCCCTGACGCGCTGCCCGACGACCGCGCTGATTCCGTCCGCGCGCATGCTCACGCCGTAGAGGGCATCCGCGATCTCCATCGTGCGCTTCTGGTGGGTGATCACGATGAGCTGCGAGGTCTGGCGCAGGTCTTCGAAGATCTGCAGCAGGCGACCGAGGTTGGCGTCGTCGAGAGCCGCCTCCACCTCATCCATGATGTAAAACGGGCTCGGACGCGCCTTGAAGATCGCGATGAGAAGGGCGACGGCGGCAAGGGATCGCTCCCCACCGCTGAGCAGCGAAAGTCGCTCGATCTTCTTACCCGCCGGCCTTACCGTCACCTCGATACCCGTTGTCAGCATGCTGTCGGGATCGGTGAGGAAGATACTGCCGGTGCCGCCGGGGAAGAGAATCGGAAAGACGGTGTTGAAGGCCTCCCGGGTGTCCTCGAAGGCGCTCGCGAAGATATCCTCCATCTTCCCGTCGATCTCCCCGATGATCGTGAGCAGGTCGGTTCGGGTGGAGGTGAGGTCGGTGAGCTGCTCGGTGAGGAACCGGTGGCGCTGCTCGAGAGCGGCGAATTCCTCGAGCGCGAGCGGGTTGACGCGGCCGAGTTGCGCGAGTGTGCGCTCGGCCTTCGCCAGGCGCACCTCCTGCTCGGCCCGCACGAACGCACGGCCGTCGACGGTCGCCGCTTCCGCTTCCGCTCCCGCTTCCGCTCCCGCTTCCGAAAACGCAGGAGATTCGCCATCATCCGCGACATCCGCTGCCGATTGGCCGCTTTCGTGGCGAATCTCCTGCGTTTTCGGTGGGCTGGAGTCGAGAGGCACCGGCTGCTCCGGACCGTATTCGGCCACAAGCACATCCTCAACGAGACCGAGCTCCTCGCCCGCACGCTCGAGCAGGGTCGACAGGTGCAGCTTCTTCTCGTACACCTGCATTTCGAGCCCGTGCACGTCGTTGCTGATTAGCATGAGCCGCTCACGCAGGGTGTTCTCGCCGCGACGCAACTCGGCCAGCTCCTCGTTCTGGGCGGCACGCTCGGACTCGCGCGCGGCGAGCTGCACCCGGGCCTCGGAAACCGAACGATCCACGGCATCCAGCACAGCCGGCAGCGCGTCCAACACCGTCTGGGCGGATGCCACCTGCCGACGCCTGATAACCGCTCGCCGTGCCGCCTCATCGGCCGCTTCGCGCTCGGCCTCCAGCTGCCGCTGCAGCTGCAGCGCGCGCAGTTGCTCAGCCCGCGCACGTTCTCGCGCGGTCTCCACCCGCAGGCGCGCCTCGACCTCGCGCTCACGGGCCTCGTCCAGGTCGGCGAGAACGCCATCGCGGGCGGCGACATCGAGGATCGGGCGCGGGCGAGAGACGAAGGTGTCGAGTTCCTGGGCGGCGCGTTCGGCTGCGGACGCGGCATCCGTCACCGAGACCGTGGCGAGTGCGAGCCCGCGTTCGAGACGATCAGCCTCCGCCGCCGCCGCCTCCACCTGAACACGCACGCGATTGAGCTTCTCGGTCTGGGTGGCGAGCTGCGAGTCGAACTGGCGAAGGGCCGTGAGCGCCCGGGTGGACTGCTCCTTCGCGACCTCGAGGCGACCTCGCTGCTCGGCGAGGGCGAAGCGAGCCCGGTCGATGAGAGAGGTGACCTCATCGAGCCGGTGCTTCGCCGCATCCCGGTCGGCGACGAGCTCGAGGCGCGAGCGCTTGGCTCCGGAGCCACCGCGCAACACGTACTCCGAGAGCACGTCGCCGGATTTCGTAATGATGGTCATGCCCGACTCCGCGTCGAGCCGCGACCAGGCGGATCGCGCAGTGGGGAGGTCGTCGGCGACGAGCACGCCGGCGAGCAGCAGTTGCACTCCCCCGGGAGCGGTGACGACGCTTCCCGCGACGACGATACCGTCGCCGGGGAGGTGCGCGCCAGCGACGGTGACGTTCGACTCACTGAGCACCACTTCTACCCGGCCGAGGTCATTTTTCGCTGAGTGCTCGAGCGCATCGAATGCGGCGTCCCTGCTGTCCGCGAGTACCGCATCCGCTAGCGATCCGAGCGCCGCCGCGATGGCAGCCTCAAACCCGGGCTGCACCTGCACGTGTTCGGCGACGAGGCCCTGGATGCCGTCGAGCCTGGCAGCGACGAGCGCGCTCGAACCGTCCTTCTGGTCCATCGCCGATGACAGTGCACTGACACGGGCGGCGAGCGCGTCACGCTCCCGTTCATTACCGTGCAGGACTTCGCGCAGCCGGTCGATCTCGGCCTCGGCGTCGACGACCTCGGCCTGGGCGGTCTCGTAGGCAGCGTCGAGATCTGTCTCGCCGGTGTCCGTCAGCACCGCTTCGACTTCGAGCTCCACGAAGGCGATCTGAGCGACTTCACGGCGGTCGCCCGCGGCATCCAGCGCATTCTGCTGGCGCAGCACCTCCCCGCGCACTGCGGCGAGCCGGGACGCGGCACTGTCTTTCTGGCCGCTGAGCTTGGAGATTTCAAGGTCGTGGCGCGAGACGAGCGATGACTGGTACGCGATCTGCTCATCCAGCCCGTCGAGATTCGCGCGTGCCACCGCGGTAACCGCCTGCGCCCCCTGCCAGGCTGCCTCGGCATCCACGATCGTCGCGGCGATACGTTCTACCTCGTCCTCAGCGTCGGACACCATCTGGCGGGTGACGCCCTGGACGGAATCCGGACGGTCGGCCTGCTGTCCGAGCAGCGAGAGACGCTGATTGGCCAGGGAGTAGAGGTTGCGCAGGCGCTCCTGCACGGACTCGAGGCCGAAAGCGGTGCGGCGGGCGACATCCACCACGTCCCCCTCCTGCGATTGCTCAATGCGGTGCTCGCGCAGCTTCGCCTGGTCGAGCTGCTCCTGCAGCACGATGCGTTCGGTCTTGCGTTCGCTCTCGCTGCGGGTAAACGCCATGATCGCGGCGCGTAAGGTGACGACCTCGTCGGCGAGAAGTCGGGCCCGGGCATCCCGCACGATCGACGCGATCGACTGGGCCTCCTTGGCGATCTCGGCTTGGTGACCGAGCGGCTTGAGCTGCCGACGGATCTCCCCCGCGAGGTCGCTCAGCCGGGTGAGGTTGGCCTGCATCGCATCGAGCTTGCGGATCGTCTTTTCTTTGCGACGGCGGTGCTTGAGGATGCCGGCGGCCTCCTCGATGAACCCGCGGCGCTCCTCCGGACTGGCGTGCAGCACAGCGTCAAGCTGTCCCTGGCCCACGATCACGTGCATCTCTCGCCCGAGTCCGGAGTCGCTCAGCAGCTCCTGCACATCGAGCAGCCGACAGGTGTCGCCGTTGATGGCGTACTCCGAGCCGCCGTTTCGGAACAGGGTGCGGCTGATCGTGACCTCGGCGTAGTCGATCGGCAGCGAGCCATCCGCGTTGTCGATCGTAAGGATTACCTCGGCGCGCCCCAGCGGACCCTTGGTCGCCGTTCCGGCGAAGATCACGTCTTCCATCTTGCCGCCGCGGAGGGTCTTTGCGCCCTGCTCGCCCATGACCCAGGCGAGGGCGTCGACGACGTTGGACTTGCCGGAGCCGTTCGGCCCGACCACGCAGGTCACGCCCTGCTCGAAGGCAAAGGTGGTCGGCTGGGCGAAGGACTTGAACCCCTTGAGGGTCAGGCTCTTGAGGTACACCGGCCCGCCCTTCTTCCTCGTCCGCCTGCTGGCCCGCGGATGTCTGGCTCAACGGTACCGGAGAGCAGGGGTCATCCCGGGCAGGCGCTGCCCGTGGCTCTCCACTCCGTGCGTTGGCGAGGTGCGACGGACCGCTTCCGGCGAACCGCGCTGCCATTCGTCAGCCATGCGGGCCAACGTTTGGCAGCACGGCTGACGAATGGCAGCACGGTCGCACACTCTGGCGATTGCAGGGCCACGCGCACCCGACGATGACAAAAGTCACGGCGAGACCGTGAGGGGAGTCGTGGCGCGGGACGGGGCGCCCGTCGAGGCTTGGGCTATGATAGCTCCCGCCATCCAGCTCACCGCGCTCTCGAAGAACTTCGGTGCGGTTCACGCCGTCGTCGATGTCGACCTCCGAATCGACCGCGGCGAGGTCGTGGCATTGCTCGGGCCCAACGGCGCGGGCAAGTCCACCACGATCGATCTCGCCCTCGGCCTCTCGCATCCCACCACCGGTACGGCCCACCTCTTCGGCGACGACCCGCGCGCGGCGATCGTCGACGGGCGAGTCGGCGCAATGCTGCAGGGCGGCGCCCTGTTGCCCGACCTCACGGTTGCCCAGACCGTCGCCCTCGTCGCGAGCGCCCATCGTGCGCCGCTCCCGGTCGACGAGGCGCTCGAGCGAGCGGGCATCCGTGACCTCGCCGCCCGGCGGGTCAGCAAACTCTCCGGCGGCCAGCTGCAACGGGCACGGTTCGCCGTGGCCGTGGTGTCCGACCCCGAACTGCTGATCCTCGACGAACCGACCGCGGCGATGGACGTCGAATCCCGCCGGGACTTCTGGCTGTCGATGCGGCAGTTCACCGCGGAGGGACGCACAGTCGTGTTCGCCACGCACTATCTCGACGAGGCCGACTTCTTCGCCGACCGTATTGTGATCCTTGGCGCCGGGCGCGTCGTCGCAGACGGCACTCCCGGCGAGGTCAAGTCGGTCGTCTCCGGCCGCACCATCCGGTTCGAGGTCGACAGTGGCGAGACGGATGCCGCCGCCGCGGTGATCCCCCACCTTCCGGGCATCCGCTCCCTCGACCGGCGCGCTGACCGTTTCACGCTGGTGACGGACGATTCGGACCGCACCCTGCGCGCCCTGCTCGCAGCCGTGCCGACCGCCCGGGATATCGAGATCACCGCGCACACGATGGATGACGCGTTCCTGGCCCTCACCGCCGAAGCTCCCTCGGCGCACCTCACAAAAGCGGCGCACCTCACGAAAGCAGTCTGACCATGCCTTACCGCTACATTCTCCTCGAGTCGCTTCGCCAGCTGCGCAACGTGCGCGCCCTCGCATTCACCTTCCTGATCCCGCTCGTGATGCTGCTCATCTTCGGCTCGCTGTACGGGTCGAGCGGGCAGCAGGAGCAGAGATCCGGCCTGCCCTGGCTGATCGTCACAACGGTGCAAATGGCCTCGTACGGCGGTATGTTAGCCGCTCTCTCTCAGGCCTTCGCCATCACGACCGAGCGCTCGATCGGCTGGAATCGTCAGCTGCGGATCACGCCACTTTCGGGCGTCGGATACCTCGTCTCGAAGGTCGCAGCAGCGCTGCTGGTCGCGCTCTGCACGATCATCGTGCTGTGTGCGGTTTCGATCGTCGTGCTCGGTGCGCGAATGGATGCGCTCCATTGGTTCACCGCCATCCTGGGCATCTGGATCGGCGTCATCCCCTTCGCTCTCATAGCGGTGGCCCTCGGCCAGTACGCACGACCGTCTTTCGCCCAGCCTCTTTTCACGGTGGTCTTCCTGGGCATGGCGATCCTCGGCGGACTGTGGATCCCGCTCGAGGTGATGCCGACCTGGGTGATCTCGATCGCGCAGACGGTGCCGTCGTACTGGCTCAACAAGCTCGGCCAGATCGGAGCGAATGGCGCGGGCAATGCCCTGCTGCCGATCGTCATCCTCGCGGCCTGGACCGTCGCGCTCGCAGCCCTCATCGCCTGGCGCTACCGACGCGATGCCGCCAGGGCCTGAGCCACTCGCAATAGGGTGACTACCGTGGACACAGAGATCGATCGACGGATGCCCGTGCGCGATCGTTTGCGCGCCCACGGTGCCCGTTCCTGGTACATCGGGGCCGCATCTGGCCTGCTCTGGCAGACCATCCTCGTGGCCAGCGTTCTGTTCCTCGACCTCCCCGTTGTCTCGAAAGTACTCGGCCTTGTGCTGCTCGCGGTGCTCTACGCACTCTTCATGGTGCTCGGTCCGGTCATTTGGAACGAGAGCATCCGCACCCGGCTGGTCGCGATCCTCGTCTATTGGGCGGTGTCCTTCCTGCTCTTTCCCCTGATCGGACCGATCGCGATCTGGATGTGGCTGCTTGTCGTTTCTCTCGCGGCCTTCACCAACCTGCCGCCGCGACTGGCAGTCGGCATCTCCGTGCTCGTGATTCTTACGCAGCTCGGCATCGGGGCCTCGGTGGCATTCACCATTGGTCTGCTGTTCGCCCCGATCGTGACGACGGTGTCCGCGGCTACTCTCATCGGGCTCGGACTGATCTCCCGCTCCACCTCAAATCTGCGGGAGGCGAACGACGAGATCGCGCGGCTGGCCGTTGTGGAGGAGCGCGCGCGATTCGGTCGCGACCTGCACGATGTGCTCGGTCACACCCTGACGGTCGTCACGGTGAAGTCGGAACTGGCGCGTCGCCTCGTCACCATCGACCCGGCGAAGGCCGAAGCGGAGATCGCGGATATCGAACGCCTCACCCGCAGCGCGCTGGCCGACCTCCGCCTGGCGGTGTCGAACTATCGTGAGACCAGCCTGGATGCCGAACTCGCTGCCGCGCGCACCGCCCTCGAGGCGGCCGGCATCGACCCTCACCTGCCGGATTCGTTTCCCAAGCTGGATTCTCGGCTCGAGGGCGTGTTCGCCTGGGTGCTGCGCGAGGGCGTCACCAACGTCATCCGCCATTCGGGGGCGGCGGCATGCTGGGTGACCATCGAGACACACTCCCTCCGGGTGGCGGATGATGGGCGCGGCCCGGAGACAACGGTTCAGGGCCCGACGGGCCTAGGCGCGACCGGCACGGTCCCGACCGGCACGGTCCCGACAGTCACGGGCAACGGACTTCGCGGCCTCCGCGAACGCAGCGCCGAAGCGTCAGCAGAGCTGCTCGTGGGACGCAGTCCGCAGGGTGGATTCGAGCTCGTCGTGCGTGGTGCCCCGTGAGTAACCCGATTCGCATCGTGATCGCCGACGACCAGGCCCTGGTGCGCGGCGCCCTCGCCTCGCTGCTGTCGCTCGAACCCGACATCGAGGTCGTCGGGCAGGTCGGCCGCGGCGACGAGGTGCTCGGCCTCGTGACCAGCACCGGAGCATCCGTCGCCCTGCTCGATGTGGAGATGCCGGGACTCGACGGTCTCGCCGTCGCCCGCCAACTGCGCGACGCCGGTCTCGCCTGCCGATCGCTCATCGTCACGACCTTCGGACGACCCGGATACCTCCGCCGCGCACTCGAATCCGGGGCATTCGGCTTCGTCGTGAAAGACACTCCTGCGCACCAGCTCGCGGACGCTGTGCGCCGGGTGCACGCGGGGTTGCGGGTCATCGACCCTTTGCTTGCCACCGAGTCGCTGATCACCGGCAGCTCCCCGCTCAGCGCCCGCGAGACGGACGTGCTGCTCGCCCTGCGATCCGAGGGAAGCATTGCGGATGTCGCGAAGCTACTGCACCTCTCGGAGGGCACCGTTCGCAACCATCTCTCCTCCGCCATCGGCAAGACACGGGCGCGCAACGGTGGCGAGGCCGTGCGGATCGCCGCCGACAACGGCTGGTTGCTCGCCTAACGCTTCGGTATCGATCGGCGCCGCCGACTCGAACCCGGATGTATCCTGAGCGGCTGTCCCTCCCCGAGATGGCAGAAAAGGGACACCCACGTGACCAATTTCACGCTCGAGCGAATCGCCATCCCCGCTCATCTCGATGATCCGGACGGGGCTGACTTCATCGGGGCTGACTTCATCGCCACGGTCGAGGTACGCAACGCCACCGAGGCCGACGGCTACGGCACCGAGGAGCTCTCGGCCACCGCCGCCGAACTGCTGCCGGTCTGGCTCGACCAGGAGTACGAACCGAAGCAGCTGTTTGCGGCTCGAGTAAACGGCCGCATCGTCGCGCGGGCGATCTTCGAGACTCGGCCTGCAGCCGAGGGGAATACGGCATGGGTCGATGTGCAGGTGCACCCGCAGTTTCGTCGTCGTGGTATCGGCACCGCACTCGCCGACCAGCTGGAGACGCTCGCCACCGAAGATCATCGAACGAGTCTGGTGGTGTACGCGGTGTCGAAGGCGGCTGCGGGTGAACGACTCCGGTCGCCCACCGGCTTCGGATCCGTTCCAGCCGGAAACGCCGAGGTGCGGTTTCTGCTCGACCGTGGCTTCCGGCTCGAACAGGTCAACCGTGCCAGCCGCCTCGCCCTCCCGCTGGCTGCGGACATCGTCGACGGGCTTGTCGAGCAGTCCCAGCAGAGGGCGGGTCCCGACTATCGCCTGCATCAGTGGAGTGGCCGCACTCCTGACCGCTGGCTCGATGACATGGCGTTGTTGTTTACCCGCATGAGCACGGATGTCCCGAAGGCCGACCTCGATGTGCCGGAGGAAGTCTGGACCCGCCAGCGCCTCATCGAGTACGAAGACCGCGCCGAGACTGGCCCGAAGACCTCCGTCATTTCCGTGGTCGAGCATCGGCCGACCGCGCGCCTCGCCGGCATTACCGAACTCGGGGTACCCGCCGAGCCGGATCGACCGGTGTCCCAGAACGACACAATCGTGCTGAAGGAGCATCGCGGGCACCGGCTCGGGATGCTGCTGAAGGCAGCGAACATCCGCTCCCTGCAGTCAACGGCTCCCGGGCATCCCTCGATCATTACGTTCAACGCCGAGGAGAATCAGCACATGCTCGAGGTGAATGAGGCGGTGGGATTCTCGACCATTGGCTACGGGGGCGCTTGGAAGAAGGTACTGGCGCCCTCGTGAGTCTCAGCTCCCCGACGGCGCGCAGGCCTGCCAGGCGGTGCTGGCTTTCACCGCCTTGGCGAAGGATTCGATGGTGACCCCGTAGCCTCCGGAGACTGCAGTGTCGGCGATCTTCTCCTCTACCGCGGCCTTTCCGGACTTCGGCGTCGAGTGAAGGGTCTTGAGATCGGCCTTCAGGCTGTCGGGCGCGGGACGGAGCTTCTCACCGTGGTGATCCTTCCGCCACTCGGCCCGAGCTTCGACGCCGGCCCCGTAGCCGCCATCGAGAGACTTCGCCTGGATTTTCTTCAGCGCCTCGCGACGTTCGGTGCCTGGCTTCAGTTGCTTGGCCGACTTCAGGTCGGCGCGAAGATTGGTCGGCACGACCCTCAGGGCCGAGACAAAATGCTGTCCGAAGGAGCAGCTTGACGAACTGATGCTGACCGGCACCGAGGCAGGGGCAGCGCTTGCGGCGAGCCCACCTGTGCCGAGCGCGAGGGCGAGCCCTGCTCCAACGGCTAGTCCCGTGGCCCAGCGTGTGGTGATCTTCATGATGTTCCTCCCGTGTTGGCCGCCTTTGTGGCACCTGGTTCAGGGTGCTCCTGCAATGTCCGGCCAGCGTTCGGCGAATGTTCGGGCAACGTAAGACCGTCGCAAATGCGCGGCCCGTCCCTCACCGATACCGTCAGAATGGTGCGATGGGCGAGTCGAAGGGTCTCATCGTGATCGTCGAAGACGAGCGCGCCATCGCCGATCTGCAGCGCCTCTACCTCAGCGAAGCGGGATTCGGCGTGCATGTGGAGAGTGACGGGTTGACCGGGCTCGCGAGCATCCGTCGCCTGCATCCCGTTGCGGTCGTGCTCGACGTGGGGCTTCCGAGCCTCGACGGCATCGAGATCTGCCGCCGGATGCGAGCCGCGGATGACTGGACGCCGGTGATCTTCGTGACCGCCCGCGACGACGAGATCGACCGCATCCTCGGCCTCGAACTCGGCGCCGACGACTATCTCACCAAGCCATTTTCACCGCGGGAGCTCGTGGCCCGGATCCGGACGATCCTGCGTCGGCATGCCGGCACCCCCCTCGCGACTCCGGTAGCGGCAGGCTCGGTAACGCTCGATGCCGCGCGGCGTCGGGTGGAGGCATCCGGTCGCCTCATCGAGCTCACCAGCACCGAATTCGACCTGCTCGCCAAACTGATGAGTTCACCGGGGCAGGTTTTCACCCGGGAGCAGTTGCTGTCGAGCGTGTGGGGCCAGGCCGACTACGGGCTCGGTCGCACCGTGGATGTGCACATCGCCCAGCTGCGCGCGAAGCTCGGTGCCGACAGCCCCATTCGCACCTCTCGCGGGGTCGGATACTCGGTGTTGGAATGAGCGCCTGGTTCCGTTCGCTGCGGGGCCGGATCACCCTCGTCACGGTGAGTGTCGCGGTGCTCGCGGTGCTCATCACCGGTCTGGTTTCCGTACAGCTCGTCCGGCAGTCCACCATCAGCCAGGGCCGGGCGCAGCTCGCGTCGCAGGCGCAACTGCTGAGTCGGCTGCCGGCCGCCACTAATCTCGCATCGCTCCGCGAGCGGGTGAGGCTCGCTCTCGGCGACACTCGGGTGGCCGTCGTCGCCGCCGACGGCCAGCTCTCCGGACCGGGATCGGGATTCGTCACTGCCGCCGACGTCAGGACGCTGCGTGCCGGAAATCGGGTATCGCAGACCGAGGTCCGCCGCAACAAGACCATGATCGTTGAGGGGCGCCCCACCCGCACCGGCACGGCGATCGTGCTGGTGCGCTCGCTCGGCAACCTCGAGACGACCACCCAGGAGACCGTACGGCGGGTCCTGCTCGCGCTGGTGATCGGAGTCGTCGTCGCGATCGTCGCCGGCACACTGCTCGCGCGCTGGCTCACCCGGCCCCTCGTCGCGACGGCGGAGACGGCGAAGCGGATGGCGGCCGGCGAGCGCGGACTGCGGGTGGAGGCACACCAGCCAACCGAAATCGCTGCCGTTGCCGATGCGCTCGCCACGCTTGACCGTGCCCTCAGCACGAGTGAGGGCCGCCAGCGCGAGTTTCTGCTCTCGATCTCGCACGAGCTGCGAACCCCCCTCACCGCGGTGCGTGGCTATGGCGAGGCGATGGTCGACGGACTCATCCACGAGCGGGACATCGCCGGCGTCGGGGCCATCCTTGTCACCGAGACCGAACGTCTCGACCACTTCGTCGCCGACCTCCTCGAGCTCGCCCGTCTCGAGGCCGACGACTTCGCCATCGACCGACAGCGTGTGGAGGCGGATCGGCTGCTCGAGCAGGCGGCCGACGCGTGGCGCGGCCGTGCCGCGATGCTCGATGTGGTGGTTCGTGCGCTGCCGGGCATCGGCGACCTCGCGGTATCAAGCGATGCCCAGCGCGTGCGCCAGCTGATCGACGGGCTGGTCGAGAACGCCCTGCGCGTGACCCCGGCCGGATCAACGGTATCTATCGCCGCACGACGCTTCGGCTCTAGCGTGGTCATCGAGGTGCGGGATGGTGGCCCTGGCCTCTCGCGCGACGACCTTGCGGTGGCTTTCGAGCGCGGAGTGCTCCAGTCGCGCTACCGGGACATCCGTCCGGTCGGTACGGGTCTCGGCCTCTCGATCGCCGCACGGCTGGTCTCTCGCTTGGGCGGCAGCATCGCGGCAGGAAATGCTCCCGGCGGCGGAGCGGTGTTTGCGGTGTCGCTGCCCGTCGCCTGAGCGACGGTAGTCTGACGGCGGAGACGGAGGATGCAATGCGGTCAGGAACGAACCTCCCGGCCGTCGGAAACTACAACCAGGTCGTCATCCTGGAAGCGATCCGGCGGGCGGCGGACGGCATCAGCCGGGTCGAGGTAGCGGAACGAACCGGCCTCTCAGCGCAGACCGCGACGAACGTGTGTCGGCGCCTGATCATGGATGGCCTCATCCATGAGACCGGAACCCGGATCTCCGGTGTTGGCAAGCCCCGGCGGATCCTCGAGCTCCGAGCCGATGGTCGCTTCGCCGTCGGCATCCATCTCGACCCCTCCGTGCTCACCGTCGTGCTACTCGACCTGTCTGGCACCGTGGTGGCAGACCGCAGCGTCCCCACGGCAGCGGATGATCCCGTCAGTGAGATCGTCGATCGGATTGTCTCAGCCGTCGAGGGCATCATTGAGGAGTCGGGGGTCGCCCGCGAGCGGATTCTTGGTGCCGGAACGGCGGCTCCCGGCCCGATCGATCTGGCGAACGGTACGATGCTCAACCCCCCGCTGCTGGTCGAGTGGCATCGCGTTCCGGTGCGGGACATGCTCGCCGCACGGCTTAACCTGCCAGTGCTCCTCGAGAAGGATGTGACGGCTGCCGCTGTGGCAGAGACCTGGGCCGGTGTCGCGAGCGACAACTTCGCATTCTTTTACTACGGTACCGGCGTCGGTGTCGGATTCGCCCTGCAGAACGACGTCGTGCGCGGTTCGAGCGGCAACGCGGGCGAGGTGGGAGATCTCGTGATCGGCGGTACCGGTCCGGGACATCCCGTCGCGGGACGACGGCGACTCGGCGAGGCGATCATGCCACGCAACGTTGTCGATCGTGCGATCGCCCACGGTGCTCTCGAAGCCGTGGAAACTCCGCTCGACACCGCGGCTGTGCAGCGAGCGTTCGTCGCCCTGGCCGGGCGTGCGGACGACGGACACACCGCGGCCCTCGCCATCGTCGACGAAATCGCTGCCGATATCGCCGAAGGGCTCGTCGCCATAGTCGACCTTCTCGACGTCGATCGGGTCGTTTTCGGAGGCCCGTTCTGGCACCCACTCTCCGCCTTGCTGCTCGAACGGATACCCCCGCTCGTCTCGCAGTCCCGCTTCCTGGTGCTCCCGCACCCGATCACTTTCCAGGAGGCGACGGTCGGGCAGGATGTCGCGGCGACCGGCGCCGCGTGCCTGGTGCTCGATCACGCTCTCTCGCCTCGCCCGTCGACGATGCTGATCTCGCACCGCGCTTCCTGACCCGCGCCACGGTACTGCTCGAGCCGTTGCGCTCTAATTACTAAAAACTATAGAGTAATACCGTGTGCGGGGATCCACGGAAGATCCTGGCTGGCCAAGGAGCAAGGGAGCATCTTGAAACGACTACTGGCAACCGTGATCGTTGGAGCCCTTGCGGCCACCGCGCTGGCGGGATGTTCGAGTGCCGCATCCGGCGACAAGGTGGTGAAGGTCGCGTACCAGACCTTCGGAGCCTTTACCCAGATGGACACCAACATGAAGGCGGTGAAGAAGGAATACGAGGCCGCCAACACAGGCGTCACCGTGAAGCTTGTTCCGATCGCCGCCTCTGAGAACGACTACTACACCAGGCTTGCCCTGATGAACCGCTCGGCATCGACCGCTCCGGATGTGCTCTATGAAGACACCTTCCTGATCAAGTCCGACGCCGAGGCCGGTTACCTCGCACCCCTCGACTCGTAGGTGGCGAAGTGGAAGGACTGGGGCCAGTTCCCCGACAACGCCAAGAAGGTCAAGGCCGCCGAGCCGGGTGTCGCGCCGTTCAACGTCTACTCCGGAAAGCCCCAGGGCGAGGCCGCGGTGATGCCGGGCTTCGAGATGCTGCTGTCGCCCGAGCTGCAACCGGCGGCGGTCAGCATCTTCGCCTTTTTCAGGCAATACGGCGCGGTGGTCTACGGCCAGCTCGCCGCGTTTTCGCTCGTCTATTCGTTACCGGTGCTCGCCCTCTACGTGTTCACCTCACGAGTGCTCGGTGGAGGATCGGCTCTCGCCGGAGCAGTCAAGGGCTGATCACCAGGCGCTCTGCTTCTCATCGGTATTACCTGCCCTCAATGTAACTAGGAGTCTTAATGCACGACAATTCCATTTTGGTCCGGGCACGGATCGCCCGCTTCGTCAGCGAGCGGATCGAGCCGGCGATCTACCGCGATCGCCGCCCGCTCACGATCGAGGCCTGGGAGGTGCCCGGCGAGCCGGTACCGTTCTCGGAGGCGCGCGCCGCGACCTACCGGCCTTTTACCGTCGGACAACCGTGGGGCAAACCGTGGGGCACGACCTGGTTCCACGTGACCGGCCAGGCCCCCGTCGAATGGCAGGCCGATGGCACGCGAATCGAGCTCCTGGTCGACCTCGGATTCACCTCCGGACAGTCCGGCTTCCAGGCGGAGGCCCTGGTCTTCCGCGCCGACGGCTCGGTGATCAAAGCGATCGAGCCGTTCAACGCGTACGTGCCCATCGACCCCGGCGGAGCGGTTGACCTCTACATCGAGGCCGCGTCGAATCCGGATGTCGCCGCCGGCGGGTTCACCCGGCCGACCCGGATGGGCGACACGCTGACCTCTGGCGTCGAGCCGATCTACTCGCTTCGACACATCGACATCGCGCTGCTCGACCGGGAGGTGTGGCAACTCGATCGCGAGTTTGTAGCGCTCGGCGGCCTGATGGCGCAGCTCCCGCACGGCACGATGCGACCGGCAGAAATTCAACGTGCCCTCGAACGGGCGATGGACGTCATGGATCCGCAAGACATCGCGCAGACCGCGAAGGCCGGTCGCGCGGAACTTGCCGGTGTACTCGCGAAGCCGGCATCCGCGAGTGCCCATCGCATCACCGCTGTTGGACATGCGCATATCGACTCGGCCTGGCTATGGCCGGTGCGAGAGACGATCCGCAAGTGCGCGCGAACCTTCTCCAATGTGCTTCAACTGATGGACGAGGATCCCGAGTTCGTCTTCGCCTGCTCCTCGGCGCAGCAGTACGCCTGGATCAAGGAGTTTTACCCCGAGCTGTTCGAGCGGATCCGAGCGCGCGTGGCGGAGGGGCGGTTCGTCCCGGTGGGCGGGATGTGGCTGGAATCCGATACAAACCTGATCTCCGGGGAGTCGATGGCTCGCCAGCTGATCGCAGGGAAGACCTTCTTCCAGCGCGAGTTCGGCGTCGAGCCCCAGGAGGTCTGGCTGCCCGACTCCTTCGGATACTCCGGCGCGCTCCCCCAGATCGTCGCGGCGGCCGGCTCGAAGTATTTCCTCACCCAGAAGATCTCGTGGAACGAGACGAATGTCTTCCCCCACAGCACCTTCGACTGGGAGGGGATCGACGGCACCCGCATCCTCACCCATTTCCCTCCCGTGAACACCTACAACTCAGACCTCTCCGCCGCAGAGCTCGCGCTCTCCGAGCACAACTACGCCGAGAAGGGCGATGCGAACTCGTCGCTCGTGCCCTTCGGATACGGCGACGGTGGGGGTGGGCCGACCCGCGAGATGCTCGCCGCGGCGAAGCTCACCCGGTCGCTCGAGGGCTCCCCCACCGTCGAGATCAGCTCCCCCCAGAGCTTCTTCGAGCGGGCCGAAGCCGAATATGCGACTCCTCCGGTGTGGACGGGCGAGCTCTACCTCGAGTTCCACCGTGGCACCTACACCTCGCAGGCCCGTACGAAACGTGGCAATCGACGCAGCGAGCGGCTGCTGCGCGAGGCCGAGCTCTGGGCCGCGACCGCCGCCATCCGTTCGGGGTTCGTCTATCCGTATGGGGAGCTGGAGGGCCTCTGGCACACGGTTCTGCTGCAGCAGTTCCACGACATCCTGCCCGGCACCTCGATCGCCTGGGTCTATCGGGTGGCCGAGCAGGAATACGCCAGGGTCGCAACAGAGCTCGAGGCCATCATCTCTGGCGCCCTCGGGTCACTCTCGGCGGCAGACGGTGACAGCGGACCGGTCACGTCGTTCAACGCGTCACCGTTCGTGGTCGACGGAATCGCCCCGCTCTCTTCCGGAGTGGCGGCGACGGCGGGATCCGTGCGGCTCGAGCGGATCGGAGACGGGTTCGTGCTGGAGAGCGACCGCGCGCGCTTCGAGCTGGACGACTCGGGGCGCATCCGCTCGGCTATCGACCTGCGCACCGGGCGCGAGACGATCCCACCCGGCGCCCTCGCGGCTGAATTGCAGCTTTTCCGTGACACACCCACCCAGTGGGAGGCCTGGGATATCGACGTGCACTACCAGAGGCATGGTGAAGTGATCGACGCCGTCGACGGGGTGGCCGTGACCGAGGAATCCGGCCGGGTCACCGTGACCTTCACGCGTTCGTTCGGGGCTTCGCGCCTCAGCCAGCAGTTCTCTCTCGAGGCCGGGAGCGCGAGTATCGAGATCGCCACCCACGTGGACTGGCACGAACGCCAGAAACTGCTCAAGCTCGCGTTCCCGCTCGATCTGCGTGCCGAACGCGCCGCATCCGAAGTGCAATTCGGGCACATCTACCGCCCGACCCACGACAACACCTCCTGGGATTCCGCGCGGTTCGAGACAAGCGCCCACCGCTGGATGCAGGTGGGCGAACCGGGCTTCGAAGTCGCCATCGCCAACGATTCGACCTACGGGCACGACGTGACCCGGCAGCCGAGGCCGGGCGGTGGCACGATGACGGTACTCCGCCAGTCGCTGCTGCGGGCACCGCTGTTCCCCGATCCGGATGCCGACCAGGGCGAGCATGACTTCCGGGCGTCGTTCACCATCGGAGCGGAGATCGCCGACGCCGTGCGCGAGGGCTACCGGCTGGGCATCCCGCTCCGGAGCGGCCCTCTCGGCCAGGGCGGCGCGGTCGTGCCACTGCTCTCCATCGACAACCCGGCGGTCGTGATCGAGACCGTCAAACTCGCGGAGGACCGCTCCGGTGACCTGGTCGTGCGTTTCTACGAGTCACTCGGTGCCCGGGCGACGGCCCATGTCACCTTCGACGTGCCCGCCACCGGGATCACGGAGACCGACCTGCTCGAACGGGAACTCGGGGAGCCGACCGCCCTGGTTTCGACGACCGAGAGCTCGGCACAGCTCTCTCTTCGCCCGTTCCAGCTCGTGACGCTGCGTATCGCCCGAGCCTAGGCAAGGTCTGCCGCCCTCCTCCCCCTCGAGATGCCACTATCTGTCCCAAGATCCGCGGGGAGGGACAGAAAGTGGCATCTCGATGCGAAGGGCGGTGGGCGGTCCCGCGCACCAGGAAGGCCAGCTCCCGGACTGCGGGGCGGGCCTTCTTCGTGCTGGCGGCTCAGCGACCGTGACGTGCGGGAACCACGGCGCTCAGGGCACTCGCCTGCGTGTGCCAGTCCCGCGCGTTCGCGAAGGCGGCGTTGTCCTCCTCGAACGTGTTGTCGACCTGCGAACGTTAGCTCCGGTCACCGGTGTGCAGCATGTAGTGCTCGATGGTCTGCAAAGCCACAGCCGAATTCCACCAGCTGGATGGCCACCACGCCTTTTCGGAATTGTACGAGGCCATCAGCACCCCGCCGCCGACTTCGCGTTCGCCGTCGCGACACTCGAGGGTGGCGCCGCGGGAGTCGAGTGAGAGGGGTCGGCGAGGCGGATGCTGCCGCAGGGGTGATGAGCGCTACAACGGCGATCACCGCGATGGTCGTTGCGATGATCCACGCACCGTGTTGTCTCAGCGTCATGATTTCTTCTCCGTGGCTCGAATCTCGAGCGCTTCTCGCACGGTGACAGTGCTCAATGCAGTGAACGCCGCCGCGGTGGGGCCCATACCAGAACGGCGTAGGTCTGCACCATCGCGGCCTGGTCGATGACCGGGGTGTGATCGCCGCCGAAGTGGAACAGCCCGGTCGCGGCATCCCGGTTCACAGCCCAGACGCTGTCGGCGTAGGACTGCATCGCCGGGCGATAGGTCGAGCCACCGGTGGTCGATTCGAGCAGCATGAGGTTCTTGGAATAGATCGAGTTGAAGGAGACCGGCTGGGTTGAGATTCCCTCTTTGATGTCGTAGTAGGCCGCGGCGGAAGAGGCGATGCGCTGGGCCTCCGCCAGGTATTTCCGATCGCGCGTTGCCTGGCAGAGCAGAAACGTTCACATCGATGGGCACCCCCTGGTTGTACGACCAGACCGCCGGCTCGATCGTGCCGGCGCGGTCGAGATGGTCGGAGTACAGGCGATCCGGGCGCCGCAGGTTGTGGTTGGTCCAGTGGTACATCCGCAACGCCCAGTCGAGGTAGCTCGTGGTTCCGGTGATCTGGTACAGCCGCACCCCGAGCTCCGCCGCTGGCATGTTCGACACGGTGTTCCGATCGGTGCTCCACGAGGCCTGAATCCAGAAGATTCCTCCCGGCGAGGCGTGTTTTGGATCGCTGTCCCAGCCGGAGACGACGAGGTCGAAGATCTGCTTCGCCGTTCCGAGGGCCACGGGATCCCGATCGGTCAGATAGCACTGCACGTCGAGCAGCCTCACCCATTCGTTGTCGTCGTAGAAGAAGTCTGCGCCGCCGCCGTAGGGGCTGAGCGCTTAGGAGGCATAGCCCGGCAGTCCGGTCGTGCCCCCGGATGCGTTCCAATAGTGCTCCTGCGCCCGAGTAGCCGAGGCAAGATCCTTGTCGGACCGATGGCTGGTGACTCCGGGTTGGTTAGCGAGGTCGGCGATCGCGATGTGCACCTGGGAAAACGGCCACTCGTAGGAGTACGCGTTGTCCCCGGCCTCGACCGGATACCGCTCACGATAGAGCCCTGAGCCATCGGCCGTGCCCAGGTTGGCCTGCAGTGCGTGGAAGGATGCCGCGGCCCTTGCGTGTCGAAAGTGACGACCACGGGTGGAGTGCATCCCCGAAACAATTACTGTAATCAATTTAGTAATACTGATGTGTGAGCTCAAGACCCGTCACGATCGGGTGTCGATACTCCGGGCTCAGGCGGCTCGAATCCTCTGGCAAAACGGGCAGAAGTGCGAGCCGCGGTTCATGAACGACTCGCGGATGATCGGCCTCCCACATCTCGGGCAGCTCTTGCCGTGCTGTCCGTACGCGTTGAGCGATCGCGAGAAGTAGCCGGATGCCCCGTTCACGTTCACATACTGGGCATCGAAGCTCGTGCCGCCTTCCGCAAGCGCCCGGCCGAGCACGAGCCGCACCTCGGCGAGCAGCGTGCGGGCCCGCGTCCGGGTGAGTGTGGCCGTCGGCTGGTCGTAGTGGATACGGGCGGCCCACAGCGCCTCGTCTGCGTAGATGTTGCCGATACCGCTGATGAGGCCCTGGTCGAGGAGCGCGCGCTTGATGCCGGTTCGGCGCCTGGCCAGCGCGTCGAAAAAGCGCCGATCACTGAACGCAGGGTCGAGGGGATCGCGCGCGATATGCGACACCTGGCTGGGAATGAGGGCGGCATCCGAGCCGAATCCCGCAGCATGCCCATCGGGGGTCGGCACGAGCAGGTCAATGGCCATCGACCCGAAGATTCGCTGGTCGACGAAATCCACACGCAGGGGGCCATGAGCCGGAGAGGCGATGTCCAGTCGGATGCGCAGGAGCGCGTCATCCGCCTGCGCTACGTCGCGCAGTAACACCTGCCCGCTCATGCCCAGGTGCACGAGGAGCGCCTCCCCCGGTTCTGAAAACGCAGGAGATTCGCCATCGAGTGTGTCTTGTGTCGTCAATCCGTCGATTTCGTGGCGAATCTCCTGCGTTTTGGGCGCACGCGACGAAGACAGCGGCAGCCAGAGGAACTTACCCCGGCGCACGGCGGCGAGGATGGTGCGTCCCGCCAGTCGCTCGACGAAATCCTCGCTCGGGCCGCCGTGGCGGCGCAACGATCGCTCCTCGAACACGGTGACGGCATCGACAGTCGCACCGGTGACCGCCGGCTCAAGGCCGGCGCGCACCACCTCGACCTCGGGGAGCTCCGGCACCGTTACCGTTGGGGCGAGGAAGTGGTCGAAAGTATGGTCCAGGCCTCGAGCGCGGCAGCCATCTCGGCCTGCTTCTTACTCGTGCCGTCGCCCTCGGCGATATCGGTACCCTCGAGGGAGACCGTCGCGTGGAATCGCTTGGAATGGTCGGGGCCACTGTCGGTCACGGCATAGCGGGGCAGCCCCCGACCGGCTCTGGCCGAAAGTTCCTGCAGGCTGGTTTTTGGATCCATCGCCGCGCCGAAGCGATCCGGATCGAGCATCAGCGGCGCGATCAGCCGCAGCACAAGCGCAGTGGCCGCTTCGCCGCCCGCATCGAGGTAAGTCGCTCCGATCACCGCTTCGACAGTGTCGGCGAGAATGGACGACTTGTCGCGCCCCCCGGTGAGTTCCTCACCGCGACCGAGGCGGATGTGGCGGCCCAGCCCGATCATCCGGGCAACCTCTGCCAACGCCACCGAACTGACGAGGCTCGCGCGCCGCTTGGCAAGCTCACCCTCGTCGAGCTTCGGGTTGTCGCGATAGAGCATCACCGTTACGGCCTGGCCTAAAATCGAGTCGCCGAGAAACTCGAGGCGCTCGTTATGAGCGAGGCCTCCATGTTCGTAGGCATAGGACCGATGGGTCAGCGCGAGCTCAAGCAGCTCTTGGCTCACGTCCACCGCGAGAAGTTGCTCGAGTTCGACTCGAGCAGCCTCAGTCCCCGGCATCGTCGATGCCAGGTCCGTCGATGCCAAGTCCGTCGATGCCAAGTCCGTCGGTGACGACAAGGCGACTAGACGTCCGCGACCTTACGGCCCTTGTACTCCATGTAGAGGGGAGCTCCGGTGGAGTCCTCCACGACCTTCGCGCGGTGCGGAAGGCTGTAGGTAACCTTTCCGCCTTCAACGGTCTTTACCAGGGTGGGAGGGGTCGCCTTCCACTGGGCGCGACGCGCGCGGGTGCTGGCGCGGGACATCTTGCGCTTCGGTACGGCCATGAGTTTCTCTTTTCTCTACTCCGCGCTGCTGGCAGCGTCGGTCACATTCGTGGTGGTGATGGTCTCTGTCGTGCTGTCGAAAGCGGCCAGGCTCCCGAGAGCCGCCCACCGTGGATCGACGGGATTCTCGTGCTCGTGGCCCGGGTTGTCGAGGAGCCGCACCCCACACTGCGGGCACAGGCCGAGGCAATCTTCTTGACAGACCGGCTGGAACGGGAGTGACAACACCACCGCATCCCTGATTACGGGTTCGAGGTCGATGGTGTCCTCGTGAACCTCGTATTCAAAAGCTTCGTCTGAAGAATACGCGAAAAGCTCTTGAATTTCGACCTGAACGGCCTGTTCGATGTCAATCAGGCACCGACCGCACTCTCCGGCGGCTGTTCCGTCGATGTCTGCGCTCACCAGAATGCCGTCGTGCAGCGACTCCATCCGCAGCTCGACCCGCAGCTCACTGCCCGCTTTCATCCCGATCATCGCGTTACCGAACTCCTCCGGAACGACGATGTCGATCGATCGATCTCGCATCTCGCCTGGGCGGTGCATGAGGTCGTAGACATCGACGGTATACGGGGTCTTGATCACGTGAGGCACCAGAAGAGTTTACGCTCGTGCTTGCGATGCTCTATGAACGCCTGCTGTGCCCTGCGCGAACCGTCGATTCCTGCACGGCGCCGCGAACATCAGGCCAGGCTATCGGCACGCCTCAAGGCGGACTGTCGTCGCCCGCGCAGCTCGCCAATGGCGATCACCATCATGTGCGGCACGGTGAGGGCGGCGAGCCCGATGAAGACCAGCCGGATGATCCAGCCGCCGGCCAGTGATCCCCCCGGAGCGAAATCGCCCACGAACACCACCGTGAGGATGCCGACCGCCGCGATCGGTACCACCGTGTAAACCACGGTGATGAGCACCGCAAGTCGGCCGCTTCCACGCTCCTCGGCGAATCCGTGGCGCAGGTGGCGCGCGCTGTGCAGGGCACAGAAGTAGAGGGCGAAGAAGATGAGCGGGGGCGCGACGAGCGCCAGGGTTGCGGCAAGCAGGATCTCGAGCGTGTCGGTGGGCCGGCGCCGCAGCGCAAGAGTGGCTCCGATCAGCATGGCGATAATCGCGACCGGCCCCAGCAGGGCCTGCACGTCGGCCACGACCCCTCCGCCGGTGCCCGCGAGGGTGCGATAGATCCCCGCGACCTCGTCGTGATGAGCGAACGCTGGCAGCGTGAGTAGGCCGACTCCGGTGAGGGAGCGAAGCACGACACTGCGTCCGCTGTTCCAGTCGGCACCGAAATGGATGCCCGAGACCACCAGGAACCCGATAAGGCTCGCGGTCGGAGCGAGCAGCCAGACGCCGACCACCAGCACCACGATTACGAGGTAGCCGAGGTTGAAACCGGCGAACCCGAGCGGAGTCCGCCAGAGCCCGGCCCGACGAGCGATGAGCGGATCGAGCGCACCGTGCGGCAGCCCGAGCGTTGCCACGAGCACGCCGAGCACCGCGGCCTGCACCGGCAGCGGCGGGGCGGGCAGTCGCAGGGCTATGCCGAGTACTGCCACGATCGCGGCCACCGAGAAGAACACGGTTTCGAACGAGGGGCGCGTCCACAGCACCCGCGCGCCCGACATCCCGCTCACGTGCGCACCATGTCCCGCGCCGCAGACGACCGACTCGGTGCGAGCTGTCGCAGGAACGGCACGGTGGGCAGGCTGGCGATAAGACGGGCGTAGTCGGTGAGGCGCGCAGCATCGCTCAAAAACCGCACGAGTCCCGCTGCCGGCACCCCGCGGGCAAGCGCGAGGAAGTACTCAGGGCCGCGCTCGAGATCGGCGCGCACCGCTTGAAGGAAGATGCGGTCCATCGAGCGCCTCAGCCACGGTTCGGCCGGATGCCCGACGGGCGGTTCCCCCCGCTGCAGTGATTCGGCGCAGGCGCGTGCCCAGCGCTGGATCCGCAGGAATCCGTAGCCGGACGCCGCCCGCAGTGCACCACCGGAGTTACCGGCGAAGACCACGCCGCGCGCAACCTCGGGCAGAGCGCCGAGTGTTCCCATCGGCAGGATGCCACCTTCGCGCCGGATCACCCGTGCGCCGGCCAACCCGAGCAGCCCGAGTTCGGTATCGAGTTCGGCGGACAGGGTCGCGAGCGGCACCGGTGACACGCTGAAGCGGGTCCATTCCACGAGGGCGCGCGTGCGGCCAAGGGGAAGCGTGTAGCGAAAGTGCATGCCGCCGTCATCCGTCGCCATCGAATCCATCAGCCCGACCTCTCGCTGGTCGAATGGCAGCGGATGCTCGCTCTCGATCTCGACGCCGCTGAAGCTCTGGTACAGCGCCGCCGGCATTACCCTCGGACGCGTGTCGATCACGTGTCGGGCGATGATGCTGCCGCGATCGGTCTCCACCCGAACGAGCGCGTCTGGCCCGTCTCCGAGAGGTACGAGCCCCGTCGCGTGCACGCCGGCATGGGTTCGGATACGGGCGGATGAGTCGATCCGCTCTCTCGCCCGCGCGTAGAAGTCACTCCCCCGCACGTACTGGTAGCGCAGCCCTGCCACGCGGTGGTGCAGTGCTTGGCCGGTTGCTCCAGAGAAACGCCAGCCAGCCCAGCTGTGCGAGACCAGCTCGGACAGGTCGTGGCGCTCCGGACGCCAGAAACACCAGCTGCGGTCGTCTTCGTAGTCCGTGCGTGGCTCGACGGCATCCACTCGCAGACCGCTCTGTGAGCGCGCGAGTCGGGCCGCAAGGGACAGCCCCGCGCATCCGGCACCGAGAATCACAAGGTCGGCGTCAGCGACCGCAGGCAGACTCGTCATGATTAAAAGTTAAGCTATCCGCACCGCTCCCGTCGCCACTTTAGGGCTACCCACAGGTGGCGGACCGGTCAGCCCAACTCCACCGCCGTGAATGCCTCGTCGTAGATCGCCAGGGCGCGCGCCACCTCGTCCGGGGTGACGACGCACGGGGGAACCACGTGGATGCGATTGTCGGCCGAGAACGGGAACAACCCGCGCGACATCAACTCGGCCTTCAGTTGCGCGATCACGGCGCCGGAGACCGGGTCACGTGTCTCAGGATCGTCCACCAGGTCGAGCGCCCAGAACACGCCGAGACCGCGCACCTCCCCGATCATCGGATGCTTCGCCGCGAGTTGGGCGAGCCCGGGTGCGAGGTGGTCGGTGCCGATGACACGGGCATTATCGATGATGCCCTCCTCGTCCATCGTATCCAGCGCTGCGACGATGGACGCCATGGCGAGCGGATGCCCCGAATAGGTGAGTCCACCGGGGAAGACCTGCGTCTCAAAGGCGTTGGCGATCGACTCGGAGATCACCACACCACCGGCCGGCACATAGCCGGAGTTGACCCCCTTGGCGAAGGTGATCAGATCGGGGGTCCAGTCGCCCTCGCCCGCCGAGAAGCCCTGCCAGGCGAACCATTCACCGGTGCGGCCGAAGCCCGACATGACCTCGTCCATGATCAGCAGGATGCCGTACTTGTCGGCAAGGTCACGCACGCCAGCCAGGTATCCCGGCGGCGGCACGAGCACGCCGGCAGTGCCGGGGACGCCCTCGAGGATGATGGCCGCGATCGATGCCTGGCCCTCCGAGACAATCACACGCTCGAGGTGGTGGAGCGCACGCTCACACTCCTGCTCGGGCGAAGTGGCCCAGAACTCCGAGCGGTAGAGGAACGGTCCAAAGAAGTGCACATGTCCGCGTGAGAACTCGTTGGGCACACGACGCCAGTCGCCGGTTGCGACGACGGCCGCCCCGGTATTGCCGTGGTACGAACGGTACTGGGAGAGGATCTTGTCGCGGCCGGTCACCAGGCGCGCCATCCGCATCGCGTTCTCGTTGGCATCCGCACCGCCATTGGTGAAGAAAACCTTGCTGAACGGGCGACCGGCCTTGGCCAGGATGCGCTTGGCGGCCTGCCCGCGGGCGAGGTTGGCGTGCGCCGGCGCGACCATCGTGAGCAGGTCTGCCTGCGCCTTGATGGCATCGATCACCTTCGGGTGCTGATGGCCGATGTTCATGTTGACGAGCTGGCTCGAGAAGTCGAGATAGCGGTTGCCGGTGTAGTCCCAGATGGTGGAGGCGAGTCCCCCGGCCATCACGAACGGCTTCAGCGCTCCCTGCGCCGACCAGGAATGGAAGACGTGCGAGCGATCGAGCTCGTAGGCGACGGCGCCGTCGGCCGGATCGAACGCGGCTGCATCAAGAAGGGAAGGGTCGAGGATGGTCATGTGGTGCCTTCGGTCGGTGGCGTGGGGGCCGTGTCACGGCCCCCACACCGGGTCAATCAGATACTACTTGCCGCCCTCTTTGAGAGTGACGGTGAGCGGAGTGAAACTGCTTCCGGTCGTGTCAATACCTTCCGTCTTCAGTTCGGCCAGCGCCTTCTTCACGAAGGTATTGGAGTAGGCGGTCTTGGGCGGTGTCGCCGTGATGATCGTTGAGCCGGTGTCGTTCTTGGTGCCCATCGCGATCTTCACCGTGGTGGCCCAGGACTTGGTGTCGATCGTGCCAATGCCGCCGTCGCTGGACGGCCAGATCAGCTTGTTGACCTCGTTGGTCATCCACAGCTGGTGGCTGGTGCCGAGGGTTGAGCCCGCAGCCGTCACGATGTCCGCCGATTTCTGAGGATTGTCCCGCACGTAGATCCAGCCCTTGATCGATGCCTTGATGAATTTGACCGTCTGGGACTGATAGCTGGTGTCGTCGGCGAGCTTGCCGGCATCCGCCCAGATCGCGTCCTGGAGCATGGCACTGCCGTCGTCATTCCAGTTGATCACGTTGAGATCGTCGACGGTGTAAAGCTTGCCCGTGGTCGGATTGACCGTCTCGAGCACCTGCGCGTATTCGTTGTAGGTCATCGCCTGGGCCGCGTCGATGTCACCGGCGAGAAAGCCCTTCATGTCGAAGGCCTGCTGCACGAGGCTGATGCCGGAGCTCGTGTTGATACCCGCATCCTGCATACCGGCGAAGAGCTCCCACTCATTCCCGTACCCCCAGCTCCCCACCTTCTTACCTTTCAGGTCGGCCGGCCTCGTGATCTTTTTGTCCTTGAACGAGATCTGAGTGGTGCCGCTTCGCTCGAAGATCTGTGCGACGTCGGTGACGTTGACACCCTGCTCGATTGAGCCGAGCACCTTCGGTACCCAGGAGATCGCGTAGTCCGCCTCGCCTTTGGTCACCGAAGTGATGGGCACGGTGTCGGCGCCGGCCTCCTTGATCTTCACATCGAGGCCCTCATCTTTGTAGTAGCCCTGTGCAACGGCGGCGTAGTAGCCGGCGAACTGAGCCTGCGCCACCCACTGAAGCTGAAGCGTGACGGGGGTGAGGCCCTTGCTGCCACCGGAGGGCTGTGGGCTGCTACTACAGCCGCCAAGAGCAAGCGCGCTCGCCGTCGCGATACCGATGACGCCGAGAACAAGTCTTCTGCTGTGTTTCATTGTTAATTCCTCCTGGGGTGTCACTCATGGGGCGGTGGTGGTGCCGACGGTAAGGACCGACGGACGTCAGGCGGGAGAATGCCTCGTCGCAAATTTCTCCAGGGCGAGGGTGAGCAGGTAGAACGCGAGTCCCAGCACGATGGAGCCGAGAACGAAGGCATAGGCGAGGGCGTAATTGCTGTACGAGGCGGCGGAGATGATCGACTTGCCGAGGCCGTCGACCGGCCCACCGAAGTATTCCGCGATGAGCGCAGAAATCACGGCGAGGGATGACGCGATCCGCAGTCCGGTGAAGAGAAACGGAGTTGCGCCCGGAAGGGTCACCGTTCGCGTCGCCTGCCAGGAGCTCGCGGCATAGGCCCGCATGAGGTCCCGGTGCACTGGTCGTACCTGACGCAGACCCCGCAGCGTGTTGACATAGACCGGGATGAACACGGCGAGTGCGGCGATGAGCTGGCGCCCAGTCTCAGCTCCCGCGCCGAACATCGTGTACAGCACGGGCGCGAGCGCCACGATCGGCACGACCGCTATCGCCGTGACGATCGGAAGGGTGATCTCGTCGAACACGCGCACCAGCGCAGAGAAGATGGCGAACAGGATGCCGAGGATCGCCCCGAGAAACAGGCCGACGAGCGCGTTGAATCCGGTGACCCTCGTGCCCGACCAGATTGCGCTGAAGGCGCGGGTGAACTGGTCCCCGATCGCGAGGGGGCTCGGCAGCACATACGGCTTGATTGCGAAGCCGACCACGGCCAGTTGCCACAGTGCGAGTGCAACCACCCCGAGGACGACGGGGGCAAGAATCATCCGCCCCCGGCCCGCTCCGACCGATCTCATCGCGTCTCCACTCCCCGCACCTCGGAAATCGGTGATCCGTGCAGGGCTTCCCGCACCGCGCTCACGACCGCGAAAAATCCGGAGGCCTCACGCAGCCCATCGTCACGATTCCCGGCACTGCCGAGCCCCACCGGCACGATCTCGCGGATCCGACCAGGGCGAGGTGACATCACCACCACCCGGTCGGAAAGGAACACCGCTTCGGGAATCGAGTGCGTCACAAACACCACCGCCGCTCCGGTCTCTGCGCAGATGCGCACGAGCTCGTCCTGCATCCGCTCGCGGGTCATCTCGTCGAGAGCACCGAATGGCTCGTCCATGAGCAGGAGCTCCGGGCTCTCCGCCAGCGAACGGGCGATCGCCACGCGCTGCTGCATGCCACCGGAGAGCTGGTCGGGGAAACGGTCGGAGAAGTCGGAGAGCCCGACCAAGGAGAGCAATTCGATGGCACGCGCCCGCCGGGCGGTCTTGCCAACCCCGTGCAGTTCGAGCGGCAATTCGATGTTGCCCGTGACCGTGCGCCACGGCAGTAGCCCGGCCTGCTGGAAGGCGATGCCGTAGTCCTGGTCGATGCGCGCCTGCCGGGCGGTCTTGCCGAAGACGGTGATGCTGCCGGCGGTCGGCTGCTCGAGGTCGGCGATGAGGCGGAGCAACGTGGATTTGCCGCATCCGCTCGGCCCGATGAGAGAGACGAACTCCCCCGGCGACACCGCGAGGTCGATCGCCTCCAGGGCGACCACCTGCTGGCCGCGGGCAAGAGGGAAGATCTTTGATGCTCCGCTGACGGTGACCGCGTCGGTCATGCCACTACCTCTCCCCGGCGATATTTCTTGAGCGCCAATCCGATGGCGGCCACGAGGCCCGCAGAGATCAGCCCGATGAGCACCGCGCCGAAGATGGGCGCCCACGGCTTACCGGGATCGCCACTGGACGCCGAGGCGTATTCGATCATCATTCGCCCGACCCCACCGCGCAGGCCGATCGAGACTTCGGCGACTACCGTACCGATCACCGCGTTGGCAGCGGCGAGCCGCAAAGCGGGGAGCAAATACGGGATGCTCGCGGGTAGTCGAAGTGTCACGAGGGTCTTCCACCACCCGACGGCATAGGTGCGCATGAGCTCCACGTGTGCGCGATCGGGCGATTCGAGCCCGCGGAGAGCACCAACGGACACCGGAAAAAAGGCGAGGTAGGAGGCAATCACGGCGACGGACATCCAATCCTGCCAGCGTGATTCGCCGAAGCGCACCTGCGCACCGATGCCGGCGATCAGTGGGGCGAGCGCGATGAGCGGCACCGTTTGGCTGAGCACGACCCACGGGAGGAGAGCCGATTCCGCTGTGCGAAAACGCTGCATGAGAATAGCGAGCAGCAATCCGACGATCACTCCGATCAGCCACCCCACCGCCGCGATGCCGAGGCTGAATCCGGCAGCCTGAACCACCGCGCTCCACAGTGCCGGCGAACCAGGGGTCGCGGTTACCGGCTCGAACAGCCGGGAAAACATGGTCGCGAGATGCGGCATGGCGAGGTCACTGGTGCGCGGCAGGATCGTAAGCCCGCGGACGACGACGCCGTTCCCCGGACCGAGAGCCTTGTAGCCCTCCCACAGCACCCCGAGCAGAACGACGCCGAGGGCGCCGAGCAGCAGGCCGCGAACGCGCGGAGCTTCCTGAGCCCGCGCTCCCTGAGCGTGTCGAAGGGTCATACCTTTGCCGTGATCTGGTCGCGCATGGCCGGGATCACCGTCTCGCCATACACCCGAAGTGTTTCTTCCTTGTTGTCATGCTGCAGGTAGCCCGCGAACTGGTCGACGCCGAGCTCCTTGAGCGCCTTCAGCTTCTCGATGTGCTGGTCCGCAGTGCCGAGCACACAGAAACGGTCGACGATCTCGTCGGGTACGAACTCGGCGTGCGCGTTGCCGGCGCGACCGTGCTGGTTGTAGTCGTAGCCCTCGCGACCCGCGATGTAGTCGGTGAGCGCCTTCGGCACCGCGGAGCCCTCGCCGTACTTCGCCACGATATCGGCGACGTGATTTCCGACCATCCCCCCAAACCAACGGCATTGGTCCCGCATATGCTCCCAATCACTCTGCTCGTCCGAATTGGCGATGTACATGGGGGCGGCAACGCAGAACTTGATCGACAGCGGGTCTCGTCCGACCTTTTCGGCGGCCTCGCGCACGGTGGCGATCATCCACTCTGCGACATCCAGGTCCGCCATCTGCAGGATGAAGCCGTCGCCGACCTCACCGGCCAGTTTGAGGGCGAGCGGGCCGTAGGCGGCGACCCAGACCTCGAGTTCGCTCCCAACGCTCCAGGGGAACTGCAGCTGCGCGCCGTTGTACTCGACCGAGCGCGAGTTCGCGAGCTCCCGGATCACATGGATCGACTCCCGAAGCGTCTTGAGCGTGGTCGGAGCGCCGTTTGTCACGCGGACTGCGGAATCCCCACGACCGATGCCGCAAATGGTGCGATTGCCGTACATCTCATTGAGGGTGGCGTAAAGGGATGCCGTGACGGTCCAGTCGCGCGTGGCCGGGTTGGTGACCATCGGGCCGACCTTGATCCGGTGCGTCTCGGCCAGGATCTGGCTGTAGATCACATACGGCTCCTGCCAGAGCAGGTGGGAGTCGAAGGTCCAGGCGTAGTCGAATCCGTGCTGCTCGGCGAGTTTGGCGAGGTACACCGTGCGCGAGGCCGGCGGATTGGTCTGGAGTACTGCTCCGAATTCCATGTTCAGTTCCTCACAGTGGGTGCGTTCGATGTTTCCGGGCCTGCCCCGGTTGTGGCGAGGATCATCAGATCAGGTACTGCGAGAGGCCACGCGCGAAGTACTTGCCGTCACCCTTCGCACCGAGGTATTGGTGGTCATCGACAATCACCTTGCCTCGGGAGAGCACGGTGTCTACGTGGCCGTCGATCTCGAAGCCCTCCCAGGCGGAGTAGTCCATGTTCATGTGGTGAGACCTGCCCTTGCCGATTCCGATTGAGGTGTGGCCGTTCGGGTCGTAGATCACGATGTCCCCATCCGCTCCTGGCTGGATCACGCCCTTTCTGCCGTACATGCCGAACATGCGCGCCGGAGTGGTGGAGGTTACCTCGACCCAGCGCTCAAGCGAGATCTGCCGGTCGACGACGCCCTGGTAGAGCAGGTCCATTCGGTGTTCGACCGAGCCGATGCCGTTCGGGATCTGGGAAAAATCCGTCAATCCCATGTCTTTTTGTCCCTTCATGCAGAACGGACAGTGGTCGGTGGAGACCATCTGGATGTCGTTGGTGCGCAGCGACTGCCACATGTGGTGTTGGTGACCCTCCTCCCGCGACCGCAGCGGGGTTGAGCACACCCACTTGGCGCCCTCGAAACTGCCCCACTCATCGCTCGTGGCGCCGAGTTGTTCCTCCAGCGAGAGGTACAGGTACTGCGGACAGGTCTCGCCGAAGACGTTCTGTCCGGTGTCACGAGCGGTGGCGATCTGCGCCACGGCCTGCTTGGCACTCACATGCACGACGTAGAGCGGAGCCCCCGTGAGATTCGCGAGCATGATGGCACGGTGGGTGGCCTCCTCCTCCACCTGCCACGGACGGGTCGTTCCATGGAAATATGGCGAGGTGTTCCCGGCGGCGATGGCCTGCTGAACGAGCAGGTCGATGACGCTGCCATTCTCGGCGTGCATCATGATCATCGAGCCGTTGGATGCGGCCTTCTGCATCGCCTTGGTGATCTGTCCGTCATCCGAGAGGAACACGCCCTTGTAGGCCATAAAGAGCTTGAAGCTCGACACGCCCTCCTTCAGCAGCTCATCCATCGCGACCAGCGACGAGTCCTGCACGTCGCTGAGGATCTGGTGAAACCCGTAGTCGATTGCACACTGCCCGGCGGCCTTGGCCTGCCACAGGGTGTATTGCTCGATCACGTTCTCGCCCGCATACTGCACCACGAAGTCCACGATGGATGTCGTGCCGCCCCAGGCCGCCGCCCGCGTTCCGGTCTCGAAGGTGTCGGACGCGTTAGTGCCGCCGAATGGCATCTCCATGTGGGTGTGAGCGTCGATGCCGCCGGGGATTACGTACTTCCCGGTCGCGTCGATGACCGTGTCAACATTGGCGGCCACGTCGAAGCCGAGCAGATGCGATCCGGGGGCGAGCACGGCGGCAATGGTCTCGCCGTCAATGAGCACGTCGGCGTGCGCGGTGCCGGTCGAGTTGACGACCGTGCCGTTGGTGATGAGAGTCTTCACGGCGGCGTCCCTACGGCTTCGGGATGCTGGTGTACGACTCGGGACGACGGTCGCGGTAGAACTGCCAGTTGTCCCGAACCTGCCGGATCATATCCATATCGAGATCGCGGATCACTATCTCTTCGTGTTCACCGCTGCCATACCCACCGATGATGTTGCCCTGCGGGTCGACGAACTGGCTGTTGCCATAGAAGGTGACCGCGAGGTCGCCGTATTCGTTGTCTTCTCGGCCCACCCGGTTCGGTGCGGCGACGAAGTAGCCGTTCGCTCCGGCGGCCGCGGGCTGCTCGACCTCCCACAGTCGATTGGAGAGACCCGGCTTGGTGGCGTTGGGGTTGAAGACGATTTGCGCTCCGTTGAGGCCGAGCTCGCGCCATCCCTCGGGAAAGTGGCGGTCGTAGCAGATGTACACGCCGATCGGTCCGACCGCCGTCTGAAAGACGGGGTACCCGAGGTTACCGGGGCGAAAGTAGAACTTCTCCCAGAATTTGTCGAGGTGAGGGATGTGGTGCTTGCGGTATTTGCCGAGGATCGTGCCGTCGGCATCCACCACAACGGCGGTGTTGTAGTAGACGCCTGGCATGTCCTCCTCGTAGATCGGGAGCACCATCACGAGGTTCAGTTCCTTGGCGAGGGCTGCGAATCGCTGCACGATCGGGCCGTCGGCGGCTTCCGCATAGGCGTAGTACTTCGCGTCTTCGGTGATGCCGAAATACGGCCCGTAGAAGAGCTCCTGGAAGCAGATAACTTGAGCACCGTCGGCGGCCGCGTCACGAGCGAATTGCTCGTGCTTTGCGATCATCGACTCCTTGTCGCCGGTCCACGTGGTTTGGGTGATCGCTGCGCGTACGACAGTCAATTTGGCCTCTTTCGCCGAGCTGTGTGTCTGAAGGGTTTTGTTATTGTGCGCCGTAAACATTTCCCTTATGTTTCTGTCAATGACGTTGGCGTAAACATAGGGCCGATTCGAATCCAGATCAATCATTGACAGCGGAGGCCTGATGTGAAGCCCATCGCTCAGGCCGTAGAAGAGCCGACGCCGCATGGTATCGCGGCCACCGTTGCCCGGCTGATCACCTCGGGCGACCTGGCGCCTGGCGACCGCCTTCCGACCGTGCGGGAACTCGCCCTCGATCTTCGGGTGAGCCCCGCGACGGTCAGCCACGCCTGGCAGGCCCTCTCGGGCGTCGGTCTCATCGTCTCCCGCGGGCGCAGCGGCAGTTTCGTGATGGCCACGCCCCGTAAGTGGCTGCCGCCCCGATTCCAGGGTCTTGCCGGGCAACTCGAGGCGACCCGCCTTGACCTCTCGAGTGGCACTCCCGACCCACAACTGCTGCCCGCACTCGGCCCAGCGCTCTCTCGCGTCGCCGAACGCGCGGGAACGGCGAGCTACCTCGACCAGCCGGTGATCCCGGAGCTCGAAGCGGTGCTCCGATCAAGCTGGCCGTATGCGGTCGAGACGATCACGGTGGTCGATGGGGCTCTCGACGCGCTCTCCCGCGCGATGGAGAGCGTCATTCACTTTGGCGATCGCGTTGTCGTTGAGGATCCGGGCTTTCCCCCAATATTCGACCTCCTCGACCACATCGGAGCCGTGCGCGTGCCGGTCGGCCTCGACGAGTACGGTATGCGTCCCGACCTGCTCGCGGAGGCGCTCACCCTGCGACCCAGCGCCATCCTGCTGCAACCACGCGCGCAGAATCCGACTGGCCGGTCGCTGACCACAGCCCGCGCGGAAGAACTGGCCAGCGTCATCCGCCGCAGTCGCCACGCAAGCGATGCCATTGTGATTGAAGACGACCACTCCGGCGAAATTGCGATTGCCAGGGACGTGAGCCTGGGGAGGTGGCTACCCGGGCAGGTGCTGCACATCCGCAGCTTCTCCAAGTCGCACGGACCGGACCTGCGGATCGCAGCGCTCGGTGGGCCAACCGACCTCATTGAACGGCTCGTTGCCCGGCGTATCCTCGGCCCGGGCTGGACCTCGCGCATGCTGCAGCGGATCCTGTACGACCTGCTCATCGATTCGACCTCGATCTCTGCGGTAAACGACGCAAGGCGCATCTACCGCTCCCGGCAGCAACGACTGTCGGGGGCATTGGCCGCCCACGGGGTGACGCTGCCGCCCTCCGATGGCATCAACACCTGGGTCGAGGTGGCGGACGAGCGGGCTGCCATCGTGCAGTTGGCAGCGGCGGGCATCCGGGTAGCGGCAGGGACGCCTTTCGAGGCGAGTATCAGCGGCAACTTCGTGCGGGTGACCGCCGGACTGGTGCGCAGCGACTTCGACTCGATCGCGGAGCACCTCGCCGCCGCCGCTCGCGCCTGAGACCTCGTGCGCGCAGTCGACGCGGGAGCGACGATCGGGCGCGCAGTCACCGCGGCGCGACGCGCTCCGGGACGCGAAGGAATAGCAGCGCGAGCACCCCACAGGCCATGTAGAGGGCGGCCTGTGCGTCCAGGATCGGCAGCACACCGATGCCGTCCGCGAGGATGCCCGCCGTCACCAGTCCCTGAGGGCCGCTGCGCGATGCTGCGGCACTGTGCTGCCGTTTGTCAGCCATGCTGCCAAGCCTTTGGCCGCATGGCTGACAAACGGCAGCACGGTCGACGCGAGAGCGACGGTCGAACCCCCGCGACGGCTCTCCGTGCTGGTTCTGCTCCTATTTCCGGTGCGACCGCAGCAGCTCGGCCACGTGGATCGCGTCGCCTGACGGTGCGTCTGACTTGCGGTCCGGCCGCGCGATGAACAGGTAGAGCAGCCCGACACCCATCACGATCGCGAGGCCGATGAGCACGATCCAGTCATTCAGGAACACTCCGGATCTGCCCGGCACGGCGAGCAGCACCATGGCGAAGATCCCGTAGACGAGCGCCGCGACGTTCACCACGAACCCGGCTCTGCCGAGGCTAAACGGGCCGGCCGGGCGCCAGCCCTTGATCCGCTGTCGCAGTGACGCGAGAACCACTGCTTGGAAAGCCACATAGATGCCGAGCACGGCAAACGAGGTGATTTGGGTGAGCAGCCCGTCCGGCCCGACAAAGATGATCAGGCACAGGATGACCGGGATGCTGCAGGCCACGATGAGCGCATTAGTTGGCACTTTGGTGTGGGGAGAAACCCGTGCGAGCCAGGTATGGCCGGGGATCATGCCGTCTCTGGCAAACGAGAACAACAGCCGGCTTGCCGCCGCCTGGAGGCTGAGCACACAGGACAGGAACGCGGTGAGGGCGACCACCAGGAAGATCTTGGCTCCGACATCGCCGAGCGAGGCCTGCAGAATTGCCGGGATCGGATCGGCGTCCTTACCGCTCACAATCGCCGCGAGGTTCGGCGCTGCCATGACATATCCGCCAAAGGCAAACAGGGAAGATACCCCGCCGACTAGGATCGTGAGGATCATCGCCTTGGGGATGCGCCTGGCCGGATCCGCGACCTCTTCCGCGACGTCGCCGCAGGCTTCGAATCCGTAGAAGAGAAACAGTCCGGCTAGGGCCGCACCGAGGAAGGCGGCCGCATAGGATCCCTTGCCTTCGACTCCCATCGAGTCGAAGAAGACGCTGAATTCATGGTGCCGCTGGAAGATCAGCAGATACAGTCCGACCGCGATGACCCCGATAAGTTCCGCGGCAAGGCCGATGCGGGCGACCCGACCGAGCGTCTTCGTGCCGGTGAAGTTGAGCCCGAGTGCCACGACCAGGAACAGCACGGTCAGCCCGAGGGTCACCGTTTTGGTGATCGGCAGGCCGACCAGGCTCGCGAGGAATCCGCTGCCGAACTCTGCGACGGCGGTGATGGTGACGATCATCGCCCAGATGTAGACCCAGGCCGACATCCACGCGTAGCGACGACCCCAGAGCCGACGAGTCCAGGGATAGATGCCACCGTGGATCGGGTACTGCGACACCACCTCCCCGAATACCAGGGCGACGAGCATCTGCCCACCACCCACGATCAGGAGCCAGAAGATCGACGGTGGGCCGCCAGTGGAGACGGCGAGCGCGAACAGCGAGTAGACGCCGACGAGCGGGGAGAGGTAGGTGAAGCCGAGGGCGAAGTTGGCCCACAACGTCATCGACCGGTTGAAGGAGTCTTCGTAGCCCAGAACCGCCAGGTGCTCGCTGTCGGCGAGTTCGGGGGTTGGGGAGGAATCAACGGGCATTGGTACCTTTCGGGCGTATCTGTCTGCCGTCGTGATCAGCGTTGACCACGAGTGCCTCAATGAGTGAGGTAAACAATAAGTGAGATCAATCTAATCGGCAGGCGGGCGCGCCACGCTGCCGAGAAGGCGTGGCTCGCGTGAAAGCCCGAAGACTAGAGTTGGGCAACGACCCCTGTGCCGGATGTGGTGCGGTGCGTTCTTCCCGGATATGGGGAGACAGGTCTCCGTCGGCCATAAGCGCCCGACGCGATACCTGACCGCATTCACCCGGAGGCCACGTCGTGCCCGTTCATTCCCGCATCCTCGCCCTCGGTGTCGCAAGCTTGTTCGCTCTCACCGCGTGCGCCACGGCATCCGCCGCGCCACCATCCTCCCCGAGTGCCTCCGCCCCCGCCTCCCGTACCATCGACAATTGCGGCACCACCGTCGACTTCACCGGCGCCGCTCCGAAGCGGGTGGTAACAATCAAGTCGACCTCCACGGAGATGCTTCTCGCGCTTGGCCTCGGCAACCGCATTGTCGGCACCGCCTTCCAGGACGGCCCGGTGCCGTCGGTCTGGAAGGCGCAGGCCGCCAAGCTCACCTCTTTGTCGAACTTCGTGCCGTCGCAGGAAGTGGTGCTCGCCACGGAGCCCAACCTCGTCTACGGCGGCTGGGAATCCAACTTTTCGGCCGACGGTGCGGGCACCCGTGGCGAACTCGCCACCCTCGGGGTCTCCAGCTACGTCTCGCCGGCTGCCTGCAAAGAGGCCGGCTACCAGCCGACCAGGTTGCGTTTCAGCGATATCTTCTCCGAGATCGACCAGGTTGCCGCGATCTTCCGGGTGAGCGACGCGAAGCTGCTCGCCAGCCAAAAAGCCGAGCTCGCCTCGATCACCGCAGACACTCGCGGACGCACCGCCCTCTGGTACTCCTCCGGTGACGAATCCCCTTATGTGGGCGCCGGCATCGGTGCGCCCCAGCTCGTACTCGACACCATCGGCCTGAAGAATGTGGCCGGGTCGGTGAAAGATACGTGGACATCCTTCAACTGGGAGTCAGTGGTCGAGGCCGACCCCGATGTGATCGTGCTCGTGGATGCCACCTGGAACACGGCGGCGAAAAAGATCCAGTCGCTCGAAACCAACCCGGTCACCGCAAACCTGTCCGCGGTGAAAAACCATCGCTATCTCACCGTGCCGTTCGCCGCAAGCGAGGCCGGCGTGCGTACGGTGTCGGCGGCGAAGGACCTTGCAGGCCAGCTCGCGAAGCTCGACCTCAAGTAGCGCCGTGAGCCGCGCGACCCGATCCATCCTGCTTGGGGTGTCCCTCGCCGCGCTCCTGCTGATCTCCGTGACCTTCGCTATCACGATCGGTCCGGCAAACATCACTCCGGTGGATGTCTGGGGCTCGGTGTTGCATCATCTCGGACTCGGTCACAGCCCGCTGAGCCTGCTGCGCGATGGAATCGTCTGGCAGTTGCGGTTGCCCCGCGTGCTCACCGCCGCTGCGGTCGGCGCGGGGCTCGCGCTGAGCGGCGCCGTGATGCAAGCGCTGACGCGCAATCCGCTCGCCGATCCCTATCTGCTCGGGCTGTCATCCGGTGCGTCTCTCGGCGCGGTCGCGGTGCTCCTTCTCGGCGTGGCGATCCTGCTTCCGCTCGCCGCATTTCTCGGCGCGCTGCTCGCGCTCGGACTCACCCTGTTACTCGCCTCGTCGCTGGGGAGAATCACGCCGTCGCGCACGGTACTCGCGGGGATCGCAGTGTCGTCGCTCGCTGCCGCCGTCACCAGCCTGGTGATCTTTTGGACGGTCACCGGCGACTCCTACCGTGAGATCCTCGGCTGGCTGCTCGGGTCGCTGGCCGGGGCACGGTGGCCGGCGGTCGGCATCGGTTTCGCCGCCATCCTGATCGCCGGACTTCCCATTATGCTGAGCGGCCGCATTCTCGATGCCTTCGCGTTCGGCGATACCGCAGCGGCCTCCCTCGGTATCAATGTGCCGGGAGCGCGCTGGACCATGCTGGCAGCGACCGCGCTGCTTACGGGCGCGATGGTGTCGGTGAGCGGATCCATCGGCTTCGTCGGATTGATCCTGCCGCACGCGGTACGGCTGCTCGTCGGGCCGAGGCATCGGCCCCTCCTGCCGCTCTCCGCTATTGTCGGCGCCATCTTTCTGATCTGGGCGGACACCGCGGCGCGATCACTGTTCGACCCCCGCGAGCTTCCGGTCGGCATCGTCACCGCCATCATCGGCGCGCCGGTGTTCGCCCTGCTGCTCACCCGCCGCCGGAGTGCGACATGAGCGAAGCGGATGCCGCGGCGGCCGGTCTCGACGCCCGCCGCATCGACCTGCGCATCGACGGCAGGCTCATCGTCGACGGCGTGGACTGCACGGTCGCCGCAGGCACCTTCTCGGCCCTCATCGGCCCGAACGGCGCGGGTAAGTCGACGCTGCTTCGCGTGCTCGCCGCCGTGGACCGACCGGAGGCCGGCACCGTGCACTTCGGACCGGATGACCTCTTCGCGCTTGGCCGGCGACAACGGGCGCGCCTTGTCGGGTTCGTTGAACAGGATTCCGGTACCGAGCTCTCGCTGTCGGTGCGCGAGGTAGTGGCCCTCGGACGCATCCCGCACCAGGGATTCTTCGGCGATGCGACTGCTGAGGACCACGCAGTGATCGAGTCGGCCCTCGACGCCGCCGACGTAAGTGCGCTCGCGGAGCGCGATGTCACGACGCTCTCGGGTGGAGAACGCCAGCGGGTACTGCTCGCCCGCGCGCTCGCCCAGCAGCCGACGTTGCTCGTGCTCGACGAGCCGAGCAATCACCTGGACATCGCGGCGCAGCTCGCCGTGCTCGGGCTTCTGCGATCGTTAGCATCCAGCGGGGTCACGGTGCTGGCCGCACTGCACGATCTGAACCTCGCGAGCGCCTACTGCGATCACGTGATCGTGCTGCGCGATGGTGTCGTTTTCGCCGCGGGGCCGACCGCGGAGATCATAACTCCCCGGCTGGTGCGAGCGGTCTATGGCGTGCGGGCGACCGTGCTCGAGCATCCGCAGACCGGCCGACCGATGGTGGCGTTCGGCACGCTCGACTAACCCGGTGCGGAATATTTCCGATGGCGGCGCCCTCGCCGAGGCAGACGCTCAGTCGTCGAGCCGCAAACGACTCCGCATTCCCGACCAGACGGACGAAGGAAACAGGGTTGACCGCAGGCGGTATGGGCGATCGGCGGCCGCTCGAAGGTCGACGATGATCTGGCGCGTGTCGGCAGCGAGCGATACCGAGCTGGTGATGAGCAATCCCCGGCGCGCCGAGCCGACGGCGCTTCCGTAGCTCTCGCGTTCCACTGCCGCCCTCAGACGATCGATCGAGCCGCGTTCCGCACCGCCGATAGCCCCAACTATCAGGTGTGCTGCATCCCTCGGAGTCGCGGTGTCGGGCACTTCGATGCCCAGGTCCGCCGCGGTGTCAAGCACCTCCCGCCAAGCCATTAGCGCGGTCGCTTCTCCCCGGGCGACTGCCCGAAGCCGCCGACGACGCAGGAGGACACGGATCACCGCCGGGGCTAACGCGAGCATGGCCGCCACGAGAAGGGCGACGACCAGCCAAATCCAGTTGCTGGCCGAGGTGGCACGGCCAGCACCGGCAGCATCCGACGTCGTCAGCTCCGGAGCACGCGACGGCGGCGAGGCCGAAGGCCGGGCAGTCGTGCTGCTCGACGGCAAAGGTGCGGCGGTATTGACCGGCGTCGGCACATCCGGGGACGCCGCGTCCGCATACGCCGGCACAGTACCGCGGCCGACGGTGGGCTCGAAACGCGTCCAGCCGATGCCTTCGAAGTACAGTTCCGGCCAGGCGTGCAGGTCGTGCGAGGTGACGGTGAATGCTGTGCGACCGTCGATTTGCTCGGGCAGCTGGATGCCAGGAAGGAAGCCGACGGCGACGCGCGACGGGATACCGAGGCTGCGTGCCATTACCGCCATGGCCGATGCGAAGTGGATGCAGTATCCCGCCTTCGCCGCAAGAAACGCGGCAATCACCGTCATGCCGGTGCCGTCGTAGCCCTTGTCCACTGGCGCAGTCTCGGAGTACTGGAAGCTCCCGTTGCGGAAGAATCCCTGGAGCAGAAGAGCCTTCTCGTAATTGCTTGTGGCCCCACCGGCAACCCGTGTGGCGGTCTGGGAGATGATCTTCGGCATGGCCGGCGGAAGGGCGAGGAAGCGGTCGAAGCCGGTCGGCACTGTCGTGCCCGCACTCGTCAGCTGGGCCGGTGTCGGCTGGATGATGAGGCTCGTCGCCCGGTAGGTCTCATTACTCGCATCGCGGTTGGGACTCTTCACGGCGAGGCCATCGGAATCCCAGTACCAGTCGCCCTCGAGACCACCGACGCGCGACGTCGGGTAAGGCAGTGGGAGCCACGGACTCGTGAGCCCGTCGACAGTCACGAAGATCTGGTCTTCCTTAGTGGCTACTTCGGCCGAGAGTCCGGGCGGTGCCCCGATCGCAGCCGGGGTGTTGGCAGAGCGCTGCCGAAAGGTATCCGGCGCCCAGTTGGACCCGCTGAAGTTTTGCAGGCTCAGAAGTCGCAGATACTGGGCTGTGCCGGAATCGCTGCTGTAGCCGAGCACGGTGTGCTCCACGTCCTGCCGCAGGTTCTGCCCGAGGGAGAGCACCGGGTTCACTCCGGAGCTGAAGCCGGTGCCGTTCGTGTTCTGCGCGGGTCTCACCTCGGGAAGCAACAGCGGTGCGACGAGCGTGCCGACCAGCACCATCGCCGAGAGCGCGAGAGTGAGCCCGGTTCGTCGCCCGGATGCATTAGCGCGCAGGAGAAGCAGGTAACAAAGCACAGCGAGCACAAACACGATCGGATCGGTGACGTCGATTGAAATGACGCTCGGAACCGCGAGCAACACCAGCAAGGGGATACCCGCGAGCGCGGGCGAGCGCAGCGTATTCACCAGCAGGTCGGCGAGCAGGGAGAGGGCGCCGACTCCCAGGCAGAGCAGGAACATGATGGGAGTGATCGCCGTCGCCGGCAGGGACTGCCGCGCGATAGAAAAGTTGGCAGCCTCGACGAGCTGCTGGAAAGCATCCCAGGATTGGGTGGTTGGGATCAGGCCGAACACCGCGGTCGAAGGCACGAAGATCACGGTGACCGCGAGCACCAACACGATCGCCGACACCACCGGTGGGAGTAGCCGACGAAAGGCGATCGCTCCGACAGCGTCGAAGCGCACCGGCACGATCCGCCGAACAATTGCCGCGCTGCCGAGAAGCAGTGTGCTGAGGAAGGCCAGCTCGAACCACCACGCCACGCCGTCGAGGATCACGTGGAGGCCTGCGAGCGTCACCAGCAGGGCCAGCAGCAGGGCGCCGGTTGTACGCAACTCGGATGGGCGGCCTGTTCGACTGGGCGCTGTGCGGGTCTGGGGGCGCCCGAACTCGGACGCCGGTCGCGTTGCGAGGTCAGGAAGGGTCATCCGCGACTTCCCCATCGACGGAGGCTCCGGTGCGGGAGGTGGTGTGCGCCCGACCGGACAGCATCGCTCCGAGCGCAAGCCAGGCACGCTCGATGGAATCGTTGCTCTGCACTGTCACGCAGACCCAGCCAGCCTGAGTGAGCGTACCCGCGAGCGCGAGCTGCTGCGGAGCGACGAGAAAAGCCACCGCAAGATCGAAGGCATGGCGCTGGGCATTCAAGCGTTCGACTGTTGCGGCGTCAGGATCCGAGAGGATTGCGAAAATCGAACCCTGCGACCGATCGGGGCGCTGTATCCCGCGCAGCAGCGAGAGTTCCTCCGCTGGTTGGCTGCTGAGAATCACCGACGCGAGGCTCTCGAGAAACTCCTCCGGATGGTCGAGCGACGCCAGTTGGGACGGTGCGGTTTCAATCACCTGGGTGAGAAATCCGGTGCGAGCGAGATGAACCCCGAGCGATGCGGTGAACGTCACCGCCCATTCGAACGCCTCGCTCAGTGGCGCGTTCGTGTCACCGGGTCGAGCGACGTCATGATAGCGCGAGAGACGGGTGTCGAGCAGGATGCGAGCTTCGGCGTGGCTGCGCTGCTCTTCCTGCCGCACCATCAGCTGTCCGGCATGGGCCGAGGCGCGCCAGTGCACCCGCCGCAGCGCGTCACCGCGACGGTATTCGCGCGTCATCAAATCATCTTCGCCGCCGAGCGCCCGGCGCTGAAGCATTCGTGTGGTGCCCTCGTCCGCCGACATCGAGACGATGCCGTCTGCGAGCGACACCAGGGCCGGGGTCACGGTGAGCGGCTCGCTGTTCCCGGCGACGAGGGCCCCGTCGGCGAGCGCGAACGGGTCGGAGAAGTCCACCAGCATCGGCCCGACGTCGAACACCCCTCGTGCCGGCGGGATCAACTCATAACGCATGAGTGCGCTCGAGGCGCGGCTGTCGAAGCGAGGACCCCGGGGAAGGAAAGCCGGAAGTCGTGCCGCTTCCGAGGCGAAGGGATACCACGACCAGAGGTCGCGCCAGTTGGCTTCCGCGGTGCTCGTGGAGGAGAGATTACCCACTCGCACTTCGACCATCGTCGGATGACCGGCGCTCACCACCGCCGGAGAGAATGAGTGCTGCACCGACAGCCGTATGCGTCGCAGCCGCACGAAAGCGAGCGCGAGGAGGGGGAGAAGCACAAGGAACGAGCCAAGATAGAGCAGTTCGCGACGACCCAGCCAATATGACGAGGGGATGACGACGGCCCCGCTGACCAGGAGCACCCATCCGCGCCGGGTAAGTCGCGCGATGCGGCGTCCCCTTACCGAGGTGCGGGATGTTCCGGCGGCCGTCGCGAGTGCTTTCGCTGCAGCCCGTGAGGCGACGGTGGATCGCACCTTCGGACGAGCCGGCCGAGCCTCCCGGGCAGGCATCTCGTCGGTCAGGCCGGTCCCACGGCACCGAGAGGCACCGGGGTGGACGCGACGATGCGCGCGATGATGTCGGCTACGGCGCCGGTGGCAAAGGGATTGCCGTTGCCCGCTACCCGGTTGGTGGGAATGAGTCGATGGCCAAGGAGGGGAATGGCGAGGGCGTCAATATCGTCCGGAAGCACGAATTCGCGACCGTCGAGTGCCGCTCGTGCCTTCGCTGCCCGCACCAACTGCAGAGTCGCGCGTGGGCTTGCACCGAGGCGCAGGTCTCGGTCACGACGCGTGGCCTGCGAAATGCTCACCGCGTACTGCTCCACAGCCCAGGACACGAATACGCTTCGCACCGTCGCGATCATTGCGATGAGCTGCACCGTGGACACCACCGGCTGCAGATCGGCGAGCGGGCTCGATGATTCACGCGTGCGCAGCATCGCGAGCTCAGCTGCTTCGTCGGGGTATCCCATCGAGATGCGCGCCATGAACCGGTCGCGCTGAGCCTCGGGAAGCGGGTAGGTCCCCTCCATCTCAAACGGGTTTTGAGTGGCGATAACGGTGAAGGGTGACGCCAGGATGCTCGTCGATCCGTCGACCGTCACCTGTCCCTCCTCCATGCTCTCCAGCAGCGCGGACTGCGTCTTCGGGCTGGCGCGGTTGATCTCGTCGCCGATCACGATGTTCGCGAAGATCGGTCCCGGTTTGAATTCGAACTCGCGCTCCACCTGGTTGTAGATCGATACTCCGGTGATATCGGAGGGAAGCAGGTCCGGTGTGAACTGAATGCGGTTGACAGTGCAATCGACAGACTTCGCCAGTGCTCGAGCGAGCATCGTCTTGCCGACCCCCGGCACGTCTTCGATGAGCAAGTGACCCTCGGCCAGAAGCACAGTGAGCGACATTTGCACGACAGAGCGTTTGCCATCAATGACCGTCTCGATGCTGCGTACGATTTCGTTGGAGAGCCGGTAGAAATCATCGACAGGCATCGCGCGTTCTGCGTCACTTTTCATAAGTCCCACCTGCTGTTCGACATATCTTTCGCGAGTCTGCCAGAGCGCGGATGCCAATCAGTCTGAATGTAGCGAATACTCAGACAGCATCGATCCGGCATTCAGATGCCCGGTCACGTCCGGTTGGTCAGCCTTGGGTCGGTTAGCGTTGGCTACGTGAAAATTACCGTACTCTCTGGCGGAGTTGGTGGCGCACGTTTTCTTCGCGGACTGCGTCACCACCTTCGCGAAGCCCGGCCCGATGGAGTGGGGGGTACCACCGCGGAGATCACCGCCGTGGTCAACACCGGGGATGACATGTGGCTGAGTAGCCTTCGCGTCGCGCCCGATCTCGACTCGATCATGTACACCCTCGCGGGGGCGAATGACGAAGTGCGCGGGTGGGGCCGCGTTGGCGAGACCGAACGGGTGAGTGCCGAATTGACTGCTTACGGCGTCGGTTGGCCATGGTTCACTCTCGGCGATCTCGATCTGGGTACTCACATCGCCCGCAGCCACTTCCTGCGGTCCGGACTGACCCTGACGGAGGCGACCGCTCGAATCACCGCCCGATGGGATCTGGGAGTAACGCTCCTGCCGATGACCGACGATGAAGTAGAGACTCAGGTGATCACCGACGAGGGCAGCATGCACTTTCAGGAGTGGTGGACCCGGCACCGGGCCGCCCTTCCAGCTCGACGTTTCGTGCAACAGAATGTGACTACCGCGAACCCTGCCCCCGGCGTGCTCGACGCGATCGGCGGGGCCGACATTATTGTGATCGCTCCGTCGAATCCGGTGGTGTCGATCGGCACGATCCTCGGAATCCCGGGAATACGGGCGGCACTGGTCGAAGCATCCGCCCCCATCGTCGGGGTCTCGCCGATCATCAAGGGAGCTGTCGTGCGCGGGATGGCGGATGCCTGTCTCACCGCAATCGGCGTCGCCACCTCCGCCGAGGCGGTCGCGCTTCACTACGGTAGCCGCAGTGCGGGAGGGCTCCTCGATGCCTGGCTCGTGGATGAGACGGATGCCGACTCTGTCGCCGCTCTCGAACCGGCCGGCATCGCCGCCCTTGCGGTGCCGCTCTGGATGCGCGATGTGGAATCGAGCGCTCGTCTCGCCGCCGACACTCTCCGCGCCGCCGACACGCTATGGGCCGCGGAGGGCATCTAGGCTTGCTCGGCCGCCAACCGCGTCGTTCGCTCCCCCAGCCGTCCGTCGAGGCGCAATAACCCGCTCGCCGAGTCGACATCGTTGCGCAAGCCGGACAGAGCAGATACTTCCAGCGGCATATATCCTTCCGTCCGATGAGCAGAGCTCGATCCGACGCCGAATCGTGGGGAGTGGACCGACCCGCTCGACGCCGTGATCAAAACGGTTCCGTCGCCAGCGGCATCCGATACCATGGCAAGCGGATAGGACCGCGCCGCGGCGAGCGCCGCCTCGAGTTCGGCCGGGGTGAGCGCGGGCAGATCGCCGAGAAGCACGGCGATTCCGCGCCAGGGCTCCCCCAGCTCGGTAGCCGTCGCCACTCCGAGATCGATGGCCGAAGCGAGCCCAGCGGTCTCCTGCACGATTACAAAGGCACCCAGATCGTCAAAGATTGCGGAGGCCTCGGCTGTCGTGACCACGAGGACTCCCGCCACTGACTCGGCCGCCATTGCCGCCGCGACGGTGTCCGCGGCCATGGCGAGCGCGAGCGCCGAATGATCACCGGATCCGAAACGGGACTTCGCCTGCGCGGTGCCTTTCACCGGCACCACCACGATCCACTCGGTCGTCGCCGGCACAGACTGCTCGGATACTCGAGCACCCGTCCGGCGGATGCCCGTGGTGGTCGGGCGTCGACCACCCGCAGGCCCCGGTGCGCTAGTCACGAGATGCCTTCCCCGCCGCGAATCCCAGGTTCCATGCCTCATCCGTGCCGAGTCGGAACATGTCTTTGGCGGCCGGTCGGATCAGCGATTGTGCGCCATCGGCATCCGCCGCGAGAAGGTGCGCGAGACCGCGCACCACCGCCACCGGAAGGCCGTCACTCTTGCGTTTCACCAGGTCTGTGGCAGCGGCGATCTCGTCGCCGGTGGCCGGCACCGTTACGTCGAGACGGCGTCCCTGCGTGTCGGCCGACCCGCGCAGGTCATCAAGCACGCGCACACCACTCGCCCCGATGGCGACATCCGTCTGGCCTTCACGCCAGGCGCGGCCGAGGGTATCGGTGATGATCACACCGAGGCGTAGGCCGAAGCGCGCCTCGAGCGCTTTTCGCAGGCGAAAGGCCGAGGCATCCGGATTCTCCGGCAGCAACAGCACTGTTCCCCGCGGCGTATTCGACGCGTCGACGCCCGCCGCCGCCGCGACTATCCCGAGACGATTCTCCACGATTCGAGTAACGCCACCGGGGTATGTTCGCGTCGCGACGACTCGCACAGTCTCGTCCGTGATGGCCTGCTCACGGTCGGCGGCCTTCACGAAGCGACCCTCCGCCTTCGACACGATCTTCGAGGTGATCGCAAGAATATCGCCGTCTTCCAGCGCCCCCGCCAGCGCGCCGATGATGGCCGCGAGATCATCCCCCGCCACGATCTCCGGAATTCCCTCGATGGCCCACACCGTCAGCACTACCTCACCAGTTTCGGCAGAACGTCGCGCGCGAACACATCGATCCATTCGCGCTGGTTTCGCCCGACATTGTGCAGGTAGATTCGGTCGAATCCGAGGTCGAGGAAGGACTGGATGTTGGCACGGTGAGCGTCCGGATCCTCCGACACCAGCATCCGTCCCTCGAAGTCCTCCGGTCGTACCAGCCGGGCGAGCTGTTCAAATTCGAAGGGTGAACGGATGTCGGATCGCGGAAACCGCATGCCCCCGTTTGGCCACTCCGTCATCGCATTCGCCATCGCCGCCTCGTACGTCGGTGCCCAGCTGAAGTGCAGGCGGAGCACCTTGGTGCCGCCGGCGCTGCCCGCCTCGCGTGCGCCCTCGTCGAACCGGGTGAACAGCCCGGCGATCTTCTCGACGGGCGCTCCGTCGATGATGATTCCGTCCACCGTGCGCCCGGCACGTTTTGCCGTGACCGGACCGGATGTCGCCACCAGGATCTCGGGCGCGGTCTCGGGCATCGTCCACAGCCGGGTCGACTCCAGGGTGAAGTGTGGGCCGCTGTGCTTGGTGTCACGGCCGGCCACCGACGCGGTGAACAGCTTCTTGATGATTTCGATCGCCTCGAACATGCGGTTGATCCGCTCGGCGGTCTCGGGCCAGTAGGCACCGGTCACATGCTCGTCGATCGCCTCGCCTGAACCGACGCCGAGCCAGTGCCGCCCCGGATACATCGCCGCGAGGGTCGCGCTGGCCTGTGCCACCATGGCCGGATGCCAGCGGAAGGTTGGCACCGTCATCCCGGTTCCGAGGTCACCGACCGTCGTCTGCCCGAGCGCGCCGAGAACGTTCCAGACAAAGCTGGCCTCGCCCTGGCGGGGCACCCAGGGTTGGAAACGGTCGGCGGCCATCACCCCGGTGAAACCGCGCTTCTCGGCATAGGTGCTGAGAGCGATCATCTCGGTAGGAGGGAACTGCTCAAGCATTGCGGCGAATCCGATGTGGGCGGTGCCGGTCGGGGCAGCGTCGACGACGGGTTGGGGTGAGGGCACCCTCCATTGTCTCAAGTCCCTGGAGAGCGCGGATCCTGCTCATTCCGGCAGCTCAAGGCAACCCAGCGCGGTTTCGTCTTTCCGCTCGGGATCGCCTTCCTCCTCTGGTACTTTGCCTCTGTCCTGCTTGCCGATTATGCCCATGAGTTCATGTCGACGCGGGTGTTCGGCTTTATCACTATCGGGCTGCTGCTCGGGTTGGCGCAGTTCATCACGACCTTCGCGATCACCACCTGGTATGTTTCCCACGCCAATCGGAAAGTCGATCCGCTTGCCGATGAGATCCGCAGTGATCTCGCGGCGGGAGCCCACACCGACGGGCAGACGCAGGATGAGCGCGGGGCACAACGATGAGCGCGCTGTCGGGTCTGACGGCAGCGGTGGAGTCCACCAGTGTCGGCAATCCCGTTCTCAACATCAGCATCTTCGGCGGATTCGTCGCGGTCACGCTCTTCGTTGTGCTGCGGGCGAGTCGCAATAACAAAACGGCGGCCGACTATTACGCGGCCGGGCGCTCGTTCACCGGGCCGCAGAACGGCACGGCGATCGCCGGGGACTATCTCTCGGCAGCATCGTTTCTCGGCATCTGCGGGGCCATCGCGATCAATGGCTACGACGGATTCCTCTACTCGATCGGATTCCTCGTCGCGTGGCTTGTCGCGCTGCTATTCGTGGCAGAACTCATGCGCAACACGGGAAAATTCACCATGGCCGACGTGCTGTCGTTCCGGCTCAAACAGCGGCCGGTGCGCCTCGCAGCGGCGACGACGACCCTTGCGGTCTGCTTCTTCTACCTGCTCGCCCAGATGGCTGGGGCCGGCGGCCTGGTCTCCCTGCTGCTTGGCATCGACGACAAGATCGGCCAGTCCATAGTGGTCGCGGTGGTCGGCGTTCTCATGATCATCTATGTGCTCATCGGCGGGATGAAGGGCACCACCTGGGTACAGATCATCAAGGCGGGGCTCCTCATCGCCGGAGCTTTCATCATGACGATCTGGGTGCTGACGCTTCACGGCTTCAACTTTTCCGCACTGCTCGGGGCGGCGGCCGAACGTGGCGGGGATGCCCTGTTGAACCCGGGGCTGCAGTACGGCTTGACCGGAATCAGCAGGCTCGACTTCATCTCCCTTGCCCTTGCCCTGGTCTTCGGCACCGCCGGCCTCCCGCACGTACTCATGCGCTTCTACACGGTGCCCACCGCTCGGGAGGCCCGTCGTTCCGTGGTGTGGGCGATCTGGTTAATCGGAGTCTTCTATCTGTTCACACTCGTTCTCGGCTACGGCGCAGCTGCCCTGATCGGAAAGGAAAAGATCCTGGCCGCCCCGGGTGGGGTCAACTCCGCGGCGCCGCTCCTTGCGTTTGAACTCGGCGGCCCGGTTCTTCTCGGACTCATCTCGGCTGTCGCCTTCGCCACGATCCTCGCGGTCGTCGCCGGTCTCACCATCACTGCGGCCACCTCCTTCGCCCATGATGTCTACGCAAGCGTGATCAAGAAAGGCAAGGCTGCCCCGAACACCGAGGTCAAGGTCGCCCGTATCACCGTCGTGGTCATCGGAGTATTCGCGATCGTCGGCGGAATCGGCGTGCAGGGGCAGAATGTCGCATTCCTCGTGGCACTCGCCTTCGCGGTTGCGGCATCAGCGAACCTGCCGACGATCCTTTACTCGCTGTATTGGAAGCGCTTCACCACCCGCGGGGCGCTCTGGAGTATGTACGGCGGGCTCGGCTCAGCAATCTTCCTCATCGCATTCTCGCCGGTCGTCTCCGGCGGACCGACCTCGATGGTCCAGGGGGTCGATTTCCACTGGTTCCCTCTCAGCAACCCCGGGATCGTCTCAATCCCGCTCGGTTCCATCCTCGGCTGGCTCGGAACGATCACGAGCAAGACCCTCGAGAACCCGGCGATCGCGGCCGAGATGGAGGTACGTTCCCTCACCGGCTACGGCGCAGAAGAGGCTTCCGACCACTAGCCAGCACAGTCACTAGCAAGCACAGTCAATTCTTCGAATCCTCCGGGGCGATCTCATTCGGGCGGGCGCGCAGTTTCGCCTCAAGCCGGCGAATCCGGTCATCCTGCTCATGTCGCTCGATCTCGCGTTCGAGCGCTGCCAGTTCGCGCTCTGTGCTGCCCTCCCCCACATTCCCCTCCCCCGAGGTCGACGCCTCCCGCCGACGCGGGTCACCAAAGCTGCCGAGGTCGATCGACTGGCCGTAGTCCCTCCCGATCGCGAACCAGAGAACTGACCCGATCAGTGGCAGCAGGATCACGATGATGATCCAGATCGATTTGTCGAGGTGCCGGATCGCCAGCTCTCGGCCCGGATGATGTCGATGAGCGCGCCGACCATGAGGAGAAGACCCAACCCCGGAAGCAGTAGATACATGAGCAGAGCTTAGGGACGATCGCGTAAAAAAACGAGACTCTTGACAGAGTCTCAGAATTTACTTGCACCATCCTTCGGATTCCCGATACGGTAGGCCCGCGCCTCTGACGAAAGGAGCCAGCGTGATTTATGCAAATATTGCGGGGATGACCCGCACCCGGTTTACCGCTGGCTTCGTCGGCGTCTTCACCGCCTGATCGTCCTGCCCGCCTCCTGAGAGGCGCAGTGCCACCGATCCGGTCGGTGACGCTGATTTCGAAGCCCGACTCTCGAGGTCCCGCACCTGCCTGCGCAGCCTGCCGTCTCCTGAGGCCCTTCCCCGATCGATCCGCAGCCCCGCGCGGCACTCCAGCAGTGAGGTTCCACCATCATGAAGGCCGTTTTGTCGTCCACTCCCGGTCGTCACGACTATCCGCCCCAATCAACCCATCCGTCTCAATCAACCCCCGAAAGCCGTCCCATTCAGGATCGCCCGTCGCACCCGGTGCGTCGGGTGAGCATCGTCGACCGGGCCGCACTTCATCTCGGCCTCGCTCTCATCCGGTGGGGTCGACGACCGCTCGAACTCGAGTCCCGGGAACGGCGTGTCGTGCGCTTCGAAGAGCACACCGCCCGACTCGAGCGCGAACGCCAATGGCAGCGCTGGCAGATCCTCAACCTGCCGCACCGCTGATGCTCGAGCCTGCGTCACGGGGCGACCCCGCACCCTCCCGAGCACCGGGATGGTGCGGGGTCGGCCCTTCGGCTGAGGGTCAGCCGTGCTGCAGGAAGTCCGCTACCGCTTTCGGCACATAGGGGGCGACATCCCCGCCGAGTCCCGCAACCTGCCGCACCAGCGAACTCGAGACATGGGCATGCGCGGGATCCGGCAGCATGAAGATCGTCTCGACGCCCGCGAGATTGCGGTTGACAATGGCCATCGGCGTTTCGTAGGCCACGTCCACCTGCGAGCGGATGCCCTTCACGATCACGCTCGCCCCGACATCCGTGCAGTAGTCAACCAACAGGCCGACACTCCATGAGGTCACGACGATGTCACCCTCGAAATCGGCATCGAGAATAGCTCTCTCGATGAGAGCTACCCGCTGTGCCACCGGCAGGAGCGCGGTCTTCGCCGGGTTATGCACGACCAGAACGTGGATCTGATCGAAGATCCTGGCCGCCCGGCCGATCACGTCGAGGTGACCGAGGGTCACCGGATCGAAGGAACCGGGGACGACGGCAATCCTGCTCATTGCGCCAGACTACGGCACGGGTGTGTCAGGTTTGTGATCGTGCGACACACCGTCGCCTGAGCCGCAGGGGCAGCTATCAGTTCTTTGCGAGAAAATCGCGGCTCGCCTCGTCCAGCCTCCGGGCGAGAGCCGTGCGCAATGCCGGGTGCGACGACAGCTCCGGGTCCTCGGCGAGAATTCCCTGCGCGATCGCCCGCGCCTCCGTGATGAGCACACCGTCCTTCGCGACACGCAGCAGCCGCAGCGAAGAGCGGCCACCCGACTGCAAATTGCCGAGCACATCACCCTCTTGCCGCAGTTCGAGATCCCTCTGTGCGAGCTCGAAACCGTCGAGAGTGGATGCCACGACCTCGACCCGCTCGCGAGCCAGGGTCTCCTCCTCCGCCTGCGTCACCATCAGGCACACCCCGGGCACCCCGCCGCGGCCGACCCGTCCCCGCAGCTGGTGCAGCTGCGAGACACCGAAGCGGTCGGCATCCAGAATGATCATCGTCGACGCATTCGGCACGTCCACGCCGACCTCGATCACCGTCGTAGCGACGAGCACGTCGATCTCCCCTGCAGCAAACGCCCGCATGAGGGCATCCTTCTCGTCGCTCGGCAAGCGGCCGTGCAGCCCTTCGATGCGACGGCCGGTGAAAAGTGGGTTGGCGCGCACACTCGCGAGAGTGTCGGTGACATTCGCGATGTCGGTGATCGTGCCGGGACGGGCCGAGCTTGCTGCAATCCGTGACGTGACCCTGGGTTCGTCAGGCTCGATCAGCGGGGTCTCGACCGCCGTGCTGTCGATCGCGGGACACACCACGAACCCCTGGCGCCCCTTCGCCAGCTCTTCGGCCAGACGCTCCCAGACCCGGTTGACCCACCCCGGTTTCTCGGCGAGAGGCACGACGAAACTCTGGATCGGCACCCGACCGGAGGGCAGCTCGGCGATCGTTGAGACATCCAGGTCTCCGAACACGGTCATCGCCACCGTGCGCGGAATCGGAGTCGCCGTGAGCACGAGCACATGCGGCGGCACCGTGCCCTTCCGGCGCAGCGCCTCGCGCTGTTCGACCCCGAATCGGTGTTGCTCGTCCACGACCACGAGTCCGAGGTCGTAGAAGCCGACACTCTCACTCAGCAGTGCGTGCGTGCCGACGACGATCTGCGCCTGCCCGCTGACGGTCGCGAGGGTGGCTTTGCGCCGATCCGCCACCGGTAGCTGTCCCGTGATCAGGGTGGGCCGCAGCGTCGCCGCAAGGTCGGGACCGAGCGTCTTCACGATGGAACGGAGGTGCTGGCCGGCCAGCACCTCCGTTGGCGCGAGCAGGGCCGACTGGCCACCGCTGTCGGCGACAGCAAGCATCGCGCGCAATGCGACGAGGGTCTTGCCCGATCCGACCTCGCCCTGCACCAGTCGGTTCATCGGAGCGGAAGCCGCGATATCGCTCGCGATCTCCACCCCGACCGTCGTCTGGTCGCCGGTGAGCACGAACGGCAGCTGCGCATCGAAGCGCTCGAGCAGGCCGCCCGGCTTCGGGGCGCGGGGAGTCGCCGATTGGAGCTTCAGCAACGCCCGCTGCTCGAGAAGTGCGGCCTGAAGCACGAAGGCTTCCTGAAAGCGCAGGGACTTCTGTGCGGCCCTCCACTCGATGTCTTTCTGCGGCCGATGGATCAACTCGAGGGCTCGCGAGTAGTTCATGAGCCCGCGCTCTGCCCGCACCGCGCCCGGCACGGGGTCATCGAGCGGCGGGAGCGTGTCGAGCAGCACTCCGACGGCCTTACCCAGCTGCCAGGATGCCACCGCAGCTGTCGCCGCGTAGATCGGCACCGGCTGTTCGGCCCACTTGCGCGCCCTCTCCGCGCCTGCCTCGGAGTCTCCGCCCGTGTCATCCGTCTCGAAAAGCTCGTAATCGGGGTGTGCCAACTGGATCGTGCCGCGATAGTCGCCCACTTTGCCGGCGAAGATGCCGCGCACGCCCGGCTTCAGGTCGCTCTTGCGCCAGGCCTGGTTGAAGAAGGTGAGGGAAAGGATGTCGCTGCCATCGCTGATCGTCACCTCGAGAATCGACCCTTTGCGTGCCCGCATCGTGCGCTCCTGCACGCCGAGTACCTCTGCGACGATCGTGACATTCTCGTCGACCGAGAGTTGAGCGAGAGCGGTGAGTTCGCCGCGGAGGGCGTATCGCCGCGGATAGTGGGTCAGCAGGTCACCAACGGTGACGAGCCCGAGACCCTTCTCGATCGCCGCCGCCGTGCGACCGCCGAGGGCACCACTGAGCTTGGCATCGAGCGGGGAGTCCACCTCGACAGGTTACCGCCGGGGCCCGACGGATAGCGCCAGCTTGCTTACAGCCAGCGCAGCTTGCGGAAGATCACGTAGAGCCCGACACCAACGACGAGCATCAGTCCGATTGCGAACGGGTAACCGAACGCCCAGCGCAGCTCAGGCATGATTCGGAAGTTCATTCCGTAGATTCCGCTGATGATCGAGGGCGCAAACAGGATTGCCGCCCAGGCCGAAATTTTGCGCGTCTCCTCCGTTTGCCGATTATTGGCCTCCGTCGTCTCCTGCATCTCCTCGTTCTGGCGTTGGGCCACGAGTGTTGCGTTGACCGTGAGAATGTCCCGAAGGAGGATGCGAAACTCGTCCACGCGCTCTGTCACATGAGCGACATGGTCCGCGACATCGCGCAGGTACTGCTGAAGATCGTCTCCGATCCCATACTTGTCGAACCCGTTCGAGAGTTGATCGAGCATACTGACCAGCGGCACCGCCGCACGCTGAAAGTCGATGACCTCCCTTGTCAGTTCGTAGATGCGCCGCGAGACGCCGGGATCGCCACCGAACACCTGTGTCTCGATTTCATCGATGTCGTTGGCGAGGCCAGCGACGACGGGAACATAGGCATCGACCACCGCGTCGAGAATCGCGTAAAGAACTGCCTCCGTGCCACGCGCAAGTAAATCGGGAGTGCCCTCGAGCCGCCGGCGAACCAGCGCCAGATCGGGCGATTCGGCGTGACGAACAGTGATGACGAAGTTCTGGCCGATGAACACGTGGAGCTCGCCGAACTCCACCTCCTCTTTCGCATCGAGGTAGCGTGCCGCCCGAAGGACTACGAAGAGTGTGGAGCCGTAGCGCTCGATCTTCGGGCGCTGGGGCGAGAATCGCATCCTCAATAGCGAGTTCGTGCAGGCCGAACTGCGCGGCGAGCGACGTGAGCTCATCGGTGGTCGGGCGATAGAGGCCGATCCACGCCATAGCTCCGGGGCGGGCGTCGAGCGCCGCGTAGGTCTCGCTGAGCGAGGCGGGAGTCTCGACTCGGCATCCGTGCTAGTAGATGGCATTGTTGACCAGGCTGGAGCGCACCTGCCCTGGCTCTGGTGTTGCCACGCTCGTCGGAGCGGCGGGCGTTCGTGGTCGCAACGACAGTGCGCGGAAGGGCTTGCGAAAATCGGGTGCCATGAGTAAAACGGTAGTCCTGTCGAGTGAACAATTCGGGTAGTTCGGTAGGGTCGAGTCCGATGACTCGAATAATCTCCGGATTCGCCGGATCCATTGCCTTGAAGACACCAGGGGACGGCACTCGCCCCACCAGCGACCGCGTGCGCGAGGCGATCTTCTCCGCGCTCGAATCCCGGAATGCGATCGACGGCGCACGGGTACTCGATCTCTACGCCGGATCCGGAGCACTCGGCCTCGAAGCCGCCAGTCGCGGCGCGGCCTTCGTGCGTCTCGTCGAACGAGGCGGAGTGGGCACAACAGTCTGCCGGTCCAACGCGGCGGCGGTGCTCGCGCAGACGCCGCGCGGTTCGTCACTTCGTATCGAGGTGAGCGGGCGGCTCGTGCAATCATTCCTGACCAGCAATCCTGAGACCTGGGACCTGGTCTTCCTCGACCCGCCCTACGACCTGCTCGAAGCCGAGCTCACGCAAAACCTCGCATCGCTTGCCTCGCGCCTCCAACCGGATGCCGTGGTCTGCCTCGAGCGCAGCAGCCGTTCCCCCGAGCCGACCTGGCCGCCCGGAATCACGCTCGACCGTCGCAAGGATTACGGAGACACGACCCTGTGGTGGGCGAGCGCGGTGACTGTGCCGGTCGAGTAGGACTGTGCCGGTCGAGTAGGACTGTGCCGGGCAGACGGATGAGCCGTCTCGAGTCCGGCGCGCTCTTCGGAGTCGGCTCAGCCTGCAGACCCGGCCCAGTCCCGATACGGATCCCACCCGGCAGAGTCGTGGGGTGAGCCGTCCACCGTGAGTCCCTCGCCGTCGACGCACACTCCGATACGACGGAATTCCGCGGGCAACACGACACCAGGGGGGAAGGTCGCGAGCAACGAGTGATCCTCTCCCCCGCCGAGCGCGAGAGCAGGATCGTCGCCCAGCGCCGCCATGGCGAAGTCTATTCCCACGCCGCTTGCCCGAGCGAGGCGGGCGGAGTCGATCGCGAGACCGTCGCTCAGGTCGAGCATCGCCGTCGCCCGCGCGAGGGCGGCGGCGCGACCGGCAGCGATCGGCGGGGTCGGAGCGAGCTGCGCCACCGTGCGCGACCGCAGGGCGGTGGCGAGCGCCGCATCCGGTCGCCCCGATGCGTCGATGGCCTCGGCGAAGAGCAGGCGCAGGGCCGCTGCGGCCTCGCCGAGCACGCCGGCCACCGCCACGATGTCTCCGGGCGCGGCGCCGGAGCGGAGCACCGGCGCACGTCCCTCGAGATCCCCGAATGCGGTTACGGCGATCGTCAGAGTGGCCGATACCGACAGATCCCCGCCCACGACACCGCACCCCGGTGCGAGCGTCTCGCAGGCGTCACGAAGCCCATCCGCAATGCCTTCGAGCACCGAGACCGGCGAGTCGGCTGGCGCGGCGATGGCCACGACGAGCGCGGTCGGCACGGCGCCCATGGCCGCGACATCCGCCAGGTTGGAGGCGGCGGCTTTCCAGCCGAGGTCGTGAGGGGTCGACCAGGCGAGGCGAAAATCTGGCCCGTGAATCATCATGTCCGTGGTCACGACAAACCGCCCGTCGGGAGCAGCAACGAGGGCAGCGTCATCGCCCGGACCGAGCAGGGCGGATGCCGCGGTGGGCAGCCGCGGGAAGATGCGCGCCAGCACCGCAAGCTCGCCGATACCTCCGAGAGTGTCGGGAGCGGCCGGTTCCGGCGTGATCGTCATGCTCCAAACGGTAGCCTGAAAGCGATGAACACGAAGCGCACGGTCCTCGCGCTCGGCTTGCTCGCCCCGATGCTCCTCGCACTGCTCACGGCTTGCGCGCCAACGGTCCCGCTCACGCCGGCAGCCGACGCCACGAATCCGAAGTGCGCCGAAATCATCGTGCGCCTGCCGGCGTCTGTCGTTGAGCAGTCGCTGCGCCAGACGAATGCCCAGGCAACGGGTGCGTGGGGCAACCCGGCCTCGGTGCTTCTGCGCTGCGGAGTACCGCAACCGGCCCCCTCCGCCACCTGCTCGACCGTGAACGGTATCGACTGGGTGGTGGATATTTCGGGCTCACCTCGCTACGTGTACACGACCTACGGCCGGTCGCCCGCCACGCAGGTGGTGGTCGACACGAAGCTCACCCAGGGCCAGGAGGCCATCATTCTGGATGCACTCTCGAACGCCGTTGGATCTATCGATCAGACCAAGCAGTGCACTGGCCACGACCCCGGTTTCGTGCCGGAACCGACACCGAGCCCGTAGGCCGGGAGCCCGTCAGCCAAGAGCCCGTGGCGCGCCAACTGCGGCATAGTGTCGCTCCGACTCGAGAAGAGCGACAATCTGCCGCAGCTCGCGTGAGAATCCGGCATTACTCGACGAGGATCGCCGGGGTGTCCTCTTCAGTGGTTAGGTGCGGTGCGATGTCGCGGGGATTCATAGTGCCGGCGAGCACCTGGGCCACCTGCTCGACGATCGGCATGTCCACGCCACGGGCGGCGGCCAGTTCGAGGATTGGGGCGACCGACGAGAGGCCCTCTGCCGTCTGGTTCATCTGCTTCACCACATCCGTGAAGCTGTAGCCCTGGCCGAGCAGTCGCCCGGCGGTGTTGTTTCGCGAGAGCGACGATTCGCAGGTTGCGATGAGGTCGCCGAGTCCCGCGAGGCCGGAGAGCGTCTGCGCGAGGCCGCCGTAGGCGACGGCGAAATCGGTCATCTCCACGAGACCACGGGTGATGATCGACGCCTTCGTGTTCTCGCCGTAGCCCACGCCGTCGACGATGCCGATGGCCACGGCGATGAGGTTCTTGAGCACTCCCCCGAACTCGGTACCGATCACATCCGTATTCACGAACGAGCGGAAGTACGGGTTCGTCGCCGCAGCCGCCACGATTGTCGCCGTCTCGAGCGCGGTCGAGGAGACAACAGCCGCGGTCGGCTGCTCCTTGGCGATCTCGAGCGCGAGATTCGGTCCGGACGCCACGGCCACCAGATCCGGATCAATCTTGAGCTCCTGCATAATGACCTCGCTCATGCGGTCGCCAGTGCCTTTTTCGACACCCTTCATGAGGCTCACGACGATCGCATTGGACGGGATGAGGTCGCGCACAATCCTCAGGTTCTCCCGCAGCGACTGACTCGGGACCGAGATGAACACGATCTCCGCGCCGTCGAGCACATCGGGGATGAACGACGATGCCCAGAGGTTGCGTGGCAGGTTGATGCCCGGCAGGTAATCGCTGTTGCGCTTGGACTGCGAGATCTCGCGGGCGAGCTCCGGGCGACGCGCCCAGAGCGCGACATCCGAACCTCCGTCAGCGAGCACCTTGGCGAAGGTGGTGCCCCAGCTACCGGCGCCGAGGACGGCGACGCGCCGCACCCCGGGAAGCGACAGACGGATGGGCAATGTCATGGGATTAGGGTTGTTCAAAACGTCCGATCTCGCTCTGGCTGTGCTTGCTTGGATCCCAGGTTTCGGCAGGCACCGGCTCGTCCCGCAGGTCGGCGAGCAGCTTCGTGATCTCCGTCATGAGTACGGCGGTCGCCGCCGTGAGCAGCTTCGGATCGAGTCCCTTGCCGCGGAACGCGGAGAGGTCGACCGGGTCGCCGATCTTCACGGTGATGGTCTTGCGCGGAAAGAGGCTGATCTTCTTGCCGTACCGCGGCATGACGTATTGGGTGCCCCAGTGCGCCACCGGAATCAGCGGGATGTCGGCGAGCAGCGCCATCCGCACCGCTCCTGTCTTTCCGCGCATCGGCCACAGGTCCGGGTCCCGGGTGAGCGAGCCCTCCGGGTAGATCACGACGGCGTAGCCAGCATGCACGAGAGCGTCTGCCGCCGCAATCGGATCGTGTCCGCGCACGACACCCGCGCGCTCCACCGGAATCTGTCCGGAGGTACGCAGGAACCACCCCATGACCGGCACCGTGAAGAGGGACGCCTTGGCGAGATAGCGCGGAACGCGCCCGAGTTTGTACATCACTCGCCCGATCACCACCGGGTCGATTTCACTGTAGTGGTTGGGTGAGAAGACGAAAGCACCGCTCTTCGGCAGTTTGTGGCCGTCGATGACCACATAGCGAGCGAGGATTTCCATCGGAGGCACGAGCAGGAACGCCAGCAGGCGGAAGATCGCAATCTTCTCGGATTTCACCCTCGGGGATACTGTCTTTTCCGAGCTACGTCGATCGGAAGCCCCAAAACCTGCCAACGGGCTATCCCTCGAAGACGAAGTCGGCCCCGAGCACCTCGAGTTTGTCGATGAAGTGCTCGTATCCCCGGCTAATGATTCCCACGTTGCTCACGGTTGAGACGCCCTCCGCAGTGAGTGCCGCGATGAGGTAGCTGAATCCTCCGCGGAGGTCGGGCACACGCACATTCGCACCGTGCAGCTTTGTCGGGCCGGTGATGACCGCGGCCTGCTCGAAGTCTCGACGAGCGACCCGGCGGGGGTGATTGGGCAGTCCCTCCTTGTGCACCACGATATTCGCGCCCATCTCGTTCAGCGCCTGAGTGAACCCGAAGCGATCCTCGTAGACGGTTTCGTGCACATACGAAACGCCGATCGCCTGGGTGAGCGCTACGATAAGCGGCTGCTGCCAATCCGTCATGAAGCCGGGATGAACATCCGTCTCGATGGTCACCGGCTTCAGCTCTCCCCCCGGATGGTAGAAGCGGATGCCGTCGTCTTCGACGTCGAACGCCCCGCCGACCTTGCGGAAGACATTGAGGAAGGTCATCATCTCGCTCTGGCGGGCGCCCTCGACGAAGATGTCACCCTTGGTGGCCAGAGCCGCGGAAGCCCAGCTGGCCACCTCGTTGCGGTCGAACAGCGCACGGTGCTTGTAGCCCTCGAGGCGGTCCACACCCTCGATCAGGATCACGCGATTGGGCTCGACCGAGATGATCGCACCCATCTTTTGCAGGATGGCGATGAGATCCATGATCTCCGGCTCGATGGCCGCGTTCTTCAACTCGGTGGTGCCCTTCGCACGCACGGCGGTGAGAAGCACCTGCTCGGTCGCACCGACACTCGGGTACGGCAACTCGATGTTTGCACCATGCAAACCGTCCGGAGCAGTGATGTAGATGCCCTCGAAAGACTTGTCCACGACAGCACCGAAGGCACGCAGGGCGTCGAGGTGGAAGTCGATGGGGCGATCACCGATGCGGCAACCCCCGAGATCGGGAATGCGCGCCTCACCGAGACGGTGAAGCAGCGGACCGCAGAACAGGATCGGGATGCGGCTGGATCCGGCATGCGCATCGATCTCCGCGAAGTGCGCCTTCTCCACGTTCGCCGTATCGAAGTGCAGGGTCCCGGCTTTCGGCGCGGTCACGATCACGCCGTAGACCTCGAGCAGCCCACGCACGACCTCGACATCGCTGATGTCGGGCACGTCGCGCAGGATGCTGGGAGTCTCACCCAGAAGGGCCGCCACCATGGCCTTAGTGGCCAGGTTCTTCGCACCACGCACGGCGATGCGACCCTTAAGCGGGTTTCCGCCGGTGATGGTGATCTCGTCGGACTTCAGTCCCATCCGCTGTCCTGCCTTCTGGGCATCTGTCACTATGGGGTTCATTCATTCACCTGCATCCTTGTGGTCCGTGGCCTGCTGTACCGGAAGAGTGAGCGGACGCCAGGCTTCCCGACCACCCTCGAATTCGGTGATCTGCGCCTCGCTGCGCAGGGTGAGTCCAATGTCGTCCAGACCTTCCAGCAGCCGCCACCGAGTGTAATCGTCGATCTGAAATGGCACGGTGAGATCGCCGATCGTCGCCGTTTTGGCCTCAAGGTCGACGGATGCCTCGATGCCGGGTTGGGCGTCGATCCGTGCCCACAGCGCCTCGAGGTCCGCCTCACTGATCTCGCCCGCGAGCAGCCCCTGCTTACCGGAGTTGCCCCGGAAAATATCGCCGAAGCGCGGGCTGAGCACGGCATGGAAGCCGTAGTCGCGCAGCGCCCAGACCGCGTGCTCACGACTGGATCCGGTGCCGAAGTCGGGGCCGGCGATGAGCACTCGGCCCCCAGCAAAGGCCGGGTTGTTGAGCACGAAATCGGGATCCTGCCGCCACGCGAAGAACAGCGCGTCGTCGAAACCGGTCTTGGTCACCCGCTTGAGGAACACAGCAGGGATGATCTGGTCGGTATCGACGTTGGCGCGCTCGAGCGGCACCGCGACGCCTGTGACCACAGAAACCCTGTCCATCAGTTGTTTCCTCCGGCGGTCGCGTACGGTGCCCCAGCCCCCGTATCGAGACCGGCTGTGTCGATATCAACTGTCTCGATACCCACTGTTTCGAGGCCAAGATCCCACGGACTCGACAGCGTCCCTCGAATCGCCGTGGCCGCCGCCACCAGCGGGGACACCAGGTGCGTGCGCCCGCCCTTGCCCTGCCGTCCCTCGAAATTGCGGTTGGAAGTGGAAGCACACCGCTCGCCCGGTGCGAGCTGGTCGGGATTCATCCCGAGACACATCGAGCAGCCAGCGAACCGCCATTCCGCGCCGAAATCCTTGACGATCTGGTCGATGCCCTCCGCCTCGGCCTCGATGCGCACGCGGGCCGATCCCGGCACGACCATGACGCGAACACCATCCGCCTTCTTCTGTCCCTTGATGATCGAGGCGAAGGCTCGCAGGTCTTCGATGCGGCTGTTGGTGCAGGAGCCCATGAACACCGCGTCGACATGGATGCCCTTGAGCGGCATGCCAGCTTCGAGGTCCATGTACTCGAGGGCACGTTCAGCGGAGGCCCGCTCGTTCATATCTAGCATCGTCGACGGGTCGGGCACCGTGCCGCTGAGGGAGGCGCCCTGACCCGGGTTGGTGCCCCAGGTGACGAATGGCTCGAGCGTATTCGCGTCGAGGAACACCTCGGCATCGAACACGGCGTCGACGTCGGTAGCGAGGGTCTTCCAGTAGGCGATCGCCGCGTCCCAGTCCGCACCCTTCGGAGCGTGCGCGCGACCCTCGAGGTAGTCGTAAGTGATCTGGTCCGGCGCGATCATGCCGGCGCGCGCGCCCGCCTCGATCGACATGTTGCAGACCGTCATCCGGCCCTCCATCGAGAGCGAGCGGATAGCGCTGCCGCGGAATTCGAGCACATAGCCCTGCCCGCCGCCGGTGCCGATCTGTGCGATAACCGCAAGGATGATGTCTTTGGCGGTCACCCCCGGGCGCAGCGCGCCTTCGACAGTGATCGCCATCGTCTTGAACGGTGTGAGCGGCAGGGTCTGCGTCGCGAGCACGTGCTCAACCTCGCTGGTGCCGATTCCGAAGGCCATGGCACCGAAGGCACCGTGGGTGGAGGTGTGCGAGTCACCACAGACGACGGTGATACCCGGCATCGTCAGGCCGAGCTGCGGGCCGACCACGTGAACGATGCCCTGCTCGATGTCGCCGAGCGAGTGCAGGCGCACGCCGAACTCGGCACAGTTGTTGCGCAGGGTTTGAATCTGGGTACGGCTGGTGAGGTCGACGATCGGCTTATCGATGTCGAGAGTCGGCGTGTTGTGGTCTTCGGTGGCAATGGTGAGGTCGAGACGACGTACCGGGCGGCCGGCGAGACGCAGTCCGTCGAAGGCCTGGGGACTCGTCACCTCGTGCACGAGGTGGAGGTCGATGTAGATGAGATCGGGAGTGCTGCCCTCGCCCTTCACGACGAGATGGTCGTCCCACACTTTTTCGGCCAGTGTGCGGGGGCGGGCCGGGATTACATCATTCATTGTCGTGCGCTCTCCTATACCAAACGGTGGTCAGCCAGCGGCGCGTCAACCCGCACCAGACTCCGCGACGAGGGCGGCCTGGAAACTAGGACTCGTCGCGGCTATGAAGAAGAAGCAGACCGTACAACACCGCCTTAGGCTAACACCGTTTGGGGTGCGCCCCGGATGATGGATCGCCTCCCATTTGACACGGCGCCGGGCGAATGAGCTCGTCTGACGCGGTCACGTGGGGGCATATTCAGCGAGAAACAGCCAGAGCTCGCAGTTACTCCCGAGTCGAATTTTGGCTGGCCTCAGGGCGGGCGCGGATGCAGCGCGGCTTACTCGGCGCGGATGCTAGCGCCGCAGCCCGAACTCGCGACTGGCGAGACTCAGGTGCGGAGCACCGTGACGATGAACTCGCCGAACTCCAGCTCCGCGCCATCCGGCACCACCACCCTCGTGCCAGGTTCGACCTTGACGACATCGACACCGTGAGCGGCGACAAACACCCCATTGGTCGAGGCGAGATCGTGCACCCACAGGGAGCCAGCATCGATTTCAAGCAGTGCGTGCGTCTTTGAGAGAGACTTCGCCGGGTCGAGCGCCGGCACAAGCGTCGCACCGGGCCACGCCGCGTTTGCAATCGGATCTCGCCCGATGATCACCACGGTCGCGATCGGCACCGATTGTCCGGTTGGTAATACGAGGCGCCACACGGGAGGCGACGAGTATCGGGGAGCACTCAGTCGAGTTTCATCGGCCAATTCGTCCACGGCTGGCAGCGCTTCTTCGGCACGGATCGCGACCGGGGCAGTCACCGGAACAAGCACCGGAACAAGCACCGAACCACCCGGTATCACGGGGAAGAACACGATCTCATCGTCCGCAGCAGCCGCCCGCGACGCCGAGATCCGCGGTGTCGCCACGCGATGGGTGGCCGAGTCTGCGATACCAGGGGGCAGGGTGATGAGCTCCTCGGGCTCATCCGGGCCGGTATCAGTGGCTGCGAGGCCCGGGCTCACAGCCCGCAACAATCCCGGTGGCGGGGTGATCAGCAGCGGATTTTCTTCGTCGCCCGACACAGCTCCCCTCCCCGGTTGGTACGTCAGTCGAGCAATGCTAACGCACCGCTCCCCCGGTGACGCTCAGGGCTTCTTCTTCCTGGTGGCCATTCGCAGCGCCCAGTCGCGGGCTTTCCGCACGCGATAGCGGCTGAGGAATCGCCGCAGGCCGGTCACCGCCTCTCGGGCTGCTTCGATGGAGGCTGACGCTTCGGTCCACACCCGCTCGGTAGTCTGGTCGTCCACCGGCCAGCCCGAGAACACGGCTTCGTCGGTGCGGATCGCCAGCGATCGCAGCATCACCGGCTGGGCAACTTGCCGCTCGAGGTCATCGGCGATGTGCACGCGTGTGGTCTTGCCGATCACCGAATAGCCGAGTTCCGAATACTGGTCGAGCAGTTCGTCCCAGGCTCCGGCCACGCGGTCCTCCGAGCGCACGGCCGTCCGGCGTCGGCGGGCGCGCCTGCGTTTCGCCACAGCGATGATCAGCATTGGCACGAACACCAGGAGCGCAGGAACCAGGATGCTCAGGCCGAGAATGTAGACCCACCCTGGCAGAGAAAACAGCAGGCCCTTCTCGTCTTTCTTCTGTTTCTCAAGCTCGACTGGAGTGAGCAGGTCGTCACTCTTCTTCTCCGATCGCGGGGGCTGCCGCACCTGCGGCTGCGGAAGGCTCTGCGGTTTCGGCACCTGAGCCTGTGGGATGTCCGTCTCTTTCGGCGTGGGGTTGAAAGCCACCCAGCCCACCTTGTCGAAAGCGACCTCGACCCAGGCGGTCACATCATTTCCGGTCACCCTGACCGATTTCTGTCCCTCGGCGATCTTGGGGGCGAAACCCATGACCACGCGCGCCGGGTAGTTGTAGCTGCGGGCCATGAGCGCGAATGCCGAGGCGTACTGCTCCTGGTCGCCGATCATCTGGGGGCGTTCGAGCAACTCGCTGATGCGATCCGCGCCATGGCCGGCGCGGGAAGCGACCGCATCGGAGGCGCGTCCATGGCTGAGGAAGCCCTTCTGCGCGAGAACGAGCCGGATGGCTTCCAGCTGCGCGATCGGCGTCGCCGCCTTGCCGGCGAACTCCTGCGCCTTGCTCGTCACGACATCCGGGCTGCCGACGACCGGGGGCAGAGCGACGGTCGCCGTCGGGTCCTTGGCCAGGTCATCCACCGAGATCACCCTCTGCTCCTCCGCGGTCATGGTGTAGCTATCGCCCTTCACGAGTCCGGTCGTGAGCACGGCCGTTCCGGTGGAATCGTTGTATCGCAGGCTGTCCGTGCTGGCCTTGGCCGGCCCGGCGGTGAAGTCGAGGCGGGTTGGATAGCCGACGCTCGGCAGCCAAAAGTCCTGGTAACTGTCGATCGTGAAGGTGACGTTCGTGCGAACGACCGGGGTGATGAAGGTGGGGTTGGGCAGCGTGCGTCCCACGAGGTTGAAGCTACCCGAGCCAGCGGTACTGGTCTTCGGGCCGGTCACATTCCAGAGTTTGCCGGTGTACGAGTCGAGGGTCGCGAGCCGAATCGTGTCTCCGGTCTTGAGGCCGCTCACCGTGAAGAGCAGGTCATCGGTTGCCTGCTTGGTGTAATGACGAAAGCCGGAGAGCGGACTCGGGTAGTTCAGGGGATCGAAGGGCGGCTGGATCTCCTCGCGCAGCACGAAACGCTGGTCCTTCGGCGGGGCGAAGAAGAATCCGGCGCTGCCACCCAGCAGTACCGCACCGGCAACCACGATCGCGGTGCCGGCGAGCTTGCGACTGCGCAGTCGGTTAGGCCCTGAGGAGGTAATGGTGGGTCGGCGCCAGCCCAACCAGACGAGTGCGAGCGCTGCGAACACGGCGGCACGGATTCCCGCCTGATACGGCACGGCGGTGCCGATCAGGATGCCGGCGATATAAAGCACCACCGGGCCGATCAGCGTGATCGCGAATCGCCAGGCGGATCGCGGCCGTGACGAGAGCCAGCGGGTGGCGAGCGAGGTGGAGATGAGGGCCACGATCCAGGTGGCGAAGTACGGGATCACCGCGATGTAGGCGGGAGCCCCGATCGGCGTGCGCAGGGTGACGATGTCCGACCAGCCATAGACCGCGCCGATCGCGAGGCTCTCGACCGAGGCGAGAGTCGGCAGCACACCGAACAGCGCCTGTTGGGGCACCGCTATCGCCGTGCCGAACAGGAAATAGCCGACGATCGCGATGAGCACCAGGGCGATGACGTTGAGTCGAAAGACGGAGGCCAGAATTCCGATCGCAGCCCCGAGAGCGAGTCCTCCGATGCCGGCGATGAGAAATCCGTAGCCACCGAACGAGGGTTCAAATCCGAGCACCCCGAGCACGGAGAGTATGAGCAGCACGCCGATGTCGACCCAGGTGCGGCCGGTGAGCGGGCGGATGCCGCGGGTGGGGATCGAGGTCTCGGTCATCAGCTGAGCCCCCGAACCAGCCGGGAGAGATCGGCGAGGTCGCCGACGGTGATCACCGTGAGTCCGGCCACCGAGGCGATCTTCGGCTGGGCACCGGCCACCACGTGGAACGCCACTTGCGCAGTGTCCTGGCCGAACAGGGACTCAACGCTGCGATACTCGCCGGTCGTCATGTTCGAGCCGCCGATCATCATCACGACGCTCGGGGCGGGCAGTCGACGGGTACGCTCGCGTGCGAAGTCGCGGATACTGGGGTAGACCCGGCCAACGGGATCGATGCGGCACGAGGCATCCAGCATCGAGGTGACGGTCTGGGTACGCCAGACGCCCGACTCGCTCACGACGTTCATCTGCACGCCGTCGCGGATCACCTGGGCGGCAATCGAGGCGGTGACCGAGATGGCGAGCTCGAACTCCTCATCCGAGGCATAGAGATCGCTGCGCGAGGAGTGGATCATCGTCACCTGCGACCGGCGGGTCTCTTCGAATTGCCGGACCATCAGCTGCCCGATGCGCGCAGAGGTTCGCCAGTGCACGTAGCGACGGTCATCTCCCGGAACATACGGACGCAGCGCGTGGAAGGCGATGTCGTTGTTGGTGATCTTCTGGGAGATTTGGCCCTCGAGGTCGCGCACGAGGCCGGCGGCCGAGGGCGCGAGACGAACGGTCTTGGGATGCACAAAGAGATCGACCGCGTCCGCCCACTTGAGGGCACGCCGCAGCATGCCGAGCTGGTCACCGCGCACGGACTCGGCCGGGCCGGCGATGATGACAGCACGCTTGTTGGTTGGCACGGCGAAGAGTTCCTCGTGCTCGTCCTTCGGTTTCATCGAGGGCAGTTGGAACTCAGCGATCGCCTGGCCCACTGGCAACTCCATACGGGTGGGAGTGAGCCCGTGCTTTCCGACGTTCGTTACGACAATCCGGCCCATGGCGCGATCCCCAACGACAACCCGGCGCGGGTTGAGCTCAACGAGCACGCCATACGACGCGCGACCGAAGAGGAACAGCGCGCAGAGCGCGAGGGACGCGAGCAGGATGAAGCCGAGGTAGGTGAACTCCTGCCAGCCGAAGACCGCGCTGAGGGTGAGTGCCCCGACGGCGAGCCCGAGCACGAGCCATCCGGCGGTCGTGATGGTGTGCAGTACCGGCCCGAGCGCGCGCCAGGCCATCTTGGCTGGTGGCGTGACGATCGCGCCCACGACGATGAGCAGGCGGATGCCGCGGGTGCCGAGCCTCCGCAGAGGCGCAGCAAGCCCGGGCTTGGTGGCGACTGTGTTCATGCGTTCGGGGTCATGGCGAAAAGGTCACGCGGCCCGGTAGGTGGGTGGCTCGATATCGAGCAGAATTCGGCTCACGATGTCTTCGGCCTTCACACCGGCGAACTCCGACTCCGGGTCGAGGATGATGCGGTGCGCGAGCACAGGCACCGCGAGATCGCGCACGTCGTCCGGCGTGGCGTAGGTGCGACCCTGCGTGATCGCCCAGGTTTTTATGGCCCGGGCGAGCGCCATTGCCCCGCGCATGCTCACTCCGAGCACCACGTCGCGGTTCTTTCGGGTGGCCTCGACGATGTCGTTGAGGTACCGCATCACCGATTCGTCGACGAACACCTCGGAGGCGAGGCCGGTCATGGCCACGATCGACTCCGGCTTGATGATGGCTGTGACGAGGGATGCCCGAGCCCGGTTCGCCGAGTCCATCAGGAGCGCGACCGCGGTCTTGGCGTCCGGATAGCCCAGTGTGGTCTTGATCAGGAAGCGGTCCAGCTGCGCCTCGGGCAGCTTGTAGGTGCCGGCCTGCTCCACCGGGTTCTGGGTCGCGATCACCATGAACGGCGCACCGACCCCGTGGCCTTCTCCGTCGATCGTGACTACGCCCTCTTCCATCACTTCGAGCAGCGCACTCTGGGTCTTCGGACTTGCGCGGTTGATCTCATCCGCGAGCACGATCGAGGCGAAGATCGGTCCCTGGTGAAACTGGAACTTGCCCTTCGACTGGTCGTAGATCTGAACGCCGGTCACGTCGGACGGCAGGAGGTCCGGGGTGAACTGGATGCGCGAGGTCGTGCCGTCCAGGCTGTTCGCGAGCGCCTTCGCCAACACCGTCTTTCCGGTGCCTGGATAGTCCTCGAGCAGCACGTGACCATCGGAGATGAGCGCGGTGAGCACCAGCCGAATCACGTTGCTCTTGCCGACGATCGCTTTGTCGATGTTCGCGACGAGCTTCTGGAAGGCATCGGCGAACCAGGTCGCCTGCTCCTGGGTTACGGGCATGGGAGTTCTCTCATTGCTAGGGCCTGAAGTCGACATGGTTGCTCTCGACACCGTCGACGTTCACATAGGTGTCCGCGAAGCCGCAGAACTTATTGCTGATGTAGGTATTTCCGCTGAATGACGCCGACCCGAATGGGCTCAGGCAATAGAAGTCGATCGCGTGGACGCCACCCCCGAAGTTTTGCAGGGTCACGTCATACCTGTAGCAACCACCGCCACCCTGGCAGGTGGCGTACGGCCCCTTCTGGAGCACGACCTGCGCAAGTGCCGGCTTCGACTTGATATTCGCCGACGCGCTTCCGGCCTGCCCATTGCCCGCATTGTTGCGCGCATAGACCGAGATCGAGTGCGACCCTGCGCTCAGGCCACCCCTGCTTACGCTGGTCGAAGTCGTCGCGACCGCACCGGCTCCGTCGATCGAGTAGACGTACTCCATGTTGTCGGTGACAGCCGGTCCGCCTCCGGGGGACGACCAATTCCAGGTGATCGCGCCCGGGTCGGTGTCATTCGTCACGTTCGCACTCACCGGAACGCTGCCGGGTCTGGTCTGGTCCTGAATCGCCACGGTGTTCGAGGTGCCGGTGCCGCCCGACTTGCCGCCGGCGTTCTGGGCGGACACGGTGAAGCTGTAGTTGCCTGCAGCAAGCCCGGTCACCGGGGCGCTTGACGTGCCCGTGGTGGTTCCTGTCGCACCGGTGCTGGCGCGCCAGGTGTAGGTCGTCGAGCCGCCGCCGCTCGTGACAGCGCCCCATGTCGCCGTGATGCTCCCGGACGGCGCCCACTGGCTCGTCACCGTCGCCGTCACGGTGGGCGTTCCCGGCGTGCCGTACGGAGTGACCTGGTCGCTCTCGACCGACCACGGGCCCGGCCCGTGCACGTTGATGGCCCGGGCAGAGAAGGTGTACGCGGTCCCGTTTGCCAACCCGGAGACGGTGCAGTCGGCACCGGCCGTGCAACTCGCGGTGGCGCCACCGGGCGTTGTCCGCACGTCGTACGACGTGATCGGCTTGCCGTTAGAGGCCGGCGCGATGAACCGCCAGGTCGCATTGCCATCGCCGCCGATCGCCGACGTGCGTGTCGGCTTCGCCACCTGGTCGGGCACGTCGCTGACGATAACCGAAATGGTGCCGTTAACCTGGCGGTCCGTGTCTTCCGTGGCATCCTGAACCGTGTAGACGACCTCAATGCGTCCGTCCTTGAGGGCTGCGCTCGGCGTGACGGTGACGGAGTCCTTCGTAAAGGAGATTCCCGCGGGGTTGCCGCTGTTCTGCACTTTGGCGTCCACGATCGTGAGCTTCTCACCGGTGGTCTGATAGGGATTCGAGTCGTTCACCAGCGGATGCGCCACCACTGCACCATCGCCGCGTTGCGTTTCGTAGGTGTCCGAGACAGCCACCGCGAGGGGTCGGCTCGAACCGACGACCGTCACATTGATCGTGCCAGGCACGGTGAACTTGTCCCACCTGAGCGTCACGCCAAGCTTGTAGGTGCTTCCCTTTTTTGCGTTGCGCGGGCTGGTGAGGGTGAGCTGCGATCCGCTGAGACTGGCCTGAAGACCAGCAGAGGTCCCGGTGAGATCCGAGTAGGTCACCTCCTGCAAAATCTGGGGATTCGGATGCCCGGTCGACGCCCGTAGGTCGAGGGTGGTCGTCTCGCCCACCTCCAGCTGAGCGTTCGGGCTCGTGAACTCGGGCGGAGTGTCTCTGAACTGCGGATCGCCCACCACGATGTTGAGTGTGAGATTGGCCTTGATGCCCTTGGGGTCATCCTTTGACGCGCCGTCGAACACGGTGAACTTCACCGATGCGGGGCCCCGATAGTCCTTGGACGGCGTGAAGGTGATGGTGTCGGCATCCACATAAGAGGAGGCGCCGCTGCTCTGCAGCGCGCTCACCGTGGCCCTGTCCGTAATGTGAGCCTCTCGACCAGAGGGCACGGTGAGGATGTCCTTCAGTTTCCAGGTGCGCGTCTCGTTCATACTCACGTATTGCACCGGAAGAGAGGGATCGATCGTCGGTGGCTGGTCGAAGTCCTTGGACACCGCAGCGGGAACAAGGATGAACGCCAGCGCACTCAGCTTGTCTTTCTCGTTGGTCAACCGATAGGCGATGGCCTGCCGGGTCTTACCCGGCGTCACCTCGATTCGACCGTTCTTCTCGAGGAGTTTCGCCGAACCGGCATTGGGGCCTTCGACCGTGACCGTGAGGTCCTCGGTGTGTCCAGAGGGGTTGAAGGCGTGACCGTCGAACACGTCGACGGTGGTGGACTGCTTGCCCGCGATGGTCTTCGGCAGGATCGAGATGTCCTCGGCCGTCGGCGGCAGGATCGGAGCATCCTTGGTCACTTTCACCAGTACGTAGCTCACGGACTTGCCACCACGGTTGTTGGTGAGTTCGTAGCGCATGGAGAAAGACTGCTCGCTGTCGGGCGCGGTGAGCACCAGGAACCGGCCCTTCACCACCGAGGCGTCGATACCGTGGGGCACGTCGATGAGCTTCTTCGAGACCTCGATCGGCGCACCCTGCGGGTCGGAGTCGTTGGCCGTCAAGTCGACCTGTGCCACGCGGCCCGGGCGCACCGAGATACTGTCGGGCGATGCGATCGGGTTCGACAGTGACTTGGGTGGAGGGATCACCGCGATCTTGATCTCACCATCACCGGTCGCCCCGAAGGCGTCGAACACCTTGTACGTGAAGGAATCGGTGCCGGATGCCGCCGCGGACGAGTGGTAGATGAAGAAATCGGTACCCTGGCTGTCGATCGCGCCGAGGCTCGGCCCCACCGGGAAGCTCAGAAGCTGGGCCGAGTCGCCATCGGGGTCGATTCCATCGAGCGGGATCTCCACCCGGATCGAGTCACCGGCAAGCACCCGAGCGGTGAGCGGCTTGGGGATCGGGTCCTGGTTGCTCTTGGGGTCGAGACCGATCACCGTGAAGGTGGCGGTGGCAGTGGCGGTTTCGCCGAACGGATCGAGCACCCGGTAGTCGACCGTGTATTCACCCGCGGTGGTGGGCGCCTGGAATCGCAGCTTGTTTTTGCTCACGAAGGCGAGCCCGGCGGTCGGTAGTGTCACGAGCGTGGTGTCGAGCGTCATCGGAGAGCCGTCGGGATGGATGTCGTTAGCCAGCACGTCGAGGGTTGTGACATCCCCCACGCGCACCTTCGCGGTATCGTTCGCGGCGATGGGGGGCTGGTGCTTCGTGAGGGGCGGCACTGGCACGACCGTCACGCCCGCAGTGGCCGTGTGTGCGCCATCCGAGATCGTGTAATTGAAGCTCACCTGTTCGGTGAGAGCGGCGGGCGAGGTGACCCGGATCTGCGTACTTTCCAGCAACTCAACGACGAGACCCTTCGCCGTGAGCTCCGGCGGCACGGAGATGGACTGCACAGCGAGCACGCGACCGCTCGGACTCACGTCGTTGGTCAGTACCGACACTGTCGTCGGCTCATCCCCCCGCAGGTACGCAGTGTCCTTCACCGCGACCGGGGGGAGGGAGTCATCCTGCGGTTTATCGCGCACGTCGACGCGTACGAGCCCGACACTCGTGGCCGAACCGGCCTGCAGCGTGTACTTGAGGTAAGAGACACCCGCCTCTGACGAGCTGAAGGTGATTTCTTTGGAGTCGGAATTGAAGGATGCGACGCCCTTACCGGTGGGAGCCTCCATGGCGACGAGCTGCAGCTGGGCGCCAGAGGGCGAGATGTCATTGTCGAGAGGTTTCACCACCACCGTCTCATTGGTGAACACCGTCGCGAAGTCGGGCGTTCCCACCGGATTGAGCGTGCCCGCCGGCTTGACGTCGACCGTGAGCGTGCCCTGCACCTGCGCTCCGTGGCCGTCGCTCACCAGGAAGACAACTTCCTTCTTACCAATCTCGGAGGTCTGGTGGGTGAAGGTGACGAAGCCGTCCGGGCTGAACCGGACGAGGTCGCCCGACTTGGGCGAAGCGCCGACGAGGTAGAGATCATCGCCGTCGGGGTCGCGCCAATTGCTGAGAACGTTGTAGGTGACCGTCTGGTTGGCCTCGACGCCCACCCCACCGGCGCGGATCTCCACCGGCGCCTGGTTACTGCTTTCTGGCACGACATGGGCGGTGACTCGCGCACTCGCCGTGCCGCCACGACCGTCGTCGACGGTATACCCGAAGGAGACCGATCCGACGAATCCGACCGCCGGCGTGAACTGCAGTGCGCGGCCGCCGTCGATGAGATCGAGGTGACCGGTCGAGTCCGCGATCCCGTCAAAGGCAGAGATCACCAGCACGTCGCCATCCGGGTCGGAGTCGTTGTCGAGCACCGGTAATATCGTCGTGCGCCCGGGACGGATGCCGAAATTGTCGTCGATCGCAGTCGGCGGGTGATTCACCGCGGTGCGCTGGGCGAGCGTGTCTTCGAAGGACTGCGTGGCTGACTTCTTGTCACCGGTCTGCTCGCTCTGCTTCTCAGCTGGCGGGGTCACGTCACCCCAATTGTCAACGAGTCGCATGTTCTCATTTACCAGCCAGACGTTGCCGTTGCTCAGGTCGTTGAGAGCGATGACCGTGCGGTTCACTCGAAACTCGAGTTCGCTACCTCTGGTCGGCTTCTCGAAATCGTGGCGAACCGGTTTCTGACCATCACAGGCGAGCAGGTATTTTTGCGATGTCGCCCATGCGCCGTGCGCGCAGCCCGATAGGAAGACGGGAGCGGAGACACCGTCGGCGTTCTGTGCGGGCGTGGTGACGTTGGCGGAGATTGTCTGCACCGAACCGGAACCGAGGGGGACCTTCATCAGCGAATCCGCGGTGGCGATGACGGCGTAGTCGGACTTCGCGCCGACCTGCTGCAGTCGCAAGCCGGTCTTCGGGAGTTTGTGTGTGGAGCCGTCCTCGGTGAGGAGCTCGTTGGTGGACTGGTCGAAGATCACGGCCGCCTCCCCCACCGCGGAGATTTGGAAGGCGCCGACGGAGGGGAAGTTGGAGATCACCGGCGCTGACGCGAGGGTGGCCATCCGATAGATCTTCTTCTTCGTCGGCGAAACCGCGATGATGGCGCCTGTCTGGGTGATCGTGGCGTGTCCACCCGTACCGAGCTTCACGAGCGGGGCCGTCGACACGTAGTTGAACTGCAGGTCGCCGACCGAGGGCACCGCCCACAGGTCACCCTTCGGCGAAACGATGATGAGAGTCGTGCCGCCGTAGCCGACCTCGGACTTCTTCGGCACGTCGATCGCCGAGCTCACCTGCGTAGAGGCGGGGTTGACGGATTCGATGCGACCGGCATCCGGATTGTGCATGTAGAGCGAGTCGCCGTCCTGCAACACCTCGAACTTCGCACTCGAGGCAACGACCGAGCCGTTGAGCTCATCGATCTGGCGGTTGAGGCGTCCGCCGAGCAACTGCTGCCCATTGGTCACCCAGACGTCACGGGAGGTGAGTTCGACGTCAGAAACCGGGAATCCGGGATGCAACGCGGCGATGGTGAGCGGCACACCTGCGACGACTGCGATGACAAGGGCGGATGCGAGGGTCTTACGACTCTTTACCCACCGTCCGAGCGCGCTCACACGTGACCCCCACGGCCGATTCTTCAACGACGATGACCTGCGGATTCCTCCGGAATCCAGCAGCTCAGATCAACCTAACACGACGAAAATCCGTCGTGTACCCCCTCGCATGGGGACCACTGCCCATGGGCTGGCGTGCCTTCCCGCGCCCAGCGGGCTATCCGGCTGCGTCGGCGTGAGCTTTCTCCGCCGCATCCGCGTCGTTCTTTGCGAGAAGGTAGAGGTCATCCTGGCTCACCAACCGAGTGGCAACGGCATATTCGACGAGTCGCAGGCGACGGTTCGTGGCGAGATTGCCCTTGACTCCTCGCAACCCGCGCACGCCGATCTTGTCCAGCTTGTCGCACACGTTATCGAGTTTGCGATTGAAGGTGGTCATCGACCAGTGCAGGCGGGCAGCAGCCTCGGCGGAAGTGGGGATCTCACCTCGACCCGGCGAGGACTGTCGAAGCACTCCCTCGGCGAGGCTCACAACCAGCAGCCGCTGGGTGCTGGTGAGCGGTACGGGCTCGATCGTGGTCGAGCCGCCGGAGCCAGCCATCGCAGAGGCGGTGCTGAAATAATCTTCGGCCGAGAAGATGGTGAACTCGTAGGTGGTCGAACCGGCACTGAACAGCACCTGCATCTGCGGGAACACGATCGGCAGGCGCGCGCCAGGCGCGAGCCAGGCCTGTACCTGGCCGGTGGCATCCGTCACGGTTGCCGAGAGCAGGTTGCCCACGTTCGAGAGCCACCACATGCCGAAGTCTTCATAGATGCGTAGGAAGCGACGGTGCAGGTAGGGGTTGTCGTCGATCACCAGGTCGGACTCGCGCCCGATATGAAAGTCGTGGGGATGCCCGACCTCGTACCACTCGCCGCAGAATTCGATCTTGAGAGGCTTCATCGGGGGTAACACGCCTCCAGCGGATTGGACAGCTTGCCCGCACGGGCTACCGTGACCTCTACGCAGATCGTCGTGTCGGCTGCGTAGCCTGGCACGGTCACCACGCCGTCTGCACTCTGGTGCAGAGCTTCGTCGTTCCCGCGGTTACTGACCCTCCAACGGAAGCTGTCACCGGCTTTTGGCTTCGGATTCGTCACGGTGAAGATCAGCTCGGTGCCCGTCACCACCGGGACACCGGCCAGTGTCGGCACCGGCACGGTCTCGACGAGCGCGGAATCACCACCGGAGGCCTTCGCGCTCGGGCTCAGCGACTCGGTCGGGTTCCCTCCGAGGGCGAGGCCAGCAACGATTACGGCCGCGATGACGAGCACGGCGCCACCGGAGACACCGATCAAGATCTTGTTGGTGCGGGACACCTTCCGGGTCGTCTCGTATTCGCGAATCTCTTCCGGTGCGGGTGGTCCGGTCTCGGTCGCGGTCGCGACCGGAGTCGTGACTCGCCGCCGCACGATCGTCTCGCCCGCCTGCTCGGGCTGGGCGATCGTCCTGGGCGCCCCGCGCACCTGGGTCTCATCGATCGACGCTGCCGGGCTCGGCCCCGGCACGGAGACGGGCGGCGGCAGAACCGGTTGGGCCTGGATGGTCGCGACACTGCGAGCGCGGGTCTCGTCTGCGTCATCCTCCTGGCCTGGCCGCGAGGGCGCCTCGATGTGCAGGTTCGGCACGTCGATCGTCGTCGGGGAATAGCCGAGCTCGAGCTCGACGCGCTGCAGCGCCCGCGCGAAGTCCACCGCGCTGGAAAACCGGTCGTTGCGGTTCGACGCCATCCCCTTGTGCAGGACAGCGAGAAGGGAGCGAGGGATGTCGTCCCGCGACATCGGCGTGATCGCACCGCGCTCGATGCGCCCGATCAGGTCGAGGGTGCCGTTGGAGTGCCCGCGCAGCTCGAAGGGGGTCTGGCCCGCGAGGATCGTGTAGACGGTCGCCGCGAGGGAGAAAACATCCGATCTCACATCGGGCGCCGGGTCGTCTTCGAACATCTCCGGAGGCGACCATGGCACCGACATGCCCACCGACTGGCCGGTGCCGCCGGTGCCGGTGTCCTGGGCGAGGGCACTGGCGAGAGTGCTGGTGTGGATGGGAAGCACGTCGTCTTCGACCGCAGAGGAGATACCGAAGTCGGTGAGCGCCGGCCAGCCGTAGTCGTTGGTGAGTACGTTCGCCGGCTTGATGTCGCGATGCAGGATGCCCGCCGCATGCGCGGTCGCGACTGCACTCGACAGGCGCACCCCGGTACGCAGCGCGTCGACCACCGGAAAGATCTCCCGCTTGTATCGTTCGGCGAGGCTCGGGCCCGAGCAGTACTCCATGACGAAGTAGGGGCGGTCGTCGCCCGCGACATCCGCTTGATAGATCGTGACGATGTATGGATGCGTCGACAGCTGGGCCATGAGGTTCGCCTCGGCGACGAACGCGGCACGGTTTGCCCTGCTCAACTCTTCGGTGAGCAGCACCTTCACCGCAACGCGACGTTTGGGCAGCTTCTGCTCGTAGAGGAACACGTCGGAGAATCCACCCGATCCGAGAACCTTGATAAAGGTGTAGCCGGGTAACTCGGGAGGCGTGGATGAAATGCGACGCATCAGGCTTCTCCCACCGCCTCTTCGACGGTGAGCGTGACTCCGCCGCCGAGATCGACAACAGTGCCGGCGATCACCGAGGTGGGTTCCCCTGCCCGCAGCTTTTGCGGCTCCTTGCCCGGAAGCACCACCAGCGTGCCGTTGCGGGAGTGCAGGTCGGTCACCACCACCGTGCCGCCCTCGAGCACGAATCGCACATGGGTGCGGGAGATGTCCTGGTCGGGGGTGCCGACCGTGAGCAGTCGAGGCATCTGCCCGCCGGGGACCCGGCTGACGCTCGGCGAGCGACCGACGAGGATCGGCTGGGTGAGCGCTTCGCGCGAACCGTTCGACAGGGCGAGGAATACCTGAGGGGCGGGGGCTGTCGGCGGGGGCGCTGCGCTTCCGCCGCGCTGGGCCGTGCGCCCTTCCCGCAGTTTCGCGATGTCGGAAGTGAGCACGGTGTGACCGTCGTGGTCTCCGGCACGCTCGGGCGCCGCTGCCTCTTCTTCGGCCGGCGCCTCCTGCACGGCCGCGCCCGCGACATCCCGGAACATCGTGGCGCCGAACAGGTAATCGTAGCCGTCGTCCGAGGTGCCGGACTTCTCCTTCGGAGTGTCGATCTGCTCGGTCGGGGGCTCGGTGACGGTAGCTTCGGGATCTATCTCGACTATCGGTGCGGCAACGGATTCCGGTGCGGCTATGACCGGCCGCGACAGCTTCGACACCGGCGCAGCAGGTGCTTCGCACCGCAATTCCAGCGATGAAACCCAGGCCGCACCCGTGCGGAGCGGCAGCTCTACAACCCCGTCCGCGGCTGCGGCACCGGCGACGTCGACGACCGCCGACGACACCTCCGCGAGGGTCTGCTCGAGCCAGGTCGTCACTCCGGAACCGTCGAGCCGATGAATGCCCCCGGCATGGCTGACGGTCGCCATCACCGGTCCGCGAACGATGATGCGCAGGGATGCCGCCGAACCGTCGAACAGGGCGAACGGCGGGGTCGCGGCGAGGCCTTTGTTCGTGAGCACGTCCAGCACCCGCTGGAATCCGCCGGTGCCCGCGAGTGCTTCCCAGAGCGCATCCACCGTCGCCTGGTCGGCCGGGGCGCCGATCACCAGCAGGGTCTCGCCCGACGTGAGCGCGAGCCATCCGCCGCTGACCGCGGGTCTGAAGTGCACTGTCACGGCGATGGCCTACCCCCTCGGCTTCGTCACTTCGAGCAACGCGGGTATCGCATCCCGATCCACCGTTTCTTCCGAAGACTTCGCACTCGACCCTACAAGGTCGGATTCGACAACGACGACCGTGACATTGTCCGACCCCCCAGCCGCGACCGCAGCACACACCAGGCGTTCCGAGAGAGAGATCGGGAGACCATCCGACTCGCGCATCTGTTCCGACCCGTGGAAGACAATGATCCGAGCGATTTCGTCGTCACTCAGCTCCTTGTTGAGACCGTCGGAGCAGAGAAGGAAGGTCTGGTGGCCACGCGCGGGTAGGAGCCAGATATCAGGTTCGACGGTCGTGTCCGCACCAAGGGCGCGAGTCACAATGTTGCGGTCCGGGTGTGTGGTGGCCTGCAATCGTGTGATCTCGCCGAGGTCCACCAGCTCCTGAACGGCGGAGTGATCGACGCTCAGCTGCAGGAGGTGACGGCCATCCCAGCTGTAAATGCGGGAATCGCCCACATTGAAGGCCATCCAGTGATGGCTGTCGGTCGGACCGATCTCGACGAACGCGACTCCGCACAGGGTGGTCCCTGATACCTCGTCGGAACCGCCGGTCACCGCGAGTACGGCTTCGTTGGCCCCGTGAATTGTCTCGAGCACCTGCTGAGCGGTGGCGTGAGTCGTGCCATCGAAAGCCTGTGCGAGGGCGCCGATTGCAGCCTGGCTGGCGCGATCGCCGAACGCGTGGCCGCCCATCCCGTCTGCCACAGCGAACAGGGGTAGCGAAGACAGGAAGCTGTCCTCGTTGAGTCGCCGCACCGTGCCACGGTCTGAATAGCCGCCAAATCGAAACCGGGCAGTGCCGCTCGGCAGCTGCAGCTCCGTCGTTTGATCCACGGCGCACCCCTCCCGCTCAGCGCGTCCCCACTCTATGGGAATCTCCCCACGCATCATTGCCGTGATCGGCCCGGCGATTCAATGGGCAGGCCTGCCCATGCAAGAGGAGCGCTAGGGCCTATCCCAACAAGTCGGCATCCCGGCGCTTTCGGTCGTAACGGATCTTAATCAGACTCGCCACTACCGCAACCGCCATCGACACCACGATCACGCCGAGTGAGAAGAAGGTGCCGATCTCGGGCGCCCACACGATGTGCTTTCCGCCATTAATAAACGGTAGTTCATTGGTGTGAAGCGCGTGGGCGATCAGCTTGAATCCGATGAATGCGAGGATGAAGGCGATTCCGTACTTGAGGTACACCAGTTTGTCGATCAGGTCGCCAAGCAGGAAGTACAGCTGGCGAAGTCCCATCAGCGCGAAGACGTTAGCGGTGAACACGATGAACGGGCTCGTCGTGATACCGAAAATCGCCGGGATCGAGTCCAGTGCGAACACCAGGTCAGTGGTACCGATGGCGATGAAGACGACGATGATCGGCGTGAATACCTTCTTGCCATCGATGACCGTTCGTAACTTCGCTCCGTCGAAGTCCTCGGAGATGCGGATGCGCTTGCGCAGCAGGCGGATGACCCCGCTCTCTTTATCGTCCATCTCTTCGGTGTTCTGGAAGGCCTGGCCGAACGCCGTGTACAGCAGGAAAGCGCCAAAGATGTAGAAAATCCAGCTGAAGTTCTCGATCAGTTGTGCGCCGAGCAGGATGAAGATCGCGCGCAGAACCAGCGCGATGATGATGCCAACCATGAGCACTTCCTGCTGGTACTTTCTCGGTACCGAGAACCTCGCCATGATGATGACAAAGACGAAGAGGTTGTCGATTGAGAGGCTGTACTCCGTGAGCCACCCGGCGATGAACTGGCCGGCAGGCTCAGCACCTGCGAAGAAAAACATCAGCACGGCGAAGATGACCGCCAGAAGCACGTAGAAGCCGACCCAGAGGCTGGATTCTCGTGTTGACGGAATGTGCGGACGCTTGTAGGCGAGCACCAGGTCGGCGACCACGATGAGGATCAGCACGACGATGCTGGTGGTCTCAAACCAGACGGGGAGTTGCAGGTCCATTGGGGCCTTTCGGGAGGGGGACGGTGTGGCTGTGCCAGGATCCCGAAAGTCTCTTCCGCACCGATTGAACTGGCACCACCACACCCGGGCCAGCAGCAGCGGCGACCGTGTTGACGAGCGTGGAATCAAGGCATCTGACTGCCCGTGGGAATACTCCCCTTCGCGGAAAAGAGTTTAGCAGACAGCCTCAGACCGCCATTGCTCGCAAGTTTGAGCGTGACGCCGCGTTTGCTCGGAAGCGACCACACGGTGCACCGACCACACGGTGCACCCCGGGTCGGGGCGTCTGTCAGTAGTTGTGATCCATGCATGATGGTGGCCAATGCGCAGGAGACGGAATCAAGAGAAAAGCACGTTCAACACTGGATTCGACTGCTGTGGTGTGTCATCGAGCGCTGCAGCAGACCCTGTTCGTTTGATTAGTCCTCACCCACCGTCACGTGAGGGTATCTTCGTCGCGACCCTGTCCTCAGACGTTATTGCCCAAGCGGCGAGTGGCCTGCTTGGGCCTTGGCGCAACAGGGCAACGCTGACGGCGCCGATCCAGATGATCGTGGTGACGTAAAAGGCGCGTTCGAATAGACCGAAGAATCTTGCCAGCTCTGCGCTGCGGGATGCTGCAAACAGCAGCACGATCGCCGCTGAAGTGATCCATCCCATCACCGAGGTGAATTGTTGAAGATAGCGATTCTGTGCGTTGCGCCGTAACGATCGAGCGGTGAGGAACATTGCCACGATCGACGAGACGAATGAGACGATTCCGAGCCCCCAGTGAATTCCTCCGGTCACCGTTGCAGGTGCACCGGGCGCGTCCATGTTCACCCAGCCGACAAACGAACGGCCGAGCGCAAACAGCACCAGCACCACCACCACGCCTATGCGAAATCTCGGAAGCGCCCGAGAGAAGCTAAAGGCGAGGGCAAACGCGGCCAACGCGAGGGATACCTCAAACCACCGGAAGCCCCAGAGAAACGGGGTGAGAGCCCACTGACTGGTCGGGTCGGCCACAGACGAAAGACCGGTGGGTAGCAGTTCGAGCACGGTCAATGCCGTTGCCGCCGAAACGGTCATTGCGAGAGCGGCCCCGGCGAGAACTGCGGACAGGTTCGGCATGAATTTCCGATCACGAAACGAATGACTCAAGGGTTGCCCCGCGTTCAGCACTGTGGGGCGTGCGGCACCGGTCGACCGCCTCAAACAGTCTGCGCCTCCGGAGAGACCACGAGTTCTCGGGCGGCCGACCGCCGGCTTGCGGTGTTTCAGCGTTCGCCCGCGCTTGATTGGGCTTGGATTGGGATTGGATTGGGGGCACCTTCGTCGGCTCAGCCGTGTACAGCGGCTACAAGACCTCAACTGGGCTTCATCAGAAACGCCATCATCCTCGCGACCTCGGATGGTTTAACGACGCAGTCGGCCCTGCCGGAGGCAACCGACGTGACTGCAGGAATGCGCGCACTGGAAATCTTGATGACCGTTTCCCCCACAGTGCCTGCCGATCTCCTGGGCGGATAGTCTCCACACCGTCGGCTGTCGCCGATAGACGGTGACCGATCACGTAACCACCTCGCCAGAAAAGGTAACCACACCATGAAGACTGTTGTCGTCCCGCCCCTGCTCTGCTCGCCCCTCGCCTATCTTCCCGTCCTCGACACACTTTGGTCCCGAGGGCAAGTGACTTTCGCTGATACCCGGCGCGACCGTACGATCACAGGGATGGCGAGGCGAGTCCTCCGCGAGAACGAGGGAGACTTTGCTCTCCTCGGCACCAGCATGGGCGGGTACGTTGCCCTCGAAATAATGCGACAGGCTCCCGGACGCGTCACTGCATTAGCTCTCGTCAGCACAACAGCCCGCGCAGATTCGGCGGAGCAGCGAGAATCCCGGGCCCGGCAATCTGCACTCGTGGAAGCAGGCCAATTCGCTGCCCTGATTAACGCCGCGTACACCGGTGTCGTCGCGGCCGCAAATGAAACTAACGAAACTCTGCTCACCACCTGGAGATCAATGACAACCCCGGTCGGCGCTGAAGCTTTTCTCCAACAGCAGTATGCAGTCGCGAACCGCGCCGACCTCCGCAGCGTACTGCCCACCATCTCCTGCCCGATGGCAATCATTCATGGATCCGCAGACCGGCTCATCCCGATCACGGCTGCAATGGAAACCGCGACTGCCGTGCCCAACGCGTTGTACACCGCCATCGAGGGCGCCGGACACCTCCTCTTCCACGAACAACCCACTGCAGCACGTGCCGCCATCAACGAATGGCTCGACGCGGCATCATGAAAGGGCCCTCACGCCCAGCACTCCAAACCAAACGAATTCACCCGCTGTATCGCGGAAGTACCGTTCGGAAGGATCCAAGAGGGGGATGTTGGCAGCGACCTCGGTTAGGCTACGGCGACCCGTTGTGCGTAGAGGAAATCCAGATGAAAACTGACAGTGCAAGCGTTCGTAGTTCGACGCTCGCCATTGGGCCGGTGATCGCGGCTATGGGAATTGTTTTCGGTGATATCGGGACGAGCCCTCTCTATGCAGCATCGACCACGTTTGGGGCCAGCGGCGCTCCTGCGTCGGGGCCGTCGACCGAGTACGTCTACGGGTCGACAGCGACCATTATTTACTCGTTGACGCTAGTGGTCACCGTGCTGTATGTACGGTTTCTGATGCGTGCCGACAATCGGGGCGAGGGCGGACTGTTGGCTCTATTCGGGCTGCTCCGGCGCAGCACCCTGAAAGCCCGAACCCTCGGGGTTTTGACTGTCGTTGCAATGTTCGGCGCGGCCATGTTCCTTGGCGACAGCGTAATTACTCCGGCAATCTCCGTTTTGTCAGCCGTCGAGGGTCTGGAAGTGATCCGGCCAGAGCTCTCGTCACTGGTTGTTCCGATCGCCCTGGTCATTCTGTTGGGGGTGTTTGCCCTCCAGCGCTTTGGAACGAAAGCGATCGGCCGACTTTTCGGGCCGATCATGTTGCTCTGGTTTGTCGTCCTTGCCGTGACCGGCGTTGGGTCCATTGTGCAGCATCCGGCAGTTCTGCAGGCGTTATCCCCCCACTGGGTGATTCTGTTCTTTGTGAATCAGCCTCGAATAGCATTCTTTGCCCTCGGCGCGATCGTGCTCGCCGTAACCGGCGCCGAAGCGCTCTACGCAGATTTGGGTCACTTCGGCCGAAAAGCAATCACGCGAGCGTGGCTCTTGGTGGTCTTCCCTGCGCTTGTGTTGAACTACCTCGGCCAGGCCTCCCTTGCCGTTCGACACCCCGCTGGCGCTGCGTCTTCGTTTTTTGGATTGGTACCGTCCTGGGCTCAGTTGCCCATGGTCGTTCTCGCCACAATCGCGACAATCATTGCCTCACAGTCCGTGATTTCTGGCACCTATTCCGTTATCCATCAAGCCTGGCGTCTTGGCCTGTTCCCGCCGTTACGAGTTGTGCACACCTCCGCCGAAAAGGAGGGTCAAATCTACGTTCCGGCAATGAACGTGATCCTCGCTATTGCCGTGCTGGCAGTCACCCTTGGTTTCCGAAGTTCCGCGTCTTTGGCTTCTGCCTACGGGATCGCCGTAACAGCGACCATCTCCATAACGACGATCGTGTATCTCGCGTGGCTCTGGGCGCATTCGAAACGTCTGACCCCGGCAATCGTCATCGTGGGCGGCATCCTTCTTATCGCCCTCGCGTTTCTCACGGCCAACCTTCCCAAAGCAGCCTCCGGCGGGTGGTTGCCCTTGGCAATCGGATCACTTGTCTTCATCGTGATGGCAACCTGGTGGGTGGGACAACGACGCATCAAGGCCGGACGGCGACAAGGTGAAGTGAACATCGGAGAGCTGCAGAATATTCTCACCAGCGCCCAGAGGGATCTTCACCGCGTTCCGGGAGACGCTGTTTTCATCACCAGAAATTCGACCATCGTCCCGGTTGCCCTCATCACTATGGTGACTCAGAATCATGCTTTGCAAAAACGCGCCATCTTGTTGAGCTGGTCAACCGTCGACGTTCCCTCAACAGTCGGATCCAAGCACCGGATCACCGTGGAAAGCCTTCAATCGGGGGTCATCCGAGTTGTTGCAAAAATTGGTTTCCAAGAACACCCTCGGATGACAGAACTGCTCACCGAAGCCCGATCTGTCGATAAGGCTGCGCTCACCGACTTTGCCGCATCTCGGGCGACATTCTTCATCTCGACCCCGATTCCGCGCTACAACAGGAACAGCAAAATGCTTCGCTGGTCTCAAGTGCTATTTCTCGCCATCGATCGTCTGGCACCCGATCCGGTGGATGTCATCGAACTCCCCCGCGACAGAACCATTGTCCTCGGACGCGAAATCCCGCTCTAAGCGGCTTTCAGTAACGCCAATTCCGCGCTGATTGGGCACTGCACGGGCCCTCACCTCTGAAGCGGGCTGGGCCTTGCTCAGAGCGATTACCGCAGGTTCAAATGTCGGGTCGTTCTTGCGCCGGGAAAAAAATAAGGCCACGGCCGCCTGACCATCGTTGGATGAGAAAGGGGCCGCACACCAGTCGGCTCTGCCGTGTTTGCGAGGTTGCTGGCCGGCGTATCAGTGCGGTAGGCACGGCCAAAAGCGCCTTTGTTTGCATGGTGTGCCGCGTCATCAGGTTATGGTGAGCGGCGGGCGCGCCACACCACAGCTATTTCGATCACGTCAGGCTCGCCGAGCTCCTCGTGGATCGAGGCTCCGAAGTCACCGGACTTCGAGTCGGCGATATCGCCAGCCCGCCGAAGTCAGTGGGTTCACCTGCCCCCGACAAATTGGATCGACTCACCATGAAGCGCCCCATGCCTCATGCGCCAGAACCTTCAGATCACCCGCAGGACCTAATACACCTGGAGGCCGCAGGACACTTCAACGCCTGGTCTGGCACCCTGTCCCGAATCGAACGAGGACTCAGCCGAGACACACCCTCGCTAGCCAAGTCCGGGACTGGCTCCGCGAGCAAAAAGCCCAAGACAACAATTAGCAACTACAGGAGCATCACGTACGGCGCAGAAGCAGCACGCACGTCCGCCGCATTCAGCTCGAGATGTCTTTGCGGCGGAACCACAAGACCGCCGCAGTGGTGAAGAGCAGGGCGTAGATCGCGGCCGACAGCACGGAGTCGGCGATTGGGGCGTAGTCGATGCGGGCGTTGAAGAACTCGCGGAAGGCATCCGTGTTCCACGTAGGCAGGTAGTGGCGCACCTCCCCCAGATCCGGAATGCGCTCGAGGATGCTTGACAGGATGGACGTGATCACGACCCCTCCCGCCGCCGCGAGCGGGGCCTCCGCGAGAACGGTGAACATCGTTCCGAGTGCGGCCGCCCATGACAGGTGGAGGCAGATGATCGCCACCGCCGCCAGGATTCGCAGGAGGGATTCGCCCATCCCGAGCTGCGGTCCGACGGGGATCTGGATGCCGCCACCACCGTAGGAGATCGTTCCGACCAGCAGCGACATGCCGGTGAGCAGCAGGATGCCGACCACGAGAACGGTCCACGACACCAGCACCTTCACGAACAGCAGCCGGGTGCGCCCCACGGGAATCGTGAGCAGGTACTTCAGCGTGGATCTCGACGCCTCGCCGGCGATCATGTCACCGAAAAGCAGTGCCACGACGAGGGTCAGCAGGAATCCGGCGGTGATTACGAGGATGAACGCCGTGAACGTCGTGCCGCTCGCCTGCGCAAACGCGGCGAGGTCGGTCCGTCCGGCCGCGGGACCCCCGGCTCCACCGATGAGGAAGGCGAGGCGCACGACCACCGGAAGCAGAGCGAAGATGATGAGCACGACCCGGACGCGCCACTGGCTGATCTGCCGCGCAAATTCGATCCGGATCGGCATGGTGCGGCGAACGGAGACGGCGGCCCCGGGGATTCGGCCGGGGCCCCACGGAGACGACGTCGGAGCCGAGGTCGCCGCCGAAGCGGGAGCCGGGATCGAGGAAGGCATTTCTGTCGCGCTCATTAGATGATCCCTTCCGTGCCAACCATCTCGAGGAAAGTCTCCTCGAGATGCCGCCCGCGGGTGACCGAGCGGATGCCGATCCCGTGCTCCGTGATCGCGGCCACGACGGCCTCCGGGCCGTTCCCCGCCGGCAGCACGCGAATGGTACCGGGGGCGGTCATGAGCGCCTCAGCGCCGTCGAGTCGATGGACGGCGTGCAAGGCGGCCTCGACATCCGTCACCTCGATGGTGAGCTCGGTTGACTCTCCGGCGAGTTCTGCGACGGGTCCCGCGGCGAGCAGGCGGCCGCGGGCCATCACCACGACGTCGGAGCAGGTCTGTTCGACCTCACCGAGGAGGTGCGACGACACGATGACGGTGCGTCCGGTCTCGGCGTAACGGCGAAGCACCCCGCGCAGAGCGAAGATCTGGGGCGGGTCGAGTCCGTTGGTCGGCTCGTCGAGAATGAGAAGTTCTGGCATCCCGAGCATCGCCTGTGCAATGGCCAGGCGCTGTTTCATGCCCTGGCTGTAGCCGCCGACGCGTCGTTTCACCGCCGAGCCGAGGTCGGCTATATCCAGCGCCTCGTCCAGGCGCGCGTCCGCGCGAGGACGCCCCGACGCGGCCCAGAACAGCTGGAGATTGCGTCGGCCGGAGAGGTGAGCGAGGAACCCCGGTCCTTCGATGAAGCAGCCGACCCTCGTCAGCACCCGGCATCCCGGGGAGACCTTCTCGCCGAAGATCTCGATCTCGCCCGCGTCGGGTCGAAGCAGTCCGGTGACCATACGGAGCGCGGTGGTCTTGCCCGCACCGTTTGGGCCGAGAAGGCCGAGCACCTGGCCCTGCTGCACCGTGAACGAGAGGTCGTCCACCGCGCGGAACCCGGCGCCATAGGTCTTGGTGAGGCCACGGATCACCAGCGGAGGCGCGTCATCCGCTCGCCCAACTGGTGGCCCAACGACTGGCCCGACGACTGGCCCAGGGTGATCCCGGCGTCGATCGGCGATCGCCGCGATCGCCGCGAGGATAAGGCCGAGCAAGATAACGATCGGGATGCCGATGAGCGCTGCCGTCGACGGCGCACCGCCACCGACGGCAGGGTCCGCTGTGGCAACCGTTGGCAAGGAGAGGGTGCCCTCGGTGTTCACGACGAAGGACGCGGATGTGGCGGAGCCCTGGTAGCCCGCATCCGTCGTGCGAAGCGAGAGGGCGATCTTGTCGCCGCGCTCGAAGCGCCAGGTCGTTGCCGGCAGGGTCAACCGCACCCGGGTCGCCGAGCCGTCCGCGGGGAGGGAAACGCGCATCGGCGCGACACCACCACCGACCGCGATGTCGGAGTCTCCCGAGGAGACCCGCAGCTGGGCGAACAGCAGCACCTCGACCGGGGCGCCGGATCGCGAGGGAACACGCACCTCTCCGCGGAAGCGCGGCAGCCGCACGTCGACTGTCACCGTCGGGGAGCCGGCGAGCACAAAGGGAGTGCTGATAGATCCGGTGGCAAATTTCGCCTGTTGTGCGGGCTGCGCGACAGTACCGGCGATTCCGCTGCCGCTGCCCCCGATGCCTCCGGTGCCCCCGACTCCCCCGATGACCGAGTCGACCGCGCCGATTCCTGGCAGTGAGGAGATCGTCGCAGGGACCCCTCCGGGGGGATTCACGACGATGCCGAAGCGACCATTCAGCGGCAGCTGTCTGAGGCCGCCACCATTCAGCCCCGGATACCGCGCGGCGACGCGGGTCTCGGCGAATCCGCGGGCCGAGGTCGGCACGGTGAATGAGAAGGGTTCTGATGAAGCATGTCGAGGGGATCTGCCACGCAGGTGGGCGGAGAGCCACTCGTCTACGACACCGGCCGTGCCGGCCGTCTGGCCTCCGTCGTGCCCTCCGGCGAACCAGGACACCGTTACCGGTGCGCCCGCCGCAGCGATCGCGCGCTCGTTCGCGTCGGCTTGGTCGAGTCCGAAGAGCGTGTCCTGCCTGCCCTGCAGAAGCAGGGTTGGCGCGGTCATGCCCGAGAGCACCGAGGCGGGAGAGGATGCCCCGAGGAGCGTGCGATCCGCGGCATCGAGCTGCCCGCCACCGACGAGTTTCGTATACAAGGTGCAGAGCTCGGCGGTGAAGCGCCCGCAGGCTCCATAGAACGGCGATGCCGCGGCGCCGAAAAGCTGGGTCGCCCAGGCCTGCTTGAAGACGCCGGGCGCTGGCGCCGCGCCATCCGCTGCCGCCGATTGGGGCACAAGCGCTTGCGCGAGGTCATTCCAGGTGATGGCCGCGACGACCGTGACAATGCGCGGGTCTGTCGCGCCGAGAATGAGCGCGAGCGCGCCCCCGTAGGAGGCTCCGACGACGCCGATGACCGGTTTACCGTCTCGCGTCTCAACCTGCGGGCGGCTGGCCAGCACATCGACGAGCCGTTTCGCGTCGGCGACCTCGTAGTCGAGGGAGTCGAGGGAGATCCGTCCGCCGGAACGACCGAATCCGCGTGCGGAGTATGCCATTACGACGTAGCCCTCGCGGCGCATCCGTTCGGCATCTTTCGCGACCGAACGCTTGGATCCGCCGAATCCGTGGGCAACAAGTACAGCCGGGGCGGGGCGGGATGTCGCTGGCAGGTACAGGTCGACGTCCAGGCTGATGGTCGCAGCGGATCCCGGTGCCGCTGGCACTGCGACGCGAAAGGTCTGGGACGGTCCCGTTACTTCAGCGACTGGGGCGGCGGATGCGGCGGCGGTGGGGGCGACCAGAACTGCGAACATCACCACCGCGCCGAGTGCCATCCGCCAGCCGCGGCCGTGTGAGCGGCTCATGGAATTGTCCTTCGAGTGACAGGGTGATGGAGGATTGAGCATACGTGGTCGGGCCGAAAACTCGCCGTTATGGTCTGCTAATCCCGCTGTCCGAAATAGCTGTGGCAACTCAGTTTGCAGTAGGTCTCATCGAGGAACACGTGCGGGTAATCCAGGGCCGACAGAGTCCGGTCCCGAAACTGCGCCACGTCCGCGTCCAGCCCAGCGCAGATCCTCGACACCTCGGACTTCGAGATACCTGTGTCAGCGCCGAGCGCCTTCACTTGTGTCATCGACTTTCGGGGTCGAAACACCATGTAAATAGGCTTCCACCATGACCGCAAACAATGCTTGGTCGATGCGGCGCCGCCTCTCCAACAGGGTGGGGAAGAACGTGCCGGCGCGCAGTCTCGGGATCTTCAAATCCAGCTCACCTGCGGTCGTGGTCAACACTCGGAGACGGGTCCCGTTGCGGTGGGTGGTGCGCTCGTCGGAGGGTTCGAACGGGACGGCGCCGATGAACGCGGTCGCTTGGGACTGCCCCCGGTTCAGTTGACTCCTGACCTGTGGAGATTCGCCTGCGCTTGAAAGTCGAACCAGGACTCGATGTTCGCTTCCCAGAGGCCGAAGAGTTGCTGCGCGCCAGAGTCGCTGAGTGAAGTCACTCCGTCACGCTAGCGGAGGTTAAGTCAAACCCAGCTCATCAACGGTCGGGCTGCCAAGCGAGAACCAGCTGCTCTGGAGTAAATCGCTGCCAAACGGAGTCTTGTTCGACTTGAGCACGACCCAGACGGGCTCCTCTTTGCACCACAAGTTGGACCTCGCCGTCAACTTGTATTACTCGCAGCCGACGCAGCAATAACTCTCGTATTCACCAGAATAAATGATGCCGTCATCGCAGGGCTTCTGCAAAAAGATCGTGACGTCGCGCTCATGGGGCTTGTCAGTGGTGCGGATGAAACCGTAGTTCGCGATATTGATCGTCTTCAGCAGCGGCAACCAAGCATCCGTAACGAGCCGGTCTGCCCATTCCTTCGGAGTCGTGTCGTTTGATACCGCTGTGCGCAGTATCTTCTGGCCGTGTTCGTCGGTGCCGGTGAGCAACCTGTTGTCATCGCCGCCCTGGCGGTGCCAGCAGGCAAGCACGTCAGCGGCAACGAAGGGCCAATGGCTCAGTATCCTCGTGCAATCCATTCCGCGCGGTGCGGTGCCTCCGCACCGATCGTGGTCGATTCACCATGCCCCGTCAGTACCCTGACATCAGACGGCAGGGACAAGAGCCGATCAGTGATCGAGGTGATGATGGTGGGAAAGTCGCTGAAGGAACGACCAGTTGCTCCTGGACCGCCGTTAAACAGGGTGTCGCCGGAGAACAGGGTGAGTTCGCTCTCGAGGTAATAACAGGTCGAGCCCGGCGTATGACCCGGAGTATGCAGCGCGCGAAGGGCGCCCCCTGCGACCTCGAAAACATCGCCATCGTGCACCTCGGCGTCGGGGGCGACATCGGGGAAGACGATATCCCACAGCATTCGGTCAGCGGGGTTGAGCAGAACCGGCGGCGCACCAACGAGACGAGCGAAATCCCTAGCGGAACTGATGTGGTCATTGTGCCCGTGAGTGAGAAGCACCGCGGTGACCGTGCGACCCGCCACCGCACCGGCAACCCGCGCGGCATCGTGAGCGGGATCGATCACAATCACCTCGCGATCGTCGCCCACAATCCAGACGTTGTTCTCGAGGTCCCACGTGCCGCCGTCGAGCGAGAATGTGCCGACGGTAATGAGGTTCTCGATGCGGATACCGCCCGGTGCCGAAACACCCGTCGCCGTTTCGACCATCAGAGCACCACCACCGATCGAAGCACCGCGCCGCTGTGCATCTTCTCGAATGCCTGCTCGACCTGCCCGAGACCGATGCGTTCGGTCACGAAAGCGTCGAGGTCGAGGTTGCCCTGCTTGTAATGACTCACCAGCATGGGAAAGTCCCGCGACGGCAGGCAGTCGCCGTACCACGACGATTTGAGGGAACCACCGCGACCGAAAATGTCGAGCAGGGGTAGTTCGATCACCATGTCGGGGGTCGGAACCCCGACCAGGACGACCGTTCCGGCGAGGTCCCGAGCGTAGAAGGCTTGTCGATAGGTCTCGGGGCGCCCGACGGCGTCGATTACGACATCCGCCCCGTTCCCGCCGGTAAGGGCACGGATGGCCTCGATCGGGTCTTCGTCCCGCGAATTCACGCCGTGCGTCGCTCCAAGTGCGCGGGCCAGTTCGACCTTGCGTGGGTCAATGTCGACCGCGATGATCGTCGTCGCACCCGCGAGCTTCGCCCCCTGGATTGCTGCGATTCCGACCCCACCGCAGCCGATCACTGCCACGGAGTCACCGCGGCCGACGTTCCCGGTGTTGATGGCGGCACCAATGCCGGCCATGATGCCACAGCCGAGCAGTCCGACCGCAGCCGGGTCGACATCCTCATCCACTTTCGTGCACTGGCCGGCGGCAACGAGGGTCTTCTCGGCGAAGGCACCGATGCCGAGCGCCGGTGAAAGCTCGGTACCGTCCTCGAGCGTCATCTTCTGTGTCGCGTTGAACGTATTGAAGCAGTACTGCGCCTCGCCGCGACGACAAGCCCGGCACTCGCCGCAGACGGCCCGCCAATTCAGGATGACCCGATCCCCCACCACCACATTGGTGACATCATCACCGATCGCCGCGACGACGCCGGTGGCCTCGTGGCCGAGCAGGAACGGGTAGTTATCACTAATTCCGCCCTGCTGATAGTGAAGGTCAGTGTGGCAAACACCACAGGTGAGAATATTCACGAGCGCCTCCCCCAGTCCCGGATCGGGTACGAGGATCGTCTCGAGCGAGAGAGGTCCGTTCATCGCCCGAACAACGACGGCTTGAACTTTGTGCGGCATGATTCGCCTCTCTTTCGGAATCGACTGAATACGAGTCAATCAGATCTTCCTCAAGCGGCAGTGGACAGCGGATGATCGCGGGGTGATTTTTCAATGCGCCTCAGCGGGCCCAGGCTTTCACGGATAGCTGAACTACGCCCTCCGAGCACGCTTGACCGGCCATCCTGCAGTCGCGTCTCACCTCCAACGGGCACATCAACGCGAAGTGCACTGGCTGATAACCACCGCTCGTCTTCATCCACGGAGCGGCGCTCAAGGATCCTGACAACATCTTCAACGCAGAGCTGGAAGGCAACAAAAAGCGGGGCGGACCCACCCCTTGAAGGTTCTGGCCTTAATTTAGTCGTTACCGAATGTCTCCGGAAACCCTCGGATTCCCCTGTGTTTACAGGGAACCGGGCGGTTCGCTGCTTCCAATTGTCAGTCATCGTTTTGGGTCAAATAGAGATGGATTAGATGCGTAAATGATGACCCTGTGAACTCGCTTTGGGGGCTCTCATGAGCCCTCTCAGCCTCTCCCCCGCATTCCGCCGAAAGTGATCGAGCACGGACGGTGATGGCGATCGGGCACACGGCACTGGCCATCGTTTGCGGGGTACCGGTGTTCGATCGAATGTTCCGCAAACGCCCGCAAGTCGTCATCGCGAAGCTCGGCTTCACCCCGACGAGCGAGGCTGACGGTAGGCCCCTGGCATCGGCCTCCCGACGAGTGCCCGGATGAGCGCAGCCAGCCTGTCCGCAGGCACGCCCGCGTTGTCAACGACAAGGCTCTGGCGCGAAGAGTCCGCCAGGGCATGCAGGATTCGAGCGGCGTCGAGCCTCGTTCCGGACAAGGGAACGGTTCCAATCCTCCAGCCCCCGATCTCGTCGACTGGATACTCGAACGCGATCGACAGCAGGTTGTAGAGATCTGTGATGTCTTTCGGCGCGTGGCGAGACTGGGCGGCATAGGCCTTGAAGATGAGTGCGAGCTCAACCGGGGGCACGCGGACCACGAAATCAAGTCGAGTTCCGTCCGTCAGAATCACGCCAACATCGAGGACGAGCGGATCAACAGAAAAAGCGAGCCTCAGTCCTGGAGCCGCATCAAATCCGCGGCCGCCGACGGTAGCCGTCTCGAACCGCGCACCATCGGAAGGAACCAGAATGTCAATCTCGAGATCACCCTTCACATAGTGATTGCCGGACGTGTCCGCCTAACCCGCATCGACCAGGGCGCGATGAATTCGACCGGAGGCTGCGACGGATGTCGACACAGCCGCATCCGCGTCGGCCGTCCTGCGGAGGACGGCCCCACCCACAGGGAAAGCGGTAAGCAGCAAACTTGCCATGTGGCCGCCGACAATGCGGACATCGTCGATCTGTTTCGTGATCTCGGCAACATCCGCGAGAGCGCGGAAGGCCGCGTCGTCCGCGTTCGACGTCGCCACAGTCTCTATCCGGCGCCGATTCATGGGAGTAAGCCGTCCAGGACCGTTCGCCGCATTCTCTCGACCGCATCGGCCGCGTCGGGCCCCCCAGTCCGCTGGACGTCCCACGCCACGAGAACCGGGTCGGCCGTCCAGCCGGATACCACCGACGTCCACGCCCGGGCGGTCGACCAGATCGTGGGGTCAGTCGGAACCACGTATTCGAGGGTGGCGTTCTCCCGCGTGGTCTCGGAGAAGCCGAATGGGGCCAGATCCATACCTGTCCGTGCGTAGATAACCGCACGGCGTACCAGCCGCCACGGGGCGAGCAGATCAGCGGCCGGGTCCCCCGACACGATGACGTCAAGCTCGGCGGCAGCGTCCCGAACTTTCTGCGCCTGAGACACGATGGCGTCCAGGCTCAACCAGTAAGTGGAAATGCCCTGCGGCCCCGGATACTCCGCCAGGAATCGGTCCCACAGGGTCTCCGGCCGCGCTGCCCGCCAGCCGCCCTCGTCGCGAACCACAGCAGTGTCGAATGCGCGGAGGCCGTTGGAGACGGTCACCTGGGACACGCCACACTCTGCGGCGAGGTCCATCTGAGTTCTCGGTCCTGACGTGCGGAGGAGCACCCGGAGCAGGGCGAGTCGACCCCACGCGACACGCCCACGTCCTGCCCCAGATCCGCGGTCGGAGGAGAGCGCCCCTCGCAGCGTGTCCTCCACCCTCTTGCCCACAAGAATGACGACCCCATCCTGCAGCGACACGACCGCAATCCCTGAGTCGGCTAGGGCGACGTCGGCCAGTCCTACACTCGCTTTCGGGACCACGTAGAGAAGGATGTCGGGGGTAGGGTCCCGTGAGCGGCCGGATTCCACATCGCGCTGGATGTCCCAGCGAGAGGGCGGTGAGCGGCGCACGTGCACGCGGGCAATGATGCGGCTGCCGGTCAGAGTGAGGGTCACGGTGTCCGCGTCCAGGACCAAGACGTTCACGCCCAGCGCGGTGAGGAGGTTGAGGCCCTCCGAGGCAGTCACTGGTCTCATGGCTCTGGTCGGCTTCCTATAAGATGAAGTTGAAAAAACCACTATAACTTATAGCCCAAGGAATCACTACAGGTTATAGAGCCGCACGCAACACAACGGTTGCTCTGCTGATCAGATCAGATCAGACATGACTAGACAGCAGAAACCCGCCAGTCGACCTCCCCCGACAAGGACGTCGACTCTCAGCTCCCCCACAAAGCAGAAATCGCTCAGTACCTGTCCCTCCTCGCCGCACTGCACGGCATCCATTGGGTCAGTCTCGGTCCGCTCCCGGCTGGAACAACACCACATCCACCGACCATGACGACAACCGTCTTGGCTTCTACCTCGGAGCCGGCGCACAGTCGTCCAATGACCGCGGACCCAACGCAGTCCATAACTCTGACCGGCGCACCGCGCGTCACCTCAGCAGCCGCGTCGCAAAGCTCGGATAATCCGCCATCTAAGCTGGGCCTTCTGCCCACGAAAGGGAACTCAATGAGCATGGAAGGCGCGGCCTGGAGCTCGCTGTACAAGATCTCTACCGCCAGGGACGGCAAGCACGGCTTCTCGCGTAAGTCCGTGCGGCGGATCATGACGTTCGCGGTGCCCTACCGGTCCAAGCTGCTGATCTTCATCGCCCTCTCCATCGTCGGAGCTTTCCTCGCGGTCGCGACGCCGGTACTCGCCGGCCAGGTGGTCGACGTCATCGTCGCCCAGGGCCAGGTCACCACGATCGTTTGGCTCGCCGTCGTCATCGCCCTCGTGGCCGTCGCCGACGCCGCCGTGTCACTCGTGACGCGCTGGTACTCGGCGCGGATCGGCGAAGGCGTGATTTTGGACCTCCGCACCTCCGTCTTCACCCACGTGCAGAAGATGCCGATCGCGTTCTTCACCCGCACGCGGACGGGCGCCCTCGTGAGCCGCCTCAACAACGATGTGATCGGCGCCCAGCAGGCCTTCAGCGGCACGTTGTCCGGCGTGGTCACGAATCTCGTCGCGCTGACCCTCACCCTGATAGTCATGCTCAACACATCCTGGCTCGTGACGGTTCTCGCCGTGATCATGCTCCCCATCTTCCTGATACCCGCGCGCCGTATGGGCAGCCGCCTCGCCGCGCTGCGTCGCGAGGCCGCCGATCACAATTCCGCCATGAGCACGCAGATGACCGAGCGCTTCTCAGCGCCCGGCGCCACCCTCGTCAAGCTGTTCGGCCGTCCCGACGAGGAGGCCGAGGAGTTCCGCGTCCGCGCCGCCCGTGTTCGAGACATCGGGGTCCGGACCGCGATGCTGCAGTTCGTCTTCTTCACCGCACTGATGCTTGTCTCCGCTCTCGCCCTCGCACTCGTGTATGGGCTCGGCGGCTTCCTCGCACTCGCCGGCCAGCTGAATACCGGTGAGGTGGTCACCCTGGCGCTCCTCCTCACCCGCCTTTACGCGCCGCTCACCAGCCTCGCAAACGCACGGGTGGAGATCATGAGCGCGGTGGTCAGCTTCGAGCGCGTCTTCGAGGTGCTGGACCTCGAACCGCTCATCAAGGAGAAGCCCGACGCCGTCGCCGTACCCGAAGGCCCAGTGGCCGTCGAGTTCGACAACGTCCGCTTCGCCTACCCGTCCGCGGACAAAGTCTCCCTCGCCTCTCTCGAGGAGGTTTCCACGCTGGACACCCGCGGCGGCGAGGAGGTGCTGCATGGCGTGTCCTTCAGGATCGAGCCGGGGCAGACCGTTGCCCTCGTTGGTACGTCCGGTGCCGGCAAGTCCACAATTGCGCAACTACTCGCACGCCTGTATGACGTCGACAGCGGTGCCGTGCGCCTCGCGGGGACGGATGTTCGCGATGTCACATTCGTCTCCATGCGGCACAGCCTGGGCATGGTCACGCAGGACGGCCACCTGTTCCACGAGACCATCCTCTCAAATCTGCGCCTCGCGAGGCCGGAGGCGTCCGACGACGAGGTGTGGGACGCCGTCCGCCGTGCGCGGCTTGAGCCGCTCATTCGGTCCCTGCCGGACCAGCTGGACACCATGGTGGGAGAGCGTGGCTACCGGTTATCCGGGGGTGAGCGCCAGCGGATGACCATCGCGAGGCTCCTACTCGCCCAGCCGCGCGTCGTCATCCTCGACGAGGCGACGGCGGCGCTGGACTCGACGTCTGAGGCCGCCGTGCAGGCGGCGCTCAGCGAGGCGCTCAAGGGACGGACGGCGATGGTGATCGCACACCGCCTCTCCACCATCCGCAGCGCGGACCTGATCCTCGTGGTCGAGGACGGCTCGATCGTGGAGCGCGGTACGCACGAGGAACTGCTGGCTGTGGGTGGGCGGTACGAGGAATTACACCGGACCCAGTTCGCCGTGCAGAAGAATGTTGCGGCCGACGAGGAAGCGCTGAGCCGACCTAGTCACTGAGCTCGGCGCCCCTGCCCGAGCGTCTCGGAAAGTCGTCTCATCAGGTGTCGTGTCTCATCGCGCTACATGGGGTTTTTCGAAGCGGAACAGGAAAGAGATATCGGTGCCCTTCGGAAAATACTGCCGGAGCAGCCCGTTGAGATGTTCGTTGCCGCCGCGTTGCCACGGGCTCTTCGCGTCGGCGAAGTAGACCGGCAACCCGACCTCTCGCGTCAAAAGCGCGTTCGCTGACATCTCCTTCCCACGATCCCAGGCGAGGGAACGCCGCAAGCTCGGGGGCAGCACCTCGAAGGTTCTAACGAGCGCGTTCTTGGTTGTTAGGGCACCATATCCGGCCAACGCGGGGCCGTTCTTCTTCGGCTTGATCAACCCATATCCGGTCTGCCTGGGCAGGTGGACTAACATCGCGAAACGAGTCGTGCGATCGATCAGAGTCGCGATCGCCGAACGGTTGAGACCGATGATGAGATCCCCCTCCCAGTGGCCGGCCACTTTGCGATCCTGCCGCTCCGGAGGGCCGCTTTTTCAGCGTCGTAGCGTCGGTGACATGCGCCCATGCCTGCTGGCGTGTCCTCGCCCTCGGCATTCGTTTCGTGCGTCATCGGCGCAGATGCCACGACTGCTTCCGGACGAGACCACCGCGGCCCGGAACATAGAGGGCCTGGTAGATCGCTTCGTGCGAGATCCGCATCGAAAGATCGTCCGGAAATTCCATCGACAACCGTTTCGCGATCTGCTGCGGACTCCAGCCGGTCACCCGCTCACGGTCCTGCCGGTGCGGTGTTTTTCCCGTCCCAGGTCGGTCCTTCTGGCCCGAGACGCTCTCCGCCGGTGGCACGGACAGGCCCGCTGAGCTTATTACCGACGTAGTCGCGGAGACGCTCGTTCGTGATCAGCTTTGCGGTCTTGGGGCGGCGTGCTCGACGCTCCGCATACCACTGCGCCGTCGACGCCTTATAGTCCAACCGATACGTCCGCGTCGACGCGTTCCGGCGCAGCTCCCGAGAGATCGTCGAAGGGTTTCGACCCAGCCGGCGAGCAGGCGTGCAGCCTCGCGACCAACGGCCGATATCGAAGAAGCGGTCACACGTGACCTGGACGGTGTCCCCCGACCATAAAGTCGTAACAGTTGTAACAGTCGTAACGTGTCCTAAGGGGCCATTTTGCGGAACTGGTTCGCCCCACGGCTGCGATCTTCCGCCGCCGCCCGTCGGTGAAGAACTCGATGGATTCCATCCTGGGCCCTATGCCGGCAGAAGCGAGTTCCCGCGCGAATTCGCCGCTCCCCAGCGAGATGCCTGCCGCTCCGAGTCTTCCACCGTTCGATCCCCTCCACGCCGCCGTCGCACGCGTCGGGGCTTGCGGCATGACGTGAACCTAGCGCCCCCGGGTGGACCCGGTCGGTCGCCGAGTCGAACTCTTGCAGAAACTGCAAGGGTTGCCTTCGGTCGGCCGCGCCGCGCAGGGCATTACCATGACGGGTACAGGGATGCAGCCGACTGCAGTGAACGGAGACGCTGTGGGCGAAGTCGAGATCTACCAGTCTTCGGATGGCTCCGTGAGGTTGGATGTCCGTACGGATGGTGACACGGTCTGGCTCACCAGGCAGCAGATCGGTGACCTGTTCGGCCGCGACGTGAAGACCATCGGCAAGCACGTGGCGAACGCACGACGCGAAGAACTTGCCGATGAATCAGTTGTCGCAAAATTTGCGACAGTTCATCAAGAGGGCGATCGAGTTTGAAATAATGGACCAACCGGCCTCACTTGCGGCCTAAACGAAGTGACAACTAAACCTTCAGCAGTCCCCTTCGCCGTGACGAATGCCCGCATCGCGGTGCTCACGAATGGTGAGACTTATCAGTTCTACACGGACCTCGACGCACCCAACCGCATGGACGACAAACCGTTCCTCGTGCTCGATCTACTAGACATCGACGAGTCGCTGATCCCCGAACTTCGCAAACTCACTAAGGACGTTTTCGACCTCGACTCGATCATCAACGCCGCCGGGGAGCTCAAGTACATCGGCCAGATCAAGCGCACCATCGCTGCGCAGTTCAAGGAGCCGGAAGACGAGTGGATCCGGTTCTTCACCACTAGGGTTTACGACGGAACGTTTACCCAGCGCGTTCGCGTGCAATTCACGACCTTGGTTACCAAGGCGACGAAGCAGTTTCTCAACGATCAAGTCAACGACCGGTTGAAAGTGGCGCTCGGTGGCAATAACTTATCGGCAGTGGAAGCCGGCGCGCAAGAGGAAGCCGTGACCAGTCACGTTGCCGTGCAGGAAGATCTCGATCGCGACACCGAGATCGCCACTACTCCTGAAGAACTCGAGGGGTATCAGATCATCAAGGCGATCGCCTGCAGCGAAGTGAAGCCGCAGCGCGTGGTGCATCGGGACTCGAAGTCCTACTTTGCCATCCTCCTGGACGACAACAATAGGAAGCCGATCGCTCGACTCCACTTCAACGGCAAGGCCAAGAAGTATCTGGGCCTGTTCGACGCCGACAAGATCGAAACCCGCTATGAAATCGAGACGCTCGACGACACATACCAGCATGCCTCCAGCATCCGTGAGGCGGTAAAGCTTCTCGCCTGAGGACGCCCGTTTGGCTACTTGAATTGATCCCAGAACGGGCTAAACGCTCGGGATGAACTGTCGCAGATGCGTGCGAAGCGCCGGGTCGCAGACATACACGTAGGTGCCCAGGATGCCGCGGGTGAGCAGCACCGCATAGATGTTGCTGATGAATCGCAGAAGGTCATCGTCGGTGTACTTCTTCCCCAGGACGTCGTTGTTCTCCTTGCCCTTCGTGTCGAAGTACGAATCCCGATCGACGATCAGCGTGCCGTTCACAGGGTCGTAGCGAAGATCCGGGCCGATGATCACACCGGCGTAGTTGAGGTCGTAGCCCTGGACGGTGTGGATGGAGCCGACTTCGTCGATCGCCTTTGGCGAGGCGATCCAGTCGACCTGCTTGCTGTTCCAGCGAAGCTGCACGCCGTCCAGGTCGATGTCAAATGCCGTCTTGTCGTTCTTGGTCTTCCATGGCCAGGCGTACCCGGCGAGCAGGCGAGAGAGTCCGACTTCGGCATCCTTGCGCTGGATTTCCTCGCGCATCTCAGCAAGGTTGTCGAAGAGCCGAAACCCGTAGCCGTCGAACCCCTCCGGAGCCACCGGTGCACCCGAACCGAGGATGCGCCTGATGTAGGAGACGTAGTCCGACCCGGCCTGAACCCGCATCTGAGAGAGCAGCGGATAGTTGCGATTCGCGGCCTTCGCCTCCCCCACAAGCACGCTCAACGTCTCCGAGGGCAGGTCGGCCGGCCGAACACTTTGGGCCGCGTCGAGCAGGAAGATCTGGTGCCTGCTCTTCGCTCGAATCCAGTCGAGCTGGGTCTTCGTCTTGTCGTCGCTTCCGAAAAGCCTCTCGGTAATGTCTCTGAATTTCTTGTTCTGCACCCCTGACGGTTGATTCGCGCGCTGGTTGAGACGGTGCGCTTCGTCAACGATGAGCAGGTCGAAGTGCTGATCCGAGAAGCCGACGTCGAAGGCCGTCATCACCATCGCTGGATGTAAGCCCGGGGTCTTCTTGAACACCTTTTTGATCGATTCCCGTAACGACTGCTGCGGCACCACAAGGCCGATCCGAACGTCCTTGAGAAGGTCCTGGTAGCCCTCGACGAAGAACTCGGAGAACAGCGTGTCGCTATCGAGGTCCTCTGCAGGGGCGGTGGCCGCGATGTCCACGAGCAACTTGAGCAGATAGATGGCGACGACAGTCTTGCCGGTCCCCGGCTCGCCCTGGATGACAGTCGTGCTTTTCTCGCCCGACTTCAGGTCCTCAAAGAGACCCTCGAGAATGTCCTCAACTGCGATCGCCTGGTCCGGCGTCAATGCTTTGAACGGCGAGAGCTTGAAGAGGTCGCTGTTCTCAATCTCGGGAATGGTTCGGGTGAAGACCCCGTCCCGCTTCAGCTGATCGAACACCTCAAGAAAGGCCTCGCGGTAGTGGCCGCGATCGTAGTAGTCGGCCTCGGTGATCCCGTCGTTCCTGTTCAGCACCCGGTACGAACCGTCGCCAGCCAGCATCCGGATCAGGTACGCCTCCAGGTCGAGACAGACCGACTTGTTGAATGTGGCGTCGACAATCACCCGGATGGTGCGAAGGTGCTTCTTTTCTGGCGAGTCGAAATGCTGCCGCATCCGCGCCGCGGCGTTGCGCGACTCCCCCACATAGACGTCGTTGAGACCGCCCCCAATAGCCGCTTTGCCACCGCCCTTGACGTCGTCCAAGACGTAGACAACCGGCCAGTTAGTATTGCGGTGATCGAGCGACGCCCATGCCTTGACGGCTTCCGGAGTGAAGTCGAGCCGCCCGATTTCAAAGGGCGTCATATTTGGTGCTACGCCCCCGCGCCCTATCCACCGGATACTTCTGTCGCGTGGCGGCCAGCTTGTCGAGAATGATCTGTTCCGGATCCGCACCAATACGCTCGGCGAGCAGTAAGCAGTAGGTGAGGACGTCGGCTAGTTCCTCGCGCACTCGATCATTGTTCGCATCGGCATTCCATTGGAAGCACTCGAGCAACTCGCCCGCTTCAATCGCGATGCTCTTCGCCAAGTTCTCGGGGCTGTGAAACTGCGCCCAGTCCCGCTCGGCAACGAATGCCGCGATCTCATCGCGAACTGACTTGTCGACCATCCCGCCAACCTAGCAGGCAGCAATTCCTCGACTTGATTGTCGCGAGTTTTCAGCCGCTGACGGCGGTTCCCGATCTTTCACCCGACCAATTTCTCACCCCGACGGAAATAGAGAAAGTTTGAACGGCCCACCCTTATGCTGCGGATTGACAAGTACCCGATTCAGCTTGCGTCTGAGCCAACTGAACTTGGGGCAATCCCTTTCGTCGATTAACGACTTTGCAGCCACCGCGACGCTCATCGGTACGAATCACGGCGGTCTTTCAACCCCAGAAACCACAAAATCCCTCGCGATCTTCATCACAAGGGATTTCGTCTTTAGTTCTTGGGACGGTTTATGGGACGACCCTTTTGTCGGGCTGACAGGATTTGAACCTGCGACCCCTTGACCCCCAGTCAAGTGCGCTACCAAGCTGCGCCACAGCCCGTGACTTGACCGACCCGCTGACGCGTTTCGAACCTCCGGTAGCTTATCGCGAACCGCAGAGACGATGGACACAAGCTCAAGCGACGACGACCACACCACGACTCAGCCCCGGAACACCTCGAGGATGGTCGGCGCATCGGCTGGCGCAGAGAGCAGTTCGATTTTGTCCCCCGCGCAGACGGGACCGGTGCGGATGACACGGAGGTACGCGCCAAGGCGACCCTCGGCGCCGAAGCGTTTGACCCAGCCACGCTGATCCGCTCCCCCCACCCAGCGGGCGAAGGTTGCGCAGGGCGACCGCGGCATCGTCACCTCAATCTCGACCGTGGCACCGATCTTCCAGCGTTCGCCGACACGGGCATTCGTCACATCGAGGCCGGAGACCCGCAGGTTCTCGCCGAACCAACCGGGGGGCAGGTCACGACCGAGTTCGGCGGACCAGAAGTCGGCATCCTCCTGGGCATACGCGTAGACCGCTTTGTCAGCGCCGCCATGGTTCTTGCGATCGGCCTGCACGTCGGCATAGAGGCCAAGCCGACCGAGCTTCACTGCACCGGTGGCCGGGCGCTTATCGATGGCGGTGATGCCGACCGTTCCGGCATCGGGGCGCAGAGCACTGACAACACACGCGGCGATCAGAGAAGCCATTTGCCCAGTTTATTCAGCAGGCAGGCCAGGGCGGAGCTCACCGCACCGGGCCGAATCTCACCATGCGGTAAAGGAGGTGGAGCCTTCGGCGCGGGAGGCGCATTGTTCAACTACGCCGTGTGCCGATAACTGGCCACGACCTCGACGAGGAGGAAACACGTGAAGGCTGTTCAGCTGCATCGCTACACCGAGGCCCCGACGGTCGATGAGGTGGCCGAGCCGAAGATTGTCGGCCCGTGGGACGTGATCGTCGATGTGGGCGCCGCCGGGCTCTGCCGCACCGACCTGCACATCATCGAGGGCCAGTGGGATCCGATCCAGCACCCGAGCCTCCCCTATATCCTCGGTCACGAGAACGCGGGCTGGGTGCGGGAAATCGGCTCGGCCGTGAGCAATGTGGCCGTGGGCGACACCGTGATCATGCATCCGCTCACCAGCTGCGGGCTCTGCCCGGCGTGCCGCATCGGCCAGGATTCGCACTGCGAGAACGCGACCTTCCCCGGCATCAACGTCAACGGCGGCATGGCCGACCAGCTGCTCACCAACGCCCGGGCGGTGGTGCGACTCGATGCCGGCCTTCAGCCGAAGGATGTCGCGGCGCTGGCCGATGCCGGACTCACCGCTTATCACGCGGTGCGGAAGGCCGCCGACCAGCTGTTTCCCGGAACGCACGCGGTCGTGATCGGCGCCGGCGGGCTCGGCCACATCGGCATCCAGGCCCTCGCGGCGATCACCAGCACTGAGATCACGGTGATCGATCGCAGCGAGAAGGCGCTCGAACTCGCCCGCGAACTCGGCGCCCACCACGTGGTGCTCTCGACCAGCGACGACGAGGTCGAGAAGCAGGTGCAGGACATCACCGGCGGTGGCGCCCACATCGTGTTCGACTTCGTCGGCGAGCGCGGTGCGGAACTGCTCGCTCCGAAGCTCATGCGCAATCGGGGCTCGCATTACGTGATCGGGTATGGCGGCGAAGTGCGGCTGCCCACGATTGAGATCATCTCGCGCGAGATCAACGTGATCGGCAACCTTGTCGGCACCTATAACGACCTGGTCGAGCTCATGGCTCTCACCGCCGACGGCCGCGTGAAACTGCACACCGCCGTCTACCCCCTCGACGCGGTGAACGATGCCATCGCCGATCTCGAGGCCGGGCGCCTCATCGGCCGCGGCATCCTCGTTCCCTGACACCCCTAGACCCTGACACCCCAACACCATCCAACGAACCACCTCTCGCAAACAGGATAAGGAGCACCAACGATGGTCTTTCCGGCCAAATATCCCCAGCTCAACGAGACGTCACTGACGGATGACGCGCGCAGCGTGCTCATCCGCGTGCTGCGTGTCGCCTTCCCGCACGATTCGTTTCCCGACGGGCCATACGAACGCACCGCAGACACGATCATGAAGGCGGCCGAGGAATCCACCTGGTTCCGCGTCTCTCTCACCCAGGGCCTGCTCACGCTCGCACACCTCGCCGGTGGCGACTTTCGCGACCTGGATGAGGATGCCGCAACCAGTGTGCTCCGACGCATCGAATCGACCGAATTCTTCGGGTTCATCCGCCGCACCACCGTGCTGAACCTCTACGACAACGAAGACGTCTGGACTGCGGTGGGCTACGAGGGCTCGTCGTACGAGAAGGGGGGCTACGTCAACCGCGGTTTCGACGACCTGCACTGGCTGCCCGAACCCCGGATAGAGACCTACGAAGGTGCCCCGATCGTGGAGATCGCTCCCAGCTTTCCCCTGCGCCCGACCAACGGCCACTCGGGAACCCACGGATCGAGTGAGAGCCGTGCGGCGGCAACCATCGACACCAACACCCAGCCGGGTGCCACGTCTGCCGAGCACGCCGAGGTCAGCAAATGAGCGCCCTCGAGCAGACCGACGAGGCGATCGTCATCGTCGGATCGGGAGCAGGCGGTGGAACGCTCGCCTACGAGCTCACCAAGCGTGGCATCCCGGTGGTGCTGCTTGAAGCCGGTCCATACCTGCGCAACGAGGACTACGTCAACAACGAGTGGGAGGCGTTCAACCAGATGGCGTGGCTCGACCCACGCACCACCTCCGGTTCGTGGCGCATCGCGCGCGACTTCCCCAACCTTCCCTCGTGGATCGTGAAGGCCGTCGGAGGCACCACAACCCACTGGTCCGGCGCGACGCCGCGCTTCAAGGCCCATGAGTTCGCCACCCGGTCGACCTACGGTCGCATCGCCGGGGCGAACCTACTCGACTGGCCGATCACCCTCGCCGAGATGGAGCCCTATTACGACAAGGCCGAGATCGCGATGGGATCCACCCACGTGCACGGTCGCAAGCCGCTGCCCGCGAACAACAACTACAAGGTGTTCGCCAACGGCGCGGAGCGGGTGGGCTATCGGCACTATTCCACCGGGCCGTACGCGACGAACGCGGAAGAATACGACGGCCGACCGGCATCCATCCAGGACGGCTTCAACTTTCAGGGAGACAAGCACGGTTCAAAGTGGTCGACCCTGGTGCGCGAGCTGCCTCGGGCGCTGGCGACCGGATTGCTCGACCTGCGCCCGGAGAGTCATGTCGTGCAGATCACCCACGATGCCAAGGGGCGCGTCGACGCGGTGCTCTACCTCGATGCGGAAGGCAATCTGCAGCGCCAGGCCGCCTCAATGGTGGCGGTGGCCGGCAACTCGATCGAAACACCGCGCCTGCTGCTCATGAGCGCAAGCCCGATGTTCCCCGATGGCCTCGCCAACTCCTCCGGTCAGGTGGGCCGCAACTACATGCGCCACACCACCGGCTCGGTCTACGCGCGGTTCGAGGAGCCGGTGCGGATGTACCGGGGCGAGACCATGGCGGGAGTGATTGCCGACGAGTCGCGGCACGATCCCGACCGCGGTTTCGCCGGAGGGTACTACCTCGAGACGATCTCGCTCGGGCCCGCCTTCCTCGCCAGTTTCGCTGACCCGGGCGCGTGGGGTCGGGACTTCACGAAAATCCTCGACAGCTACGCCAACACAGCGGGGCTCTGGGTGATCGGCGAAGACCTGCCACAGGAGACCAACCGGATCACGCTCAACTCGGCAGTCACCGACCGCCACGGTCTGCCCGTTCCGAACGTGCACTTCGACGATCATCCGAACGACATCGCCATGAGGGAGCACGGATACCGCCAGGCCGAACTGCTCTACGAAGCCGTGGGGTCGATCGGATCGCACCGCGCTCCGCCCTACCCGTCGACGCACAACATGGGCACGAGCCGCATGAGCGAAAAGCCAGAAGACGGAGTCGTCGACAAATGGGGGCGCGCACACGATGTGCCGAACCTCTTCGTGAGCGACGGATCGGTGTTCACCACCGGGGCCGCGGCCAACCCGACTCTCACGATCGTCGCCCTCGCCATCCGCCAGGCCGAGTACATCGCCGACCAGTTGAAGACCGGCGGCATCTGAGCCGGATCGCCATTTTGCAGCACGCCACAAGTCACGTCCCACTAACAAGGAGCCACCCTATGTCAGACACCAAAACCGAATCACCGTACGACGCGATCGCCGATGTTCCCTCGTTCACCGTGACCAGTTCGGACGCCGAAGACGGTAAGGAATTCGCCACACCACACCGCAGCGGGATCTTCGGAGCCGGAGGGAGCGACACCTCACCGCAACTGAGCTGGAGCGGATTCCCCGCCGAGACGAAGAGCTTCGTGGTGACCGTGTACGACCCCTCGGCACCCACCGCGAGTGGTTTCTGGCACTGGGCGGTCGCCGACATCCCCGCGTCAGTGACCTCGCTCGAAAGCGGTGCCGGAGAGAGTGACGCGTCACTTCCTGCCGGCGCGTGGCACCTTCGCAACGACGCCGGTATCGCACGCTACCTCGGTGCGGCCCCGCCCGCCGGTCATGGCAGGCACAACTACTACATCGCCGTGCACGCGGTGGATGTGGAGTCGCTCGGCATCGAACACGATTCGACGCCGGCCTTCCTGACGTTCAATCTGAGCGGTCACACCCTCGCCCGCGCCGTCATCACCCCCTGGTACGAAGCGAGCTGACGACAGTAACCATCGGGCGACGGGCGGGCACCGCTACAGGGTAGCGGTGCCCGCCCGTCGCGTCTCGCCGGAGCGATAATAACGACTGACCTGGTTCGCCGCGTCACGCAGGAGATGCTCGATGTTGCGCCTTCGTGCTGGGGTGAGCGCTGCAGTCGGCGCGCTGATCGCCACGGAACCGACGATCATTCCAGAGGCATTCCGCACCCCCACCGCGGCGCAGGTCTGCCCTGGCACGAACTCCTCGAGCTCCCAGGCCACCCCGGAGTTGGCAACCTGCTCAAGTTCACTGTCAAGCACCACGCGATCGGTGGCGGTTGTCGCAGTGAGGGGCGCCATCCCATGCACGGCCAGGTACTGGTTGCGCTGGTCACTGCTCATTCCCGCCAGCATTATCTTGCCGAAGGCGGTGGCGTGGGCTGCCTCATGGAATCCGAACGTGAGAGGGGTGAGCCGCGGATATTCTGGCGAGTCCACAACAAAGGCGACCACGACATCCGCTCCCCGGTACACGGCGAAATATGCCGCGGTCTTTGCGAGGCTGTGCAGCCGGGAAATCTCGGCTCGCACCAAGGAGGGGATGCCAATTTGGCGATGCAGTGACACCCCGAGCCGGTCGAGCTTGTAGCCGAGCTCGAAGCGATGCTGCCCCTTCAAATGCACGAGGTAGTCGCTGTTCACCAGCGCCTGCATCAACCGATAGACGGTGGGCAGCGGATAGCCGAGGGCATCAGATACCTCGCGGGCCGAGGCACCGGAGCGCTCCGCGACGATTTCGAGGATGGCAAGAGTTTTCTCGACCGTGGCCACCCCGGACTCGCGCGGGCCACGGCCAGGGGTGTCGGGTTGAGAGAGCTCATCGGACGAATCGGCAGTGGTTCGCATTCGCCTATTCTTTCCTGACATCTCAGCGCAGGACAACACAGAGCCGCGCGTTCTCGGCTGTCTCACGGAGTGCGGTTCTCGCACTGTGAGATGGCATGATGCCTGCACGATGACGGGGTTTTAGCGTTACCCCCACACCACTCGTCGAGACACCGTCGTCAGGAGACACTATGTCAGCGCCCATTCGCACCATTATCAGTCCCGGCCGCTATGTTCAGGGGCCGGGAGCCATCCGTCGGGTGGGGGAATTCCTCGCCACGATCGGTCGCACCCCGCTGATCGTCAGCGACGATGTTGTGTGGGGCTTCGTCAGTCATGATGTCGAAACTTCACTCAATGCCGCCGGGCTCCCCCTTCGACGGGAGAAGTTCAACGGGATGCCCTCCGCGAAAGAAGTCGACCGATTGGTCGCTGTCATCGCCGATGCGCAGGCGGATGTCGTCGTCGCAATCGGTGGCGGAAGCACGATCGACGCGGTGAAGGCCGCGGGATTCCTCTCCGGCATCCGCTGGGCCACTGTTCCATCGGTCGCCTCCACCGACGCACCCACCTCAGCGCTCGCCGTGATCTACACCGAGGAGGGCGTCTTCGAGGAATACCGGTTCTTTCCGCGCAATCCGGATCTGGTGCTGGTCGACTCGCAGCTAATTGCCAACGCTCCGGCCGCGTTTCTCGCCGCCGGGGTTGGCGACGCTCTCGCCACCTGGCTCGAGGCGCGCGCGACCGCCCAGTCGTTCTCGCCCACAATGGCCGGTGGCCTTCCCACTCTCGCCGGCACGGCACTCGCCCGCCTCAGTTGGGACGTGCTCTGGGAAAACGCCCTCCCGGCCCTCGACGCGGTGCGGGATCACCTGCTCACTCCCGCGGTCGAAAAGGTGATCGAGGCAAACACCCTGCTTTCCGGGCTCGGATTCGAATCCGGTGGCCTTGCGGCGGCACATGCCATCCACAACGGACTCACGGCTGCGCCCCAGACGCACGGACTGGCTCACGGCCAGAAGGTGAACATCGGATCGCTCACCCAGCTCATTCTCGAGGGTGCCCCGACCGCGGAAATCCGTGATTTCGTGGAGTTCACCACGAGGGTTGGCCTGCCAACGACACTCACCGAGATCGGGCTGTCGGTCGATGACGACGACGACCTGATGGCGGTCGCGATTGCGGCGACCGTTGAGGGCGAGACCATCCACAACATGCCGTTCGAGGTCTCGCCCGGCGAAGTGGTGGCCGCCCTTTCCTCACTCGAACGGTTCTCCCGCGGGGTACGCGAACGGGCCGGCCTGCCGGCGCCGGAGTTCTACCGGGCACACTGACGAGGAAAGGGTAGCGCCGGCGCGGGAGACAACGCCCATCGCCGACCGCGCAGACTCAGTCGGCGAGGTGCTTTCGCAGGTCGTTCCAGGCGTCACCAAAACCGGGGTGGAGGGGCAGAGCCTCCACCTCGGCGACCGGCACCCACCGAAGCTCGGTGCTCTCGGCATCCGCAATCACCGGTTCGAACATTTCGAGTGCCTCGGTCACCACGGTCGTGTACGACCAATACCCGAGATCGAACACAGAGGTGTGGATGACGCGAAGCAACTGCGCCGGAACCATCGCCTCTTCCGCCGCCTCGCGCAGCGCACCGTCGACGGCGCTCTCCCCCTGTTTGCGCGCGCCGCCCGGCAGCCCCCAGGTTCCCCCGAAATGGCTCCAGGCCACCCGGTGCTGCAGCAGCACGCCGAGCGAACGGTGCCAGACGAGGAGACCGGCCGCACCAAAGACTCCCCAGAACTTCGCACCGTCCGGGCCGTAGACCCAGGCGTCCCCCGGGTCGCGAATGTAGCCCGGCGGCAGGGGTGGGGGGCGGTCAGACATCCTTCAAGTGTGCACTACCGGTGAGCCCCAACCGGCACCACCGGCGAAAACTCAGGTACGCTTCCGGCGCTCGCGCACGCGCATGTTCACGTTGATCGGGCTGCCCTCGAAGCCGAAGATCTCGCGCAGCCGACGGGTGATGAAACGACGGTAGCCCGGGTCGAGGAATCCCGTCGTGAACAGCACGAACGTCGGCGGACGGGTCGCAGCCTGGGTGCCGAACAGGATCCGCGGCTGCTTGCCGCCGCGCACCGGGTGCGGATGCTCGGACGCGAGCTCGGCGACGAGCGCGTTGAACTTACCGGTGGGAATGCGGGTGTCCCACGACGCGAGCGCGAGTTCTAGCGCCGGAACAAGCTTCTCGAGGTGTCGACCGGTCTTGGCGGAGATGTTGACCCGCGGAGCCCACGCCACGTGGGCGAGGTCCTGCTCAATCTCTCGCTCGAGGTAACGACGGCGGTCGTCATCCATCAGGTCCCACTTGTTGAAGGCGAGCACGAGGGCACGACCAGACTCGAGCACGAGGTCGATGATGCGCACGTCCTGCTCGCTGATCACGTCGCTCACATCGAGCACGACGACGGCGACCTCGGCCTTCTCGAGAGCGGCACTGGTGCGGAGAGAGGCGTAGAAGTCGGCACCCTGGGCAAGATTCATGCGACGGCGGATGCCCGCGGTGTCGACGAAGCGCCACACCTTGCCACCGAGTTCGACCTGCTCGTCGACCGGGTCGCGGGTGGTTCCGGCAAGCTCGTTCACGACGACCCGCTCTTCGCCGACGGCCTTGTTGAGCAGGCTGGACTTGCCGACGTTCGGCCGACCGAGGATGGCGACGCGACGCGGTCCTCCCACCTCTTCCTTCGCAACGGTCGAGACCTCGGGAAGGATGGTGAGCACGTGGTCGAGCAGGTCGGCGACGCCGCGACCGTGGAGCGCGGAGACCGGCCACGGTTCGCCGAGGCCGAGGCTCCAGAGGCCCGCGGCTTCCGGCTCCTGGCGCGCGTCATCCACCTTGTTGGCAGCGAGGATCACGGGCTTGTTGGTGGAGCGCAACATGCGAACGACGTGCTCGTCGGTGCTGGTGGCGCCCACGTTAGCGTCGACGACGAAGAGCACGGCGTCAGCAAGGTCGATCGCGATCTCGGCCTGGGCTGCGACGGAGGCGTTGATGCCCTTGGCATCCGGCTCCCAGCCGCCAGTGTCGACGAGAGTGAACCGGCGTCCGGCCCACTCGCCCTTGTAGGTGACCCGGTCGCGGGTGACGCCAGGGGTGTCCTGGACGACGGCTTCGCGACGGCCGAGGATGCGGTTGACCAGCGCCGACTTGCCCACGTTGGGGCGCCCGACGATCGCGAGAACGGGAAGGGCCGGCAGATAGGTGACGGCATCCGGATCATCCGACGCGGAGTCGAGGATGTCGCGGTCTTCCTCGTCGAGGTCGTAGTCGTCGAGGCCCGCGCGCAGGGCGTTGGCCCGCATGAGCGCATCGGACTCGTCGAGCACGGCGAGCTTCTCGCTCAGCTTGGGATCGAGATCGCCGTATTCGTCGTGTTCTTGGTCGTTGTTGTCTGGCATGGGGGTTTCCTGGTCTGTGGTCTCGAGAAGGCCGCTACTGGCCTTCTCGACCGACGAAAGCTATGACCGCCTGCACGGTCTGGTCGAAGTCGAGATCTGTTGAATCGAGGGTGGTCACACCCTCGGCGGCGTTCATGAAGTCGACAACCCGAGAGTCCTGGGCATCTCGAGAACTGAGCTTTTCGGCGACGGCCGCAGCCGACTCCGACGGTAACTCAGCGGAACGCCTCGCCATTCTAGCTTCTTCGGATGCCGTGAGCAGCATCCGGGCGTCGGCGTCCGGGCAGACCACGGTCGTGATGTCCCGCCCCTCGGTGATGATGCCCGGTCGTTCGCTGCGGTCGATGACTTCGCGAAACAGGTCGACGAGGTAGGCGCGCACCACCGGAATCCGTGCGACCTGGCTCACGACGGCGGAGATGCGGGGGTCACGGATCGACGCCGTGACATCCACTCCGCCGACCCGCACGAAGTAGTCGTCGGGATCGATGCCGATCTCGTAGTCGAAGGCGGGGAGCGCGGCGATCACGGCGTCGGCATCCGCGGTGTCCACGCCGTTTTCGAGCGCGAACCAGGCGAGCGCCCGATAGGCTGCGCCGCTGTCCTGGTAGTCGAAGCCGAGCGCGCGAGCGGATGCCCGGCTCACGCTCGACTTGCCGCTTCCGGCCGGACCGTCGATGGCCACGACCACGCGGCCACTCCTGTCGGGTGTGCTCTTCATGCGCCGACCTGCGCGATGCGCCAGCCTCGCGCCTCGAGGTCGGCAACGAGACCGGCCTCCGCCTCGGGAACCACGGAGATCTCAGCGAGTCCGATCTGTTGCCCCGGCGAGTGCTCGAGCCTCAGGTCTTCCATATTCACCCCGATGTGTCCGATCTCGGTGAGCAGGCGTGCCAACTCCCCCGGCCTGTCGTCGACCATCACGATGATCTGGTGGAAGCGTCGATCCTGGCCGTGCTTGCCCGGGATGCGGGACACTCCGGTAGTGCCGCCGGCGAGCAACTCGGCGAGGGTACGCCGTGCTCCGGGCAGTTCGGGTGCGCCGAGAGTATCGATGGCCCGGTCGAGGTCGGCGCGGTACTCGCGCAGCACAGCAGTGACCGCAGCGGCATTCGCCCCGAGGATCTGCACCCACAGTTCGGCATCGCTCGAGGCGATCCGGGTGGTGTCACGCAATCCCTGCCCGGAGAGGGACAGTGCTGATTCGGTGCCTCCGATGAGTCGCCGGGCCAACAGCGAGGCGATCACCTGCGGCACGTGGGAGACCAGAGCGACGCTGGTGTCGTGCTGCTCGGCTGTCATGATCACCGGAACCGCGCCGAGGTCGAGCACGAGGTCTTCGATGACTCCGACCTGCGCCGCCGGCATTCCGTCCTGCGGCGTGATCACCCAGGGTCGCCCGAGAAAAAGGTCGCCACGGGCCGAGATCGGTCCGCCGCGTTCGCGACCGGCGAGCGGATGCGAGCCGACATAGCGGTCCACGTCGGCACCCGCGGCGCGCACCCCTGCCAGCACAGCCACCTTGACGCTCGAGACATCCGTCACCAGGGCATCCGGGAAGGCCGCAAGTTCATCGGCGATCACCCGCGCCGTCACATCCGGTGGCACGGCCACCACGACGAGGCGCGGATTGTCGGTATCGCGAGCGGCTCGACCGGCTCCGTAGTCGATCGCGAGGCTGAGGTTCGCTGGCGAGGAGTCGTGCACGATCACCTCCACTCCGAGGGCGCGAAGGCCGAGGCCGACGCTCGCACCGAGCAGGCCAGTGCCGACCACGCGTACCTGGCCGATCATGCGGCTTCCATTCATCTTCGGGGGTCCGTAGCTTCTATTGGGCGAGGTCGAGTCGAAGCGCGATCGCGCCCCGCAGGTAGGTGTGGACGATGTATTTGCGCGGCGTATCGGTCTCGACGAGGGCCATCAGGCGGATGACGCGCGGCATCGACCCCGCGACAGCCATCTCCACCGCGCACATCAGTGGCACGTCGCCGAGACCGAGTTCGCGGGCTGCAAGGGCGGGGAACTCGCTCGTGATATCCGGCGTCGCGGTGAACATCACCGAGATGAGCGCGTCGGTATCGATCTCGTTGGCGTGGAGCGTCTTCGACAGCAGCTCGGCGGTGGAATGCATCACCTCCACCCGGTCGTCGCGGTCGAGCTGGATGGCCCCGCGGATAGCGCGCACGGCCATCAGTCGCCCGTTCCTTCCAAGTCGCCCTCGTCGGGAGCGGATGTCGCGTCCCGCGAGATCGTCAGCAGCGCGCCGAGCTCGGCCTTGGTGAGGTCGCGGATGTCACCGGCCGCGAGCGATCCGAGGTGCAGCGGGCCGAACTGGCGCCGCACAAGGTCGATCACCGGATGACCCACCTCCTCGAGCATCCGCCGCACGATGCGGTTGCGTCCGGAGTGCAGCGTGATCTCCACGATCGTCTCGCGAGCACCGGCCTGGCCGACGATGCGCGCCTTGTCGGCCGCGATCGGACCGTCTTCGAGGTCGATGCCGCTGGTGAGTCGGGCGACCGTCTGGGGAGACACCCGGCCCTCAACCTTGGCGATATAAGTCTTCATCACCCCGAACGATGGGTGCGCGAGCACGTGGGCAAGCTCGCCATCGTTAGTGAGGATAAGCAGGCCGGAAGTCTGCGCATCGAGGCGGCCCACGTTGAAGAGCCGCTCGTCGAAACGGGAGACGAAGCGCTGGAGGTCGGGGCGCCCCCGATCGTCCTGAAGCGAAGAGACGATTCCGACGGGCTTATTGAGCATGAGGTAACGGCGCGAGGTGTCGAGCTGGATGGCGACGCCGTCGACCGAGACGAGATCAGCCGGGAGCACGCGACGGCCGAGCTCCGTGACGACCTCGCCGTTCACCTCGACGCGCCCGGCTTCGATCATGTTCTCCGAGACACGACGCGACGCCACGCCGGCGGCGGCCATGAGCTTCTGCAGGCGCACGCCGTCGTCGGAGGCAGGTGTTGGCGCCGATACGGATCCAAGGGAATTATCAGAGGACATCGGCGAAGCCCTCCGATCCGTCGGAGAGCAGCGGCGAGATCGCCGGAAGTTCGTCGATCGAGTTGATTCCCAATTGGGCGAGGGTCAGGTCGGTCGTGGCGTAGTGGATGGCGCCGGTCTCGCTCTCGGTGAACGCTTCGCTGATGAGGCCACGGCCGAGAAGCGTGCGCACCACCGAATCCACGTTCACCGCCCGGATCGACGCAATGGCACCTCGACTGATCGGCTGCTTGTACGCAATTACCGCGAGCGTCTCGAGCGCCGCCTGCGAGAGTCGTGTCGGATTCTGGGTGAGCACGAAGTCGCGTACGACGTCGTCATATTCACCGCGCACGTACATGCGCCATCCGCCGCCCACCTCGCGCAGCTCGAAGCCGCGACGGATGCCACCGCCAGCGCCGATACCCTGGCCGTCGAAGTCGGCGACAAGCCGCTCGATCGACTGCCGCACCGCAGCGACGGGAACGCTCAGCGCCGTGGCGAGCGAGATGAGGGTCTGCGGCTCGTCTGCGATCATCAGGATCGCTTCGAGACTGCGCTCGACATCCAGCGCAGTCTTCACACTCTCGGGAGTCGTGTCCAACATGTCAATTTCCATAGTCTGATCCCAGGGTCGCGAGGTCTTCTTCCGACCAGTGTTCGGCAGTCCAGCGCACGGTGAGCTCGCCGAGTGGTTCGAGCTGTTCAAAGGCGAGGGATGCCCCGCGATAGAGCTCAAGGATGGCGAGAAAGCGTGCCACGATGACGCCCTTCTGCTCGACGCCGGCGATGAGCTGGCGAAACGTCATCGGCTCGCCCCGGCGCAGGAGCGCAACGACATGCGCCGCCTGCTCCCGGATGCTGACCAGCGGCGCGTGCAGGTGGTCGAGGCCAACGGTCGGCACCTCGCGCGGGGCGAATGCCAGTGCAGCCAGGGCCGCGAAGTCCTCGAGGCTGACCGTCCAGACGAGCTCGGGAGTCTGCGTGCGAAACTTCTCCTCGAGACGCACAGCGCGCACATGACGTGTGGACTCCGCGTCGAACCGGGCAGAGAACCAGGCTGTCACTTCCTTGAAGGCCCGGTATTGCAGCAGACGCGCGAACAGGAGGTCACGCGCTTCGAGCAGCGCCACGTCCTCGGCATCCACCAGCTCACCCTGGGGCAGGAGGCCGGCCACTTTGAGGTCGAGGAGTGTCGCGGCAACGACGAGGAACTCCGTCGCCTGGTCGAGTTCCGTGTTCGTGTCGAGTTGCTTGAGGTAGGCGATGAACTCACCCGTGACGATACTGAGTGAGATCTCGGTGATGTCTAGCTCGTGCTTGCCAATGAGCGAGAGCAAGAGGTCGAAGGGACCGCTGAAGTTGCTGAGACTCACCGAGAAGCCGGTAGCCTCCGGGTTCTCCGCTGGAGCGAGCACCTTAGCGGGCGACCGTGTTCCCTCAGGCGACCGCGCCACGGGCGATCAACTCTCTGGCCAACTGGCGGTAGGCAACAGCGGCCTGGTGGTCGGGAGCGAACTGGGTGATCGGGGTGCCTGAGACGCTCGCATCCGGGAACTTCACGGTGCGGCCGATGACGGTCTCGAAGACGCGGTCGCCGAAGGTCTCGACCACTCGCTCGAGCACTTCGCGGGAATGCAGCGTGCGCGAGTCGTACATGGTGGCAAGGATGCCGTCGAGCTGAAGGGCGGGGTTGAGGCGATCCTTGACCTTCTCGATGGTCTCCACGAGCAGCGCGACTCCGCGAAGGGCGAAGAACTCGCATTCGAGCGGGATCAGTACCCCGTGGGCGGCGGTGAGCGCGTTGACGGTGAGCAGGCCGAGGGAGGGCTGGCAGTCGATGAGGATCACGTCGTACTCGCCGCTCACCTGGCGGAGCACCCGCGCGAGGATCTGCTCGCGAGCCACCTCATTCACGAGGTGCACCTCCGCCGCAGAGAGGTCGATGTTGGCTGGGATCACGTCGAGACCGGGCGTCGAAGTCGTGCGGATCGTCTCATGGGCGTCCTTCACGGTTCCGAGCATGAGGTCGTAGATATTCGACCCCTCGTGACTCGGTACGCCGAGACCAGCGGACAGCGCTCCTTGCGGATCGAAGTCGACGGCGAGAACGCGGCGACCGTATCCGGCAAGCGATGCGCCGAGGCTGATCGCGGTCGTGGTCTTACCGACGCCACCCTTTTGATTGCAGAGAGCGATGATGCGGGCGGGACCGGGCTTCGCCAGTGGTTTCGGCTCGGCAAAGACGCTGATGGGGCGGCCGGTCGGGCCGTTGACGACACGTTCGAAACCGGGGAGCGCCTCAGCCGATTTGTCCCGCTTCGCTGTCATCCCGACATTCCTCACCCTTGGTCACCGGCCGCTGCCGACTGGTGACGATTCTACCGATGCGCGTCATTGCGGCCGATTCGACCCGCCTCCCTCACCCCAAAACGCAGGAGATTCGCCACCGAAGTGGTCCTTCGGCGGCAGAACCCCCTTTTCGTGGCGAATCTCCTGCGTTTTCGAAGAAGTGCCAGCGGCGGGGCGGTACTCAGCGAGCGCGCGGATGGGCGGTCGTGTACATATCCCGGAGGGTATCTGCGGTCACGAGCGTATAGATCTGCGTGGTTGCGACGGATGAGTGACCGAGCAGTTCCTGCACCACGCGCACGTCCGCGCCGCCCGCGAGCAGGTGCGTGGCGAACGAGTGCCGGAAGGTGTGCGGCGAAATCTCGAAACCGAGCTTCGCCTGCTCTGCCCGGGCGCGGATGATGAGCCACGCGTTCTGCCGAGAGACACGCTGGCCGCGGATGCCGAGGAATAGTGCGGGGGTCGCCCTGCCGCGGGTGGAGAGCATCGGCCGCGCCCGCACCAGGTAGCTGTCGATGGCGGCCTGCGCATAGGAGCCGAGCGGCACGATCCGCTGCTTGCCTCCCTTGCCGAACAGCCGCACGACATCCACAGCCGCCCCCTCGGTGCCGATCACATCGTCCACATTGAGGTCGACGGCTTCGGAGATACGAGCACCGGTGGCGTACAGCAACTCCAGCAGGGCGTGGTCGCGAAGGGACTGCAGATCGTCGCCCGCCGCCGCGTCCAGCACTGCTGCCATCTGCTCGATCGTGATGGCCTTCGGCAGCCGACTCGCGAGCTTCGGCGGAGTCACGTCGGCCGCGACATCCACATCGACCATCCCCTCATCGAGCAGGAAGCGGTGCAGGCTACGCACACTGGACAACATCCGAGCCATCGAGGATGCCGTGAGCGGCTTCTCACTTCGGATGCGCAGGTGTTGCGCAAAGGCCGAGACGTCGGCGAGGGAAATGCCCTCCGGGGTCGTGACCTGCCGGGTCTCGAGCAGCCGCCGGTAGGCCGCGAGGTCACGCCGATAGGCCGCCACCGTGTTCGCCGACAGCCCGCGCTCGATCGAGACATGCCGGAGATACCGGTCGACGGCCCCCTCAAGTGAAGAGCTGTCAGTCACGGCCGCGGAGTTTCGGATGGCGCGGCCAGGGTGCGTCGGCCGGTCCAAGACTCGCCCAGCCCCCGGCTCGCGAGACCTGGGCCGTCAGCACGGCAATGGAAAGGATCGAATTGCCTATCGTGCGAGCGAGCACCGCGGCGACGACCTCGTCGAGCGGCACCCAGCGCTTCTCGATCTCTGACTCCTCGTCGGTTCGCTCGAAGGTTTCGCTCGAGGCGGTCAATCCGCGAGCCAGGTAGACGCGAATTGCCTCATTGCTGCCGCCGGGAGTCGAATAGAAGTCGCTCAGCAGATTCCACTCGCTGGCCACGACATCCGCCTCTTCGGCGAGTTCACGCTGTGCCCCGAGCTCCGGCGCTTCCCCATCGATGTCGAGCAGCCCGGCCGGAATCTCCCACTCTCGCGTGCCGATGGCGTGCCGATACTGGCGGATCAGCAGCACCCGATCCTGCTCATCAAGAGCGAGAACCGCAACCGCACCGGTGTGGTCGACGTATTCCCGGGTGATCGTCTCGACCGGCTTCGCATCGCCGTATTCGAAGACGTCACGACGGATGTCCCACACGATTCCGCCGTAGACGATCTCGCTGGACCTCAGGGTAACCGGCGATACCTCGTCGGCAAGTATTGGGTCGGCGTTTGTCTGCCGCTCTGCGTTTGTCTGCCGCTCTGCGCTTGTCTGCCGCTCTGGGGCGCTCACGCGTCCTGCACCGTAAACAGCCGCGTCGCCTCCTGGCGCTCGAGCGCCGCACCGACGAGTCCCTGGAAGAGCGGATGTGCGCGGTTGGGCCGCGATCGCAGCTCCGGGTGCGCCTGCGTTCCCACGTAGTACGGGTGCACGTCTCTCGGGAGTTCCACGAATTCGACCAGGTGTCCGTCCGGGGAGACACCGGAGAAGTCGAGTCCCGCCGCAGCGATCTGCCCGCGAAAGGCATTGTTGACCTCATATCGGTGACGATGACGCTCTTCGACGCGGCCGGAGTCATAGACATGCGCGACGATCGAGCCGGCGGCGAGGTCTGCCGGGTAGAGACCGAGGCGCATGGTGCCCCCGAGGTCACCCCCCGCGATGATGTCCACCTGTTCGGCCATGGTCGCGATCACGGGGAATTCGGTCTCCGGGTCGAATTCCGACGAGGATGCCCCGGTGAGACCGACAACGTTGCGGGCGTACTCGATGACCATGCACTGCAATCCGAGGCAGAGTCCGAGCGCCGGGATGCCGTTCTCGCGCGCGAACTTGAGCGCCCCGAGCTTGCCCTCGATTCCGCGCACACCGAATCCTCCAGGCACGCAGATTCCGTCGACGTCCGACAGCAGCCGCGCGGCCCCCTCTGGCGTCTCGCACTCGTCAGACGGGATCCAGCGGATGAGCACCTTCGTCTGCTGGGCGAAACCGCCGGCGCGCAGGGCTTCGGTCACAGACAGATAGGCGTCCGGCAGGTCAATGTACTTGCCGACGAGTCCGATCGTGACCTCGTGCTTGGGCTGGTGCACCGCCGTAAGCAGATCTCGCCAACCAGACCAGTCCACGTCGTCGGCTTCGAGCCCGAAGTGGTTGATGATGTAAGCATCGAGTCCCTGGTCGTGCAGCATGGTCGGGATGTCGTAGATCGACGGCACGTCGATCGCGTTGACGACGGCCTGTTCGTGCACGTCGCACATCAGCGCGATCTTGCGCTTGTTGGACTCGGAGACCGGACGGTCGGAGCGGAGCACCAGGGCATCCGGCTGGATACCGATCGAGCGCAGCGCCGCAACCGAATGCTGGGTCGGTTTCGTCTTCTGCTCACCTGAGGCTCCCAAGTACGGCACCAGAGACACGTGCACGAAGAAGACATTGTTTCGACCGAGTTCGTGGCGCACCTGCCGCGCGGCCTCGAGGAATGGCAGGGATTCGATGTCGCCGACGGTGCCGCCGACCTCGGTGATGATCACATCCGGCTTGCCAGAGCTCAAATTTTCGCTGTCGCTCGCCTGCAGCCGCATCCGCCGCTTGATCTCGTCGGTGATATGCGGGATGACCTGCACCGTGTCGCCGAGATACTCACCTCGGCGCTCCTTCGCGATCACGGTCGAGTAGATCTGGCCGGTGGTGACGTTTGCGGCCTGGTTGAGATTGATGTCGAGAAATCGCTCGTAGTGGCCGATGTCGAGGTCGGTCTCCGCCCCGTCATCGGTGACAAAGACCTCACCGTGTTGGAAGGGGTTCATGGTGCCCGGATCCACGTTGAGGTAGGGATCGAGCTTTTGCATGACGACACGGAGGCCCCGAGCCGTGAGAAGGTTGCCGAGACTGGCTGCCGTGAGTCCCTTACCGAGACTCGAAACGACCCCACCCGTGACAAAAATATGCTTGGTTACGTCCGCGTTTTGTTTGTCGACCACGGGATTACAGCTTACCGGAGGGTCTCTGCCGAAAACGGACCGGGGCTTGCCCCAGTTCAGGCAATCTCAGGCCCCTGCGGTACCCAGTTGCACCCTCAGCGAATCCACCCGCGTCGCGATGATCTCGCTCGCGGTCCACCGGGCCTGCAGTCGCTCGAGCATGGCGTTCAGTTCGGTCACAGCGAGGCCGGGGGTGAGGGTGAGGTGCACGACCAGTTCGGGGCCTTCGAGACGGGCATCCGGGTCCCCTGGCTCGAGGCTCACGGATTCCACGGTGGGTTCGAACGCGGCCGAATTACGGAATTGGCCCAGAATTTCGAGGTCAAGATAACTCGGGATCCAAGCCTGGGATTGTGCGATCGCCCAGAGCGCTGGGCGACGGATGGCGAACTCCGTCGGCGAAGTTGGGTCGAGCACCACGAGCTCCGTGCCCTCGCTCGCGGCGGCTAAAGCAACCCGCACGGCGTTCGCCGGCACCGGCCGCGCCAGCGGCTTCCAGCGCCGCATAGCGTCGACCGAGCTGAAGACAGGCATGACGTTGCGACCGTCCGGGCCGGACACCGTGACGATCGACAGCTCCGCACTCTTGTCTCCGGTGTGATGGTGTGCATCGATCCCCGATTCGCCAAGGTGAGCCACGAGCGGAATCAGCAGTCGCGAGTTCCGGATGGCATTGATGACTTCGGCCTCCCCGACTCCGGCCGCCCCGATTTCCCCCTCTCGGAACAGGACTTCCCCGTCTCGGAACAGGTGGAGAGCACGGATCAGGGCGGCGGGAGCCGAGCCATCGTCGGCCGAGGCCGGATGGTGCTCGAACTGGCGCCCCTCCCAGGGCACGCCAGCGGAATCGGACACGGTGCTCTCGACGCGCTCAGTCGGACGCGACCGAGAGCGCCTCGGTGAGAGTGAAGGCCTTCGCATACAGCGCTTTGCCTACGATTGCCCCCTCGATACCGAGCGGCACGAGAGCGCGCAGCGCCGCGATGTCCTCAAGATTCGAGATACCACCGGATGCCACGACCGGTCGGTCGGTGCGCTCGGCGACCGATCGCAGCAGCTCGAGGTTCGGGCCCTGAAGAGTGCCGTCCTTGGTGACATCTGTCACAACGTAACGCGCGCAACCGGCCGTCTCGAGGCGGTCGAGAACCTCGAACAGGTCTCCGCCCTCCTCTGTCCAGCCCCGCGCCGCGAGGGTCGTGCCGCGCACATCGAGGCCCACCGCAATGAGTTCACCGAACCTGGCAATCACGCGGGCGGCCCAGTCCGGGTTTTCCAGCGCCGCCGTTCCGAGATTGATGCGCGTGGCGCCAGTGTCCAGGGCGGCCTCCAGGCTCGCGTCATCGCGGATGCCGCCCGATAACTCGATGAGGGCGTCCCCACCAACCCGCTTGATCACCGAACGGATCACATCATGGTTATTGCCACGACCGAACGCCGCGTCGAGGTCGACGAGATGGATCCACTCGGCTCCCTGCGCGGTCCAGTCGCCTGCGGCGTCTACCGGGTCGCCATAGCTCGTCTCACTGCCGGCCTCCCCCCTGGTCAGGCGCACGGCCAAGCCGTCGGCGACGTCGATGGCCGGCAACAGCACGAGTTGGGGGGTGCGGGCGAGATCGCTCATCGGGTCTTTTCTGTTCGTCACGAAAGCTCGGGAAGTTCTACAGGGATTCGAGCCAGTTCGAGAGTAACCGGATGCCCGGCTCCCCCGATTTCTCGGGGTGAAATTGAGTGGCGCTCAGCGGTCCGTTCTCCACTGCGGCCAGGAATCTGGTTCCGTGCTCTGCCCAGGTGAGCTTCGGCTGGGGGAACGGAGCCGTGACGTCGAGACTCCACTCGCTGGCGGCGTAAGAGTGCACGAAGTAGAACCGCTCCTCGGCGATTCCCTCGAACAGCAGGGAATCGGGCGGTGCCTCCAGCGTGTTCCAGCCCATGTGCGGCAGGGTCGGCGCCTTCAACTCCGTGATGACTCCTGGCCACTGGTCGAGGCCCGCCGTCTCCACTCCGCGTTCGACTCCGAGACCGAACAGCACCTGCATTCCCACGCAGATACCGAGCACCGGTTTGCCGCCCGCCAATCGCAGGTCGATGAGATCTCCGCCGTGCACGGAGTCGAGGGCGGCCATCACCGCCGAGAAGGCACCGACTCCCGGCACGAGAAGCCCATCGGCGGCAAGCACCCGCGTGCGATCCGCCGTGAGTTCGACATCCGCTCCCGCAGCCTCGAGAGCCTTCACTGCCGAATGAACATTGCCGCTACCGTAGTCGAGCACCACGACGGAGGGGCGGCTCATGGTCAGAGCGCGCCCTTGGTAGACGGAATGCCGGTGACTCGGGTATCCGGCTCCACGGCTTGGCGAAGGGCACGCGCGAAGGCCTTGAACTCGGCTTCCGCAATGTGGTGCGGGTCGCGACCACCCAGAACGGTGACGTGCACGGTGAGCCCGGCATTGAAAGTGATGGCCTCGAAGACGTGTCGCACCATCGAGCCGGTGAAGTGGCCACCGATGAGGTGAAACTCAAAACCGGACGGCTCGCCGGAGTGCACGAGGTAGGGACGCCCGGAAACGTCCACCACCGCCTGCACCAGAGCCTCATCGAGAGGAACAAGCGCATCGCCGAATCGCGCGATTCCGGCCTTGTCGCCCAGCGCCTCCCGGATTGCTTTGCCGAGCACGATGCCGATGTCTTCCACCGTGTGGTGAACATCGATTTCCGTGTCACCACTGGCCCGAACCGTGAGGTCGATCAACGAGTGCTTCGAGAACGCGGTGAGCAGGTGGTCGTAGAACGGCACCGATGTCTGGATATCCGACACGCCGGTGCCGTCGAGGTCGAGCGACAGATCGATGCTCGACTCGCTCGTCTCACGCTGGAGGCGAGCGACGCGCTGGGGACTCATGGCCTCATCCTATCGAGAGCACCCGTGGCGACGGCACCGGCATCGAGGGCACCGAGTGCCTCGAGGAAGGCGGTCGTCTCCGTTGCCGTGCCCGCCGTCACCCGGAGGTGATTCGGGATTCCGATGTCGCGGATGATGATGTCCTGCTCAAGCAGCGCCTCGAATACGGCATGCGGATTCTCGACTCCCCCGAACAGTACGAAGTTGGCCCAACTGCGCCAGACGGGGTAGCCGAGCCGCGGGAGCTCCTCAAGCAGGCGGTCCCGCTGCTCCTTGATGTCATCCACCATTGCGAGCATCTCGGTGCTGTGGGCAAGCGCGGCGATCGCCGCCGCCTGGGTGAGAGCAGAAAGGTGATAGGGCAGGCGCACGAGGCGCAGAGCGTCAGTTATGGCGGGATCCGCGGCGAGGAAACCGAGTCGTGCCCCCGCGAACGCGAAGGCCTTGCTCATGGTGCGGGAAACAATGAGCCGCTCACGCCCGGCGAGCAGACTCAGCGCCGTCGGTAGCTCTGCCGGCGCGAACTCGGCGTAGGCCTCGTCCACCACGATGATGCCGTCGGTTGCGTCATAGGCGGCCACGATTGTCTCGAGGGACAGCGGAGTGCCGGTCGGGTTGTTCGGTGAGCAGAAAAAGACAATGTCCGGAGAAGTTTTCTCGATCCACTCCACCGCTGTCTGCGGCGAAATCTCAAACGCCGAGTCCCGCTCCCCCGCGATCCACCTCGTGCCGGTGCCTGCCGCGATGATCGAGTGCATGGAGTACGTGGGCGGAAATCCGAGCACGCTTCTGCCGGGACCCCCGAAGGCCTGAAGGATCTGCTGCAGCACCTCGTTGGAGCCGTTTGCGGCCCAGATGTTGTCACGCGTGAGGCCCGAACCCAGATAGCCAGCGAGACTCTCGCGCAGCTGCGTGAACTCTCTGTCGGGGTAGCGGTTGAGGCCAAGCACCACTGCGGCTAGTGCGGTCACGATGTCCGTGGCCACGGCCTCGGGGATCGGGTGAGTGTTCTCGTTCACGTTCAGGCGAATACGTACCTGCTCCTGCGGCGCGCCGTAGGGAGTGAGGCCACGAAGGTCGTCACGAATGGGCAGATCGTCGAGGGAAGCCACCTAACAATGTTAGATGCGCTAACTTGAGTGACCGTACAGAAGGGCGCGTAGGTGACCGTACTTCAGTGCCCGTACTTCAGTGGGATGGCCAGGGTCTGCCCCGGCTGCACGACCGCGCTGGACAACTGGTTGAGATGCACAATGTCGGAGACGACATCGCGAGGGTCGGCCGAAGGAGCGATCTGAGCCGCGAGCTGCCACAGGCTCTCACCCGCCTGCACCGTCACATGACCGAAGGCAACTGACTTCAAGGAGGCGGCGGAAACAGGGTCCATGGCGGCCGCACCGCCACCGTTTACGGCAAACCCGAGGGCAGCGATAACGAGGGGAAACGCCACGATCAGAGTCAGTAGTGCATAGCCGCGGCGGGTGATCCGAAGTCGGGGGGTGCCGATCGTGCCGTTCACAATTGCTGTACTCATTGCTATGCCTTCCTTACAGGGTTTTCGTATCCGACACTCGGCCGGGAGTGCCGGATACGAAGCTTTGTTCCGAACATACCTTCGAATTACCGGGAATTCAAGCTTCGTCTTCGACTTTTTCGCCGATTAGATCGCGACACACTCGAACAGGTGTTTGTTTCGGGCGCCAAAGGTGGATACAGTTTCGATTGTTTGGGGATTAGACAACCAGCAGCCACTGACACTGTGGAAACTGGCCCTGTCGAAGCAGGGCCGAGATAGTGGGAGAAGCATGAGCGAGATGGATTCCGAGATGGATTCAGTGCGGTCCGGCAGGGCGGAAATGCGCGGACCACGCGAAGCCGGTCCCCTGCAGGAGAAGCCGGGCACACGCCGTCGCAAGAGCCTGAGTGACAAGCAGCTCGCCATCCTCGATTTCATCCAGCGCGCCGTAGCGACCCGTGGCTATCCCCCGAGCATGCGCGAGATCGGGGACGCCGTCGGACTCTCCTCCCTCTCAAGCGTCACCCACCAACTCAACCAGCTCGAGCTCAGTGGCTATCTGCGTCGCGACCCCAACCGGCCGCGCGCCCTCGAGGTGCTCATCGACATCCAGCAGGAAGAGGGCGCAGTCGTCTCCGACAATCCGACGCCAATCGGTGATGCGGCGATGGTGCCGCTCGTGGGTCGCATCGCCGCCGGCATCCCGATCACGGCGGAGGAGATGGTTGATGAAGTTTTCCCGCTCCCCCGCCAACTCGTGGGCAAGGGTGAACTCTTCATGCTCAAAGTCGTCGGGGATTCGATGATCGACGCGGCGATCTGCGATGGAGACTGGATTGTCGTGCGTCAGCAGAAGAATGCCGAGAACGGCGATATCGTCGCAGCAATGCTCGATGAGGAAGCCACCGTCAAGGTGTTCCAGCAGCGGGACGGCCACACCTGGCTGCTTCCCCGCAATAGCGCCTTCGCGCCGATCCTTGGTGACTACGCCGAGCTGCTCGGCAAGGTCGTCGCGGTGCTGCGCTCCGTCTGAGGCAAGAGGTACCACCCGAGGCAGCCGAGTACAGCCAGAAGTCCGGCGCTCGCGATCGAAATCGTGGCTGTGTGGAAGAGCACTGTGCGATTGAAGGGGTCAGCGCCGCCGGTGACTCCGCCGATCCAGATCGCGAGTGCCACACCCACCTGCACGACACCAAGAATCACCCACACCGTAACCCTGGCTCGTGAATCGAGTCGACCCGAGTCGGTTCCAAACACCCGATGCTCGACCGGCGGCGTACGCCGCACCCACCCCCTAGCCCAGATCGCGGAAATCATGAGTCCGCCGATACTGCTCGCGTACTGGGCCCAGCGGTAGGCCGGGAACGGACCGAGTTGCGTGCGGAGGGCAGCAATCTGCAGAACCATCCAGCCATCCGGATGCGTGAAGGCGTCCCACACAAGATGCGTAGCGATTCCGACGAGCAGTGACACCAGCGTCACAGACACCAGACGGAGTGGTGGGCGCCAATCGGGGCGCCTCATGGGTAGCCGGAAGCGAGCGCGCACCCATTCCGGGGCGAAGTCGATAACGGGCGCTCGGAAGACGAGGGCCCAGAGCACCAAGACGAGTATTCCCATCGGAAGGTCAGCGAGCGGCACCCCGGGAATCGAGTGCGTGAGCTCCCGCGGGATACCGAGCGGGAGGAAATACGGAAGATCCGGAACCATGCTGCCGATTACCAGCGCCGCCGGAGCGAGTGGCGAGCGCACGAACGGCAGGATCGCGGCGATATGACTCGGCGTGAACGGCATCCGCTCACCCTAGCCGTGAGCGGTGCCAGCGGACCCGTGACCGGCCAAGCGCCCGCGAGTGACACTCGCGCCGGAAATTTCGGGCACGAGTGTCACTCGCGGGCGCGGACATCGGCCAGCGGTCAGGTCGACGCCGTGAACAGCACTCGGATCAGTGCGCGTGCACACGCTCCCGAACGGCGCGCGTGGCCGCGACGACGTTGGTGAGGGACGCCACGGTCTCGTCGTAGCCTCGGGTCTTCAGTCCGCAGTCGGGGTTGACCCACACCTGGCGGTTCGGGATCGATCCGAGCGCGATCTCGATGAGGTCGGTGACCTCCGCAATCGACGGCACACGCGGCGAGTGGATGTCGTAAACGCCCGGGCCGATCCCGCGACCGAAACCGCTGCGCTGGATGTCGGGAACGACCTCCATTTTCGACCGGGCGGCCTCGATCGACGTGACATCGGCATCGAGGTTGTTTATGGCGTCGATGACCACACCGAACTCCGAGTAGCAGAGATGGGTGTGGATCTGTGTCTTGGGGGCCACTCCCGCGGTGGCGAGACGGAACGAGCGCACCGACCAGTCGAGGTAGGCGGCCTGGTCGACTTTCTTGAGGGGCAGCAGTTCACGCAGCGCCGGCTCATCCACCTGGATGATGCCGATGCCCGCCTCCTCCAGGTCCTCAATCTCGTCACGGAGCGCGAGCGCGACCTGGTTCGCCGTCTCACCGAGCGGCTGATCGTCGCGCACGAAACTCCAGGCCAGGATGGTGACCGGGCCGGTGAGCATGCCCTTGACCGGCTTCTCGGTGAGGCTCTGCGTGTAAGCCGACCACTCCACCGTGATGGGGGCCTCGCGCGCGACATCCCCCCAGAGGATCGACGGACGCGTGCAGCGGCTGCCGTAGGACTGCACCCATCCGTTCTGCGTCACGGCGAAACCATCGAGGTGCTCGGCGAAGTACTGCACCATGTCGTTGCGCTCGGGCTCACCGTGCACGATCACGTCGATCCCGATCTTTTCCTGAAGCTCGACGACGCTCTTGATCTCAGCCTTGAGGAAGTCGATGTACGCGTTCTCGCTGATCTCGCCCTTCGCATTGGCCGCGCGGGCCTTGCGGATGGTGCCCGTTTGGGGGAACGAGCCGATCGTCGTGGTGGGCAGGAACGGCAGGTTGAGGGCGGCATCCTGCGCGGCCAGGCGCTCGGCGTAGTCGCCGCGTCCGAAGTCCGATTCGGTCAGCGCAGCCGCGCGAGCGCGCACGTCGCCGTCGCGCACGCCCGGAGCGACCCGACGGTCGGCGAGGGCAGCGGAGGCGGCATCCAACTCGCCCTGGATCGCGGATGCGCCGTGCACCAGTCCGGTCGCGAGGGTGGCGATCTGCGCCACTTTTTGGTCGGCGAAGGCCAGCCAACTCGTGAGTCGCCGGTCGAGGAACGGCTCGTCGGCCACGTCGTGCGGCGTGTGAAAGAGACTCGTGGAGGAGGTCACCGCGATATTCGGGGACAGTGCCCGCAGGGATTCGAGTGTTCCGAACGCGGCGGCGAGATCTCCGCGCCAGATATTGTGGCCGTCGATGACACCGCCAACGAGGGTCTTCTCGGTGCGGAATCCCCTCGGAATCGAACCCTTCACGAGGTCGAGACCGATGGCCTCGATTGGCGTCGCGTCGAGCACCGGGAGTGCGTCGTCGAGGCTGCCGTAGGGTGCGGCCACGAAGATCTGTGGGCGTACGGCAACGGCACCGAGGGCGTCGTAGGCGCGCTTGGTGGCGGCGAGCACCTGGTCGCGCGGCACCTCGATGCTCTCGCTCACGAGTGCGGGCTCGTCGAGCTGCACCCATTCGGCACCGACGGCGGTGAGCGCGGCGAGCAGTTCGACATATACCGGAAGCAGGTCGTCGAGCCGGTCGAGCGGCTGGTAGCCCTCAGGCGCGCTCTCACTTGGTTTGCTGAGAAGCAGGAAAGTGACCGGGCCGACGATGACCGGGCGGGTTCGGAATCCGGTGGTGGTGGCTTCCGCGACCTCACGCACGAGCCGATCGGAGGCAAGGCGCAGGGTGGTCTCTGGGCCGATCTCCGGAACCAGGTAGTGGTAATTCGAGTCGAACCATTTGGTCATCTCGGCCGGTGTGTTGTCGCCTTCGCCCCGGGCGATCGTGAAGTAGCCGGCGAGGTCGACGGTGCCGTCCGCTGCCACGAGGGAGGAAAACCGGGTGGGAACGGCACCGACCGTGACCGCGGCATCCAACATCTGGTCATAGAAGGAGAAGGCCTCGGGAATGGAGGAGTCCGTCTTACCCAGACCGAGAGACACCAGGCGTTCGCGCGTGGCGCGACGCAACTCGACGGCCGTGGCCTCGAGCTCATCGGCAGTTATCTTGCCCGCCCAAAACGACTCGACGGCCTTTTTGAGCTCACGGCGACGGCCGATCCGGGGGTAGCCCAGAATGCTGCCGGTGGGGAAAGTGGGGGTCGTCATGCGGATTCCTTGAGGTTGGGTGATTCTGGTGAGGTCGGCCGGGCGATGAGACCGACTCCGTCGAGCACGGACAAGACGGCTCGGTGCTGGTTGAAAGTGTAGAGGTGGAGGCCCGGCGCTCCCCCGGCGAGGATCTCGAGAGAGAGCGAAACCGCGTGCTCGACTCCGATGTCCGACTGTTCGTCAGTCGACTCAGAGGCGTGCAGACGGCGGGAGAGTTCTTCGGGACGCCGTTCTCCCGTGAGTTCGAGAATGCGTTCGAGTCGCGTCGCTGTCGTAGCTGGCATGAGCCCAGGAAGGATCGGGATGGTCACTCCGGCGACGTGCGCCTGGTCCACGAAAGCGAGGTAATCCTCGGCGTGGAAGAACAGCTGGGTAATCGCGATGGTCGCGCCGGAGACCTGCTTGGCCAGCAGGGTGTCGACGTCCTGGTTGGACCCCTTCGAGCGCGGATGCCCGTTCGGGAAGGCAGCGACGGCCACGCGCACCTTCTGCCGTGACGAGGGGATCGCGCCGCCTCCGGAAGCACTGCGCGACGGCAGTGTCGCGTACTGGGCCCGCTCCGTCTGAACCCGATGAATAAGCTGGACGAGCTCGGAGGCACTTCCGAGGTCGCCGAGAAAATGGTCGCCTTCGACCGCTCCGCGCGGAGGATCACCGCGGAGGGCGAGGAAGCTCGTGATTCCCGCGTCGAGGAATTCCCGCACCAGGCGATTAGCCTCGAAGTGTGACGAGCCGACGCAGGTGAGGTGCGCGAGGGGAAGGACCGAGGTCTCGCTGAGGATATAACGCAGCACCTCGAGCGAACTCTCACGGGATGAACCGTTTGCCCCGTAGGTGACCGACATGAACTCCGGGCCAGGGGCGGCCAGCTGCTGGATTGTGCCCCAGAGCGACTGCGCCGCCGCCGGAGTACGGGGAGGAAACAGCTCGAACGAGAACGGGATGCGCGCGCTCGACCCAGCGTTTTCACTGGGGTTGTCGGGAGCGGGCACGATCTGGCCTCAAGACTTCAGGATGGCTGTGCCGCGGCCCGGAGGCCCACTGCATCGCCGTCTCGAACGGATGCGAAGCCGATCGGCTCCTGTGGGCGGATGCCGGGCTCGGCTGTCGCTCCATCGGCCTCAGGTCCCGCTAAACGAGTTCTTGGCCGACGTGCGATCAGCCTAGCAAGCAGGACTGATACACGAAGAAGTGTTACGCGCTCAGACGATGCTCGCGGGCAGGGCCACCGCGAAAGGACGCAGGGCCGCCGCATGTTCTTCGGTAACGAGTACCGCGATCCGCGTCCCACCCTCCTCGTAGTCGGTCGACACGATTCGCGCATGATCGTGGAGTGCGGAGATCACGTCACCGCGGTCGTAGGGCACCAGCAGGTCGAGTTCGATCGACGGGGCGGGAAGCGTGCGGGCGATGGCCGCGAGGATCTCTTCAATACCCTCTCCGGTGCGCGCCGACGCGAAGATCGCCTTCGGCTCGAGCCCTCTCAGAACGAGGCGCTGACTATCGTCGATGAGATCGCTCTTGTTGAACACCACGATCTCCGGGATGTGGCGGGCTTCGACTTCGCCGATCACGTCACGAACGGTGGTGAGCTGGCTTGCCGGGTCCGGGTGCGATCCGTCGACGACATGAAGGATGACATCCGAATCAGCGATTTCCTCGAAGGTCGAGCGGAACGCCTCGACCAGTTGGTGGGGCAGATTGCGCACGAAGCCGACGGTGTCGGTGAGCGTGTAGGCCTGTCCTTCCTCGGTCTCGTTCTTGCGCACCGCCGTGTCCAGCGTCGCAAACAGCGCATTCTCCACGAGCGCTCCGGCCCGGGTGATGCGATTGAGTAGCGACGACTTGCCGGCGTTGGTATACCCGGCGATCGCGACGGATGGCACGGAGTTGCGGTTGCGATTGGCGCGATTCGCCTCCCGTGCCGGCTTGAAGGCTAAAATCTGCTTCTTCAGGCGGGACATACGAGTGTGGATGCGGCGGCGGTCGAGCTCGATCTTCGTCTCACCCGGACCACGGCTTCCCATACCGTTACCCGCGCCCACCTGGCCACCGGCCTGGCGAGACATCGACTCACCCCACCCGCGAAGGCGGGGGAGCAGGTACTCCAGCTGGGCAAGTTCGACCTGTGCCTTGCCCTCTCGGCTCTTAGCGTGCTGGCTGAAAATGTCGAGAATCACGGCGGTACGGTCGATGACTTTCACCTTCACGACGTCCTCGAGGGCACGCCGTTGGCTGGGCGCGAGCTCGCTGTCGACGATGACGGTGTCGGCACCGACGCTGGCGACGACATCCCGAAGCTCGATTGCTTTGCCTTTGCCAAAGAAGGTGCTGGGGTCAGGGGTCGCGCGTCGCTGGAGGAGGCCGTCCAGTACGGTGGCACCGGCCGTCTCGGCCAGTGCGAAGAGCTCGCGCATCGAGTTCTCGGCCTCTTCGGTATTGCCTTGGCTGTAGATGCCGATGAGCACGACGCGCTCAATCCGCAGCTGTCGATATTCGACCTCGGTGACATCTTCGAGTTCGGTGGAGAGACCGGCGACTCGTCGAAGCGCCTGACGGTCTTCGCGGTCAAACTGGTCGCCGTCGGCGTTCGATTCGACGCCGCGACGCTGTAACGCCTGCGCCCCGCCGTTCATTGTGGTTCCACTGCCAAACAGCGTGTAGCCGGCCGACCTGCTCGCGGCTCTCGCCAGCACGCGGCTGACGGCGTCGTCATCCTCGTGTGCTGCTGTCTCAGGTTCAATCATCTGGTTAACCCTAGCTCTTCGTATTTCGATAGATTTCTCTGCATGGCCCCCGAGCATTACTTCTCTGAATTACCCGAGAGTGAACTCAAATTTCGTCAAATTCACGTTGCTCTTGCCGGCCAGGTCCGAGAACTGATCACGTCCAATGGCATCTTTTCTCCCGAGCGCATCGACGCGGGCACTCAGGTCTTGCTCGCCAACACTCCCCCGGCGCCACCCGGTGGAAACCTGCTCGATCTTGGCTGTGGATGGGGACCGATTGCCCTCACTCTCGCTGTTCAGTCTCCTCACGCCACGGTATGGGCGGTCGATGTGAATTCCCGCGCCCTCGACCTGGTACGCCGCAATGCAGAAACTATGGGCGTTACCAATATCAACGCTGTCACCCCCGAAGATGTTCCCTCAGACCTGTGCTTCATGACGATCCGCTCCAACCCGCCGATTCGGGTGGGCAAGAACGAACTGCACGGCATGCTCGAATTCTGGCTGCCCCGGCTCGACCTCGAATCGGACGCCTGGCTCGTCGTGCAGCGCAATCTCGGCTCCGACTCGCTGCACCGCTGGCTCGAGAGCTGGCTCCCGACCGACTTCACCACCTCACGTGCGGCCACGAACAAGGGCTATCGAGTGCTGAAGGTGCGGCGCAAGTGACCCGAACGGATCCGCCGCACTACGGATCCGAGCGCGATCTTCTCGAAGGTTTTCTTCAATACCAGCGATCTGCGATGTTCATGAAGGTCCGGGGCCTCAGCGATGCGGATGCGGCGAAACGGCTATACCCCACCGGCGGCTCGTTTACCTAATCGAAGAGACCGCCCGTCACCTCGGCCACCTCGATCTGCTGCGGGAGATGCTCGACGGCGCGACGGGCGAGTAGAGACGCCGGAGACTCCCCTCCCCGCTCTCCGCTCTCCCCTCTCCCCTCTCCGCTCTCCGCCTCTCCGCTCTCCCCCTCTCCGCCGAAGCCGGAGGGTTTGACGTCATGACCGTTCTGGTACAGCCTCGCGGAGGGAGACGTGCGCTCTCGCGGAGGGGATATGGCGCCGCGGAGGGAGACGTGCCTCCCTCCGCGAGACCGTATGCCTTCCGGGACCATGACAGGGGCTCGCGCAGGCTCGCGCAGGCTCGCGCAGGCTCGCGCAGGCTCGTTATCCCCCGCCACGACGACTCTTCCCCCGCCACGACCGACGACCTGTGCCGCCGATGTGAGGCGGCACGTCGCGGATCAGCACGTCGAGGATCAGCGGGTCAGGACCAGCCGGTCAGGATCAGTAGGTCGCGGATCAGTAGGTCAGGTCGCCTTCGAAGACCAGTTCGGCCGGTCCGCTCAGCGAGACGTGCTCGCCGTCTTCGGCCGCCCACATCCGCACACCGAGCGTGCCACCGGACACCTCGACCCTCCACTGGTTCGGCGCGCCAGTGCCCGCCCAGTGCCGCGTCGCAAGGGCCGCGGCCGCCGCTCCGGTGCCGCAGGACAGGGTCTCTCCACTGCCGCGCTCGTGCACGCGCATGCGGATGCGTCCAACGCCGTCCTTGACCAGCGGATCCATCGGCACGACGAACTCTACGTTCGCGCCGTCCGTCGCCTCGGGCTCGAGCACGGGGATGAAGGTCAGGTCGGCACTTTCGAGCTCCTCGTTACTCGACAGGGCAACGACGACGTGCGGGTTTCCGATATTTATCCCGATACCGGGGCGGGCGACGGACAGGTTCTTCGCCCGCACGAGCGGCTCTCCACCCTTCAGCGACCAGCGCCCGAGATCGACCTGGAATCCGGAAGCGTTGCGCTGGAGGTCGCGCACGCCGCTCCGCGTGCCGATGGGCAGAGTCTCCCCCTGGCCGAGCGTCGCCAACCCGTTCTGGATCAGGAACTTGGCGAATACCCGGATGCCGTTGCCGCACATTTCCGACACCGATCCGTCGGCATTGTGATAATCCATGAACCATTCCGCCGCGTCATCCTCGGCAAGGGCCGCAGCGCCAGCCGGCAGATTCTTCGAGCGGACCGCGCGGATCACACCATCACCGCCCACTCCGAAGTGACGGTCGGCGATCGCGGCGATCTGTTCCGCGGATAGGTCGATCAGGCCGTCGGGATCGGCGAAGAACACGAAATCGTTGCCGGTCCCCTGGCCCTTGGTGAAATGCAGGTCAGGCATGATCCCAGAGTAGCTGGCGGGCAGTGGCCACCCTGTGCGGGTCATCCGAGTCGAGCCAGGTCGTTTGGGGATAGCGACGAAACCAGCCGACCTGCCGCCGCGCGTACTTGCGGGTGAGCACCCGGGTCTGCTCGATGGCTTCGGCCTCGGTGATCGCCCCATGCAGTTGCTCGATCGCCTGCGCATAACCGATGGCTCGCGATGCTGTCACGCCGAGGCCAGCGAGCTCAAGCGACCGTGCCTCGTCCCCCAGACCGTCAGACCACATGCCTGCGACCCGGGCATCGAGCCGATGCACCAACAGTTCCCGCGACGTGGCGAGACCGAAGGACGTCGTGGGCATCCAATAATCCGACTCCGCGGGGAGACCGGATCCGAAAGGGCCTCCGGTTAACTCGACGACCTCGAGTGCTCGCACGAGTCGGCGCCCATTGTGGGGGCCGATCGCTGCCGCAGCCTCCGCGTCGACAACCGCTAAGTCCCGATGGAGAAGTCCGGGGCCGCGGTCGAGCAACTCCTGCTCCAGCCGAGCACGGATCAAGGGATCGGTGCCGGGAAACTGAAAGTCGTAGACCACCGACGAGACGTAGAGTCCCGATCCTCCGACCAGAATCGGCACGGCGCCGCGGGCGAGGATACCGGCGATCGCGGCGCGGGCATCTGCCTGGTAAGCAGAGACACTCGCCTCATCCCTCGGATCGAGGATATCGAGCAAGTGGTGCGGGATGCCGCGGCGCTCGTCGATCGGCAGCTTGGCCGTGCCGATGTCCATTCCGCGATACAGCTGCATCGCGTCGGCATTGACGATCTCGACGGCACGGCCTTCGGCCCGGAATACGTCCGCGAGATCGAGCGACAGGCCGGACTTGCCGGTTCCGGTCGCCCCGACGATGACGATGAGCATTACCGCTAGCGCTGCCCGTCGTCCAGGTCGTAGATCGGCGCGGTGGCAATTCGCAGGGTGGGCAGTCCGAGCGATACGCGCGACGGAGCGGATGCGGCTCCCGCCGGCGATGGAACCGCGCACGAGTCAGCCTCTGCACGATCCCAGGCGTCCCCGGCAGTCGTGCGTCGGATCACCAGGGGCGCACCATCGGCGGAGTCGGCGAGCAGGTAGAACGGCTTCGCGTCCGAAATGCGCACGGAGACGACATCCCCCGGCCGTGGCAACTCGCTGTGCGGCGGCACCTCGAAGTGCACGAGTCGGCTGTCTTCGGCGCGACCGGAGAGTCGGTGAGTGTCAGCATCCTTTGACCCTTCGGCTCCGACCAAAACCTCGACGCTCGTGCCGATGAGTTTCTGGTTCTCTTCCCAGGAGATGCGATCCTGTAGGGCGACCAGGCGTTCGTAACGCTCCTGCACCACCGCCTTCGGCACCTGCGCGTCCATGGTGGCCGCGGGGGTTCCGGGGCGGATCGAATACTGGAAGGTGAAAGCGGTCGCGAAACGCGCGAGCTCGACCACGCGCAGGGTCTCCTCGAAGTCCTCTTCGGTCTCACCGGGGAACCCGACGATGATGTCAGTGGAAATCGCCGCGTTCGGGATCCGCGCGCGCACACGGTCGAGGATGCCGAGGAACTTCTCGGACCGATAGCTGCGGCGCATCGCCTTGAGGATGCGATCCGATCCGGACTGAAGGGGCATGTGCAGCTGGGACATCACGGAGCTGGTCTCGGCCATCGCATCGATCACGTCATCGGTGAATGCGGCCGGGTGCGGACTGGTGAAGCGGATGCGCTCGAGACCGCGGATCTCGCCGGCCGCGCGCAGCAGCTTGCCGAACGCGTGACCGTCGCCGAACTCGACGCCGTAGGAATTTACGTTTTGGCCAAGAAGCGTGACCTCGATCGCACCATCATCCACGATCGCCTGGATCTCGGAGAGAATGTCGCCGGGTCGCCGGTCCTTCTCCTTGCCCCGGAGGGCGGGCACGATGCAGAAGGTACAGGTGTTGTTGCAGCCGACCGAGATGGAGACCCATCCGCTGTAGGTGGATTCACGCCTGGTCGGAAGTGTCGAGGGAAAGACGTCGAGGGACTCGAGAATCTCGAGCTGGGCTTCACCGTTGTGACGGGCTCGTTCGAGAAGGGTGGGCAGTGAGCCCATGTTGTGGGTGCCGAAGACCACGTCGACCCAGGGCGCCTTCTCGAGAATGACGTTCTTGTCTTTCTGCGCGAGGCACCCCCCGACCGCAATCTGCATACCCGCATGCTTCTGTTTCACCGACGCCAGGTAGCCGAGATTGCCGTAAAGCTTGTTATCGGCGTTTTCACGAACCGCGCAGGTGTTGATCACGACGACGTCGGCATTGCCGCTCTTCGCGAGCACATATCCCGCCGCTTCGAGCGACCCGCTCAGTCGCTCAGAGTCATGCACGTTCATCTGGCAGCCGAAGGTGCGCACCTCGTAGGTGCGCGGCATGGCGCTCAGCGGCAGGGACGATGACGCAGCAGAGGACGCATCAGATGACGCAGCAGGAGGGGCAGTCAGAGTCATGATTGCTCCAGCTTAACCGAGGCGGTCAGCAGTGTCCGCAGGTGCACCCTGAACGACTTAGCGAAACCGCACACCGCTCGAACGCGGGGACAGTGCCTCATCAATCGCCGCGCGCACAACTGACGATGAGTAGCCCTTGCGCGACAGGAACCCGTGTAAGCGGCGCTTAGCCGTCTCAAGGTCGTAGGAGCTGAGCTGTCCCGCGCGCTTCACCGCGAGTTCTGTTGCCCTGGTCTGTTCGTCGTCGTCATCGACCTGCTCGAGCGCCGCGTCGATGTGCTCCTGGTCGATGTGGCGACGACGCAGCTCTGCGGTGATAGCGCCTCGTCCGAGGCCCTTGCGATCGTGCTGGGTGCGCACGAACGTCTCCGCGAGAGCAGCGTCGTCGAGGAGACCGACCCCTTCGAGCCTGTCGAGCTCCGCTTCCACGACCTCCCCGTCCAATTCGCGAGAGAGCAGGGTCTTCTCGAGCTCCCAGCGCGACATCCCTCGCCGGGTGAGGGCGTGCATGCTCACGTTCTCGGCGCGAACCTCGCGGCGCCTGTTGCCCTTCTCAGCTGGTGCATCGCCCGAGTCTGCATCGCCCGAGTCTGCATCACTCGATTCCGCGTCTCTCGATTCCGCGTCTCTCGGTTCCGCGTCTCTCGACTCGCCGAAAAAGGAGACGAAATCGGGTGCTGCCGGCGGTTCGGCAGCGATGGCCTCAACAGGATTGCTCTCCGGTGACGGCGGTGGCGTGACGCCGGGCAGATAGCTGATCCGCGCCAGCTTCGGACCGTCACCGGAGACCATGGCCTACGCTCCGATCGCGGTGCGGCTGTCGAGCTCCGCAAAACTCGCGTTAGCCGCAGCCTTGGCTTCGGCTGCGGTAGCACGCGAATTCTTCGCAGGAGTGGAGGCCGAGGTCAGTGTGCCCGCGGCCTTAGCCGCCACCAGCTCCGCGTTGGCATCCGCTTTGGCCCGAGAGGCAGCGGCCGCAGCGGCCTTCGCGTCGACAATAATGCCGAGCTTGTCCTTGATCTTCTGCTCGATCTCGTTGGCGGTGGCTGCGTGCTCGATCAGGTACTTACGCGAGTTCTCCTTGCCCTGCCCGAGTTGGTCGCCGTCGTAGGTGTACCAGGCTCCCGACTTGCGCACGATCTCGTGCTCGACACCGAAGTCGATCAGGCTTCCCTCACGGGAAATGCCGGTGCCGTAGAGGATGTCGAACTCCGCCTGCTTGAACGGTGGAGCCATCTTGTTCTTGACGACCTTCACCCGGGTGCGGTTACCGACAGCGTCCGTGCCCTCCTTGAGGGTTTCAATGCGGCGGATGTCGAGTCGAACGGAGGCGTAGAACTTGAGCGCTTTGCCTCCCGCAGTGGTCTCGGGTGAGCCGAAGAACACACCGATCTTCTCGCGAAGCTGGTTGATGAAGATCATGGTGGTGTTGGTCTGACTGAGCCCACCGGTGAGCTTGCGAAGGGCCTGCGACATGAGTCGGGCCTGGAGGCCGACGTGCGAATCGCCCATCTCTCCTTCGATCTCGGCACGGGGCACAAGTGCCGCCACGGAGTCGATTACGACCAGGTCGATCGATCCGGAGCGGATGAGCATGTCGGCAATCTCGAGCGCCTGCTCCCCCGTGTCGGGCTGGGAGACGAGAAGGGCATCGATATCGACACCGAGCGCCTTGGCGTACTCGGGATCGAGGGCATGCTCCGCATCGATGAAGGCGGCGATTCCACCGGCCTTCTGGGCGTTGGCGATGGCGTGGAGAGTGAGCGTGGTCTTACCGGAGGACTCCGGACCGTAAATCTCCACGATGCGTCCCCGCGGCAGCCCACCGATGCCGAGAGCGACATCCAGGGCGATCGAACCGGTAGGGATCACCGCGACGGGAGCGCGTTCGTCGCTGCCGAGGCGCATCACGGACCCTTTGCCGAACTGGCGATCGATCTGGGCGAGGGCGGTTTCCAGGGACTTTTCGCGATCTGCAACTGATGGCATTGTGATGCTCCTTCTAGCGTCGAGGTGATGCGCCTATAGGCTGCCGCTTCGTCGAAAGCACCGATCCTGCAAGGTGCTCGCAACCTGCGACAAGGCTGTTAGTCGTGGCTTCGTCCAACGGTTCGAACAGTACGTGACGCCGGGGACATTGCTGTTCCTGACGGGGCGTAGGGTGCACAACTCGCTGTCGTCGACCACTGTGAAGGAGACTACGCCACACCGAAGACATGTTCGAATGTTGCCTACCGGCGTGTCGCGGGGATTCGAAGCAGCTCTGGTCAGCTGCCGTAATAATCCCACCCAGGTGGGTGAGAATTGTACCCGTGTCTTCAGCAATCCGTAAAACATCATCTCCGCGTGAAACCCGAATCGACCGCGCCTGGGCGAGCGGGCGATCACGCTGGATCGCGCTGGTCGCCGCCGCGGTGGCTCTCGCCCTGTGCATCATCGGCGGCGCGGCGATTAACGCAACACTTGCCGGCAAGCCGACGGCCGTCGATGACCTTCTCTTTCGGGCTATCTCAGGGTTCCGTGCCCCCTGGCTGGATGGCCCATCACTCGTGCTCAATCAGGCCGGCGGGGGCATCATCGCCCTGTTCATCATGCCCGTCATCGCCGCCGTCGTGATGTTGCTGACTCGCGGGGTCTTAGCCGCTCTCGTGGTGCTGCCACTCCGACCGCTGACACAATGGGCGGTGGAATCGCTTAAGGCTGCCTTCGAGCGGCCGCGACCGCCGCACCGGGAGATCGCTGTCGCCCTCTCCTCCTATCCCTCTGGCCACTCCGCGGTAGCCGCCTCGCTCATCGTGGTGCTTGCCCTGTTGATCCGTCGCCGCTGGTTCACCCTCATCGGGCTGATCTACGTGATCGCCATGGGCTACAGCCGCCTCTACCTCAATGTGCACTGGTTCACAGACATCCTCGCCGGCACCGCACTCGGGATCGCGATCGGGCTGGTGGTCTGGGCAGTGGCCGGAGGAATCCGCTCGCTTGTGCTGAGACCTCGGAGCTATCCCCGTGCCTTCGGCTCACGCTGGCCAACGCCGTGACGGCGGCCCTCCGGCACATCCGTCGCCCGACAGAGAGCAAGCCAGGTGTCGCGGATGTCCAGGCCTTTCGCCAGCGCCTGCTCCGCGGTGAGATCGCCCAGGTCGCCCAGCACCAGATCGTGCACGAGCGTGCGACCGAGAGCCGGACCGAACTCTTCGGTGACGGCGGTCCAAAACTGGCTGAGACGCATCCGCTCAGCGTATCCGGGTCTCGATGACCGAACGCAAGAATGCCCGGCTCTCGCGAGCCGGGCATTCAATGATGCGATCCGGGCACACCGCCGACGGATCGATAAGAGTTAGCGCGTGACGAGATCCGCGTCGAAGTCCGCAACGAGATCGTCGGGGACAGTATCGGGGATGATGTTTATTCCCTCGATTACGGCAAGGCGGTCTCCCACCTCGCGCATGATGACTGAGATCGGTGTCCCGAGTGCATCCGCGACCGAAGCAAGGATCTCGGAGCTGGCCTCTTTTTGGCCACGCTCCACCTCGCTGAGGTAGCCGAGAGCAACGCTTGCCTTGCTCGCGACCTGTCGAAGGGTACGGCCCTTCTGCAGGCGGAAGTCCCGGAGCACGTCACCGATTTCTTGACGAACTAGAACCATTGGACCCTCCTCCTTGAATACGACTGAGCCGCAAAAGCGACTATACGACCCACAACCACGGACAGTGCTGGGTAATTCCTACCCGGCGGATCAGTACCACTAAACCACCGACATCTAAAATTCTAGCCAGCGACTTCTGTATGGCGCTTGTGAATCACTGTGATGCAACGAGATCGAAACGAGAAAGATTCCCCGTGACCTGTCACCGGGATTCGAGGGCGTTCCTCAACCGTGTAAGTGATTCGGAGACAGTCTTCTCCCGGATTGCCGCGCGGTCTCCCCCCAGTTCGAGTTTCAGCGAACTCACATCCTCGCCGATCGCAAATCCGAGATACACCGTTCCAGCGGGATGTCCACCCTGTGATCCCGGACCGGCCACCCCGGTCGTCGACAGGCCAACATCGGCTGGCACCCCCTCCACCGCAAGAGCGGTCCTCACCCGATCGGCCATCTGGCGAGCAACCTCCGGATGCACCGGCCCATGTTCTGCGAGCAGGCTGGCATCCACCCCCAGCACGCTGTGCTTGAGCGCAGTGTTGTAGGCGACGACTCCGCCGAGGACGGTGGCGGACGCCCCGGGGACTCGGATGAGCTCGGCCACGAGCAGTCCCCCGGTGAGCGACTCGGCCACCGCGATCGTGAACCCGTGCTCGATGAGCCTCGCGATGACCTCAGTGACGACATCCGCCGCGCCATCCGTAGTCATTCCAGCACGGGCATCATGTGATCAGGACACCGCGACGCGGTTCTGCTGTCGATACTTCACGACGAAGTCGATACCCGAGACGACCGTGAGCACGAGGGCAACGGCCATCACGACTGCACCAAGCCAATGTTCCCACTCGCCGACCAGTGTCCAGAATGGGAACAGAAGCAACGAGATGGCTACCGCCTGCATCACCGTCTTGAGCTTGCCGCTGGCCACGGCCGGAATCACCCGCGTACGGATCACCGCAAACCGGAAGATGGTGATGCCGAACTCGCGGATCAGGATCACGATCGTGACCCACCACCAAAGTTCGCCGAGGATCGAGAGGGCAACGAGCGCCCCGCCGATCAACACCTTGTCGGCAATCGGGTCGAGGATCTTGCCGAAATCGGTGACGAGATTCTGCCGACGGGCGAGGATGCCATCCACGGTATCCGTCACAATCGCGAGCAGGAAAAGACCTGCGGCGATGTAGCGCAAATAACCGAGTTTGCCGTCGTCCTCGAGGAGGAGCCAGATGAACACCGGGGCCATGAGAATACGCACCACGGTGATGATGTTGGCGACATTGCCCGTGCTGGCCGGGGTGTCCCCGGCACGAGCGACTCGCCCGCGCATCGGGTTGGCTCGCTTGGCTGGCACTACCGGATCGGAGGGGTTGACGGGGTTTTGAGGTTCTGGCGATGCCATGACTCTCACTCCCTGCCGGTCAGATTCCAGGCGTCTTCGTCTGCGTTCACGTGAGTCTCATCGTATCCGCTCGTCGAGTCACCAACAGGATCGGCCGAATAGCGATCGTCCATCGCTGACGCGGCTGGCCCGTCTTCCCCGCGTAGTTGTGCGAGAATTCCCGCCAACTGCTCGGGGGCGACGAGCACGTCCCTGGCCTTCGATCCCTCCGACGGCCCTACGATTTCCCTCGATTCGAGCAGGTCCATCAACCGACCCGCCTTGGCGAATCCGACCCGGAGCTTGCGCTGCAACATGGAGGTCGAACCGAACTGGGTGCTCACAACAAGCTCCGCGGCGGCCAGCAGTACATCGAGGTCATCCCCGATATCGCCATCGATCTGCTTCTTCTCCGCCGATACGGCAACGTCATTGCGATAGTCCGGGCGGGCCTGGCGGGTAACGTGCTGCACGACCGCGTTGACCTCGCTCTCGGTCACCCACGCTCCCTGAACACGGATGGCTTTCGATGCGCCCATTGGCAGGAAGAGGGCATCACCCTGGCCGATCAGCTTGTCGGCGCCCGGTTGGTCGAGGATCACGCGGGAGTCCGTCATGCTCGACACCGCGAATGCGAGGCGCGAGGGAACATTGGCCTTGATGAGCCCCGTGACGACGTCGACGGACGGCCGCTGGGTGGCGAGCACGAGATGGATACCGGATGCCCGCGCGAGCTGGGTGATGCGCACAATCGAGTCCTCGACATCACGCGGCGCCACCATCATCAGGTCAGCCAGCTCATCGACGACAACCAGGAGATACGGGTACGGCTTGAGCGAACGCTCGCTGCCGACGGGCAGCACGATCTCGTCGGCTACCACGGCGGCGTTGAAGTCGTCGATGTGCCGGAAGCCGAAGCTCGCGAGATCGTCGTATCGCATGTCCATCTCCTTCACGACCCAGGCGAGCGCTTCCGCGGCCTTCTTGGGGTTCGTGATGATGGGCGTGATGAGATGCGGGATTCCGGCGTAGGGCGCGAGCTCGACCCGCTTGGGGTCAATGAGCACCATGCGCACCTGTGCGGGTGTCGCCCGCATGAGCAACGAGGTGATCATCGAGTTCACGAAGCTCGACTTGCCGGAGCCGGTGGATCCCGCGACGAGCAGATGGGGCATTTTGGCGAGGTTGGCCACGACGAAGCCACCCTCGACGTCCTTGCCGAGACCGATCGTCATGGGGTGAACGCTCGAGGTGCTCGCCTTGGAGCGGAGCACATCGCCGAGCGACACGATCTCACGGTCAGCGTTGGGAATCTCCACGCCAATCGCACTCTTGCCCGGAATCGGCGAAAGAATTCGCACCTCGTTGCTTGCAACGGCGTACGAGAGATTCTTATTGAGAGCAGTGACGCGCTCCACCTTGACGCCGGGGCCCAACTCGATCTCATAGCGCGTGACCGTCGGGCCGCGGCTGAAGCCGGTGACTCGGGCATCCACCTGGAACTGCGTGAGCACCTCCGTGATGGAGGCCACGATGACATCGTTCGCCGCAGAGCGGGACTTCGGTGGCGTTCCCGGAACAAGACTGGATGCCGCGGGCAGCCGGTACGGAGCGGCTGGCCGGGTCGGTTTGGGCGTGGCGAACTCGCCGAGGTCGCCCTTCGCCGATGCGGTCGCGGCGAACCCGGGAAGGAGGTCTGCGACGAGTGGACCGTCATCGCGGATGCCGGTGACCGGAGCCACTTCGCCGGTGAAGCGTTTGACCGCGGCCTCCGCCTCGGCCAACCCGTCGAGCAGCTCGGTGCCGAACTCCTCGTCGCGACGCGTGCGGTCGATGACCTCGGTGGCACCCTGGTCCTTCGCGAGAACGGGACTGTCGAACGCCGGGTCGTCATCGCGCTTGCGATTACGGCGCCACCAGGGCAGAGACCCGGAGTCCTCCCCTTCGAGGTCGAGGTCGCCGAGAGAGCCGAACTGCCCACTGTCCGAAGTGAAGCCCTTTTGAAGCACCGCTGTGGGAGTGGTCTCGGCGATCTGGGCACCGAACAGGTAGCTGTAGAGATCGCGGAGACGAGCGCCGGTGCGATTCGGCGGTGTCTTTGTGATGATGAAAAGAGAGAGCAGCAGTAGCAGGGATACCAGTGGTATTGCGAGCCAGGCGGTCGCCAGCGCCAGCAGCGGACCGGCGAGCACCCAGCCGACGACCCCTCCAGCACGCGCGAGCGGTTCGACACCGTTCGACGGTTGAGGTGTACCGCCAAAGATATGGCAGAGTGCGCTCACCGAGGTGAGAAGCACGGCAAGGCCGATGCCGATGCGTCCGTTGTCGTGAACCGAAGACGGATGCCGGAACAGCCATACGGCGAACAGCAGCATGATCACCGGAAGCGCGAAGGCGACGCGACCGAACAAGCCCCCGAAGGTATAGGAGTCCAAGGCGATGGCGATCGGATCGGCTGGGTTGAACCATTCGACAACCGCGCCAACCACCGCGAGCAGGAACACGAAGAACGGCACGCCGTCGCGGCGCTCCTCCTTAGCGAGGGTTTCCCGGCCGAGCACCCGAGCCGCTCCGCCCACCGCGTGGGCGAGCCCGAGCCAGGCAGAAGAGAGGAGCCCGGGCTTGTCAATAGGCACGGTCTTCATCACAGGCAGCTTGCGCGTGGTTCCCTTGCCCGTTGGGCGATTAGTGGCACGCTGGGTCGAGCGCGCGCGCGGGGTCGACCTGGTGCTCGTAGCCATGCATCAACGCTAACCGCGGGAACGGCGAAAGCCCGGCCTCGACACGCTCGCTGGCGCTGGCTGCTCCACAGAGAGTCCGGTCAATAGGTCAATAGCGGATGGCGTCGATCACCTTGAATCGCACGGCAGCAATCGCGGGAAGCAGCCCAGCGAGGGCCCCGACGAGAGTGGCCGCTGCGAGCCCGAACAGTGCGGCCCCTATCGGGAACGATGGAAGATCGGTGATCCCGTGGGAGAGCTTCTCCTGCACCCACGGGTTCTCCACGACAGCGACCGCGACTCCGACGCCGACCACTCCGGCTGCCGCAGTGGCCACCACGCTCTCCATCATCACAGCGAAGAACACCCGGCCGGCCGTCGCACCGAAACTCCGGCGGATACCGATCTCACGAATTCGCTGCCGCACGGTAACGAGAGAGATGTTCACGAGGCCGAGCGCCCCGAGGAACAGCACGAGGGCGGCCACTGCCCCGACGGCAATCCTTACCGGGCCGATCGGATCGGCTCCGAAGGCGGCATAGTCCTGACGGTTGACCTGGACATCCACCCCGGAGGGTACCGATGCGGCGAGCTCCGCAGTGAGTCGAGCGGTTACCCGCTTGGCCAGCGGGGGCGGAACCCAGGCTTCGAACTGGGATTGCCCCGCATAAGTCGTGGGCTCCGCGGCAACGCGGAAGGCATCCGTCAGCATCATCATGTCGGGCATGTCGCCGTCTCGCACCGCGCGTACCCCCACAATCACCGCCGTGATCGGATGCGCACCGAGAATGCGAACGGTGGGATGGGTGCGAAGGTCTGGGGAGCCCATCAGCGCCCAGAACGGGCGATTCACCACCAGGGCTGGGGCCAGTCGATTGATATCTTTCTCGGTAAACCAGCTGCCCTCCTTGATCTTCACACGATGCATGACTCCATAGTCCACGTCGATGGCCGTCGTATTGACAAGGGCCGCTCCCGCGACGAACTGCACCGAGAGCTGGCCGCTCAGAATGCTCGTGTGATATCGGATCTTGTAGCGATCAATCGCCGAATTCAGCGTCGTCCTCAACGAGGCTGCGTCGAAGGAGGCACCGTTCTGCGTGTAGGCCGACACCCCGATAGTTGCCGGACGCCCCCCGTTGCGTTCGTTCGACTCCTGCACCGACTGCTCAACGATGGCGCCAAGGCCGACGACCGAGGTGATCGCAGCGACGGCAACCGCGACCCCGATGAGGCTGAGGAGAACCCGCGTGCGATGGATCCGCACCTCCGCCCAGGCCTCAGAGAATGATCCGACCAGTGCTGCGAGCGGGGACTGTCGCTTCGTCGGGCTCATAGCCCGCCCCCCTGCGTAGAGGACGAAAGGATTTGGGAGACGTCGATCTGCGCGAGCACGCCCCGATCGAGCCGATAGTGCCGCCGGGCGAGGGCCGCGACATTCACGTCGTGGGTGATCGTGATGAGGGCGGCACCAGAGACTTCCGCGACCTCGTCGAGAATAGCCATGATGCTGGCCCCGGTCTCGATATCGAGAGCACCGGTCGGCTCGTCCGCGAGAATCAGCCGCGGGCGCCGGATCAGCGCTCGCGCGATCGCGACCCGCTGCTGCTCCCCACCGGAGAGTTTCTCGGGCATCGAGCCAAGGCGACCACCGAGACCGACTTTCTCGAGCATTTCGGCCGCGAGCTGGCGTCGACGCCAGAACTGCCGGCCGCTCGCAAAGAGCAGGGGTGTCATCACGTTCTCGAGTGCCGTGCGCCCGCCAAGCAGGTTGAACTGCTGGAAGATGAAGCCGATATCTGCTCCGCGAGCGCGGTCGCGGGCGTTTCCTGACAGCGTGCTCGTGAGACGGTCGTCGAACCAAATACTTCCCGACGTCGGAGCATCCAGAAGTCCGAGCAGGTTGAGCAGTGTTGATTTGCCGGAGCCGCTGCGTCCGACGATGGACACGTGGTCGCCGACCTCCACATCAAGGGTCACCCCTTTGAGGATCTCGAGCGTCTCATCATCCGGAAGCTGCACCGAACGCGTCACTTCGTCGAGCCGAAGCAGGCTCACCCGCCCGCTCCCCGGCACTGCGGCGAACCGGCGAAGCGAGGGTCGGCGCAGTCTGGTTTCGCCGTGGCGCCGGGAACGAACTGCAGGATCTGGGCGCCCTTGGCGATCCCCCCGGTGATCTCGACGTTGGTACCGTCGGTCAATCCGATGGTGACCGGATGCTTCTCGCTCGAGCCATCCGCTTTCTGGGTATAGACCATGCCGGTCTGCGCGCTGCCCTCGACGGCGGTGATCGGCACCATGAGCACGTCTTTCGCAACCCCTCCCGAGATGGTGAGCTTCGCGGCGAGACCGCTGAAGACCGTGACTGCGGCGGGAACCGCACACCGGATGGTGGTGCCGCCCGATGGCGACGCACCCGCCCCGGCAGCTGCGGGCGAGGTGGTGTCGGCCGCTGCCCCGGCGAGTGCCGACGAGATCGTGAGACCGGTGCAGGTGAATGGTGCGGGACCACCCGTGATCGCCACTGTGGCCTCGGTCGGTCGATTGAGAAGACGGTACTGCTGCTCGGGAGACAGTGACCCGCTCACGCTGAATGTGGGTGGTGCCACCTGGCCGATCACTTCTCCGACGGCGACCACCTGCGCAACGATCACCGGAAACGAGGAGAGGATACCGACCGCCCCAGCAGTGACTGTCACGGTCTTGATGACCGCGGTGCCGTCTGCCGCGGGCACTTCGGATCGGATCGTGAGCATCGGGGTCGCCGCGACCACGGCCTGTCCTGACGTGACGAGAACCTTCTTGACCTCACCGGCCAGCGTCGCCTTCACCGGTGCTGCGGCATCCGCCGACACCGTTGCCGGGAGGGTGACGTCGTTGGTGATCGTACCGGTTTCGACGGTGGCGAGCGGCTCTTCGATCTGCGCGGTCGGCACCGTTGGGTCAGTCGCGGTGATCGCCCCGGAGAAGAACGCCATCTTGACGAGGGCCGTAGCGATTGCGAGGAAGATGATGATCCGAAAGATCGGGAAGATTCATTTGCGCGCAATTCCCACAGCAACCCCCGTGTTTGACCGACCGTTCCACCCTCACCCTAGTGGGGCTGGCGTGAGTAAAGATCAATCGTGAGGATGACGTCCTGGTGCACTCGCACCTAGGCCTCGATGACCACCGGCACGATCATTGGCCGGCGACGATGCGACGAGTTCACCCAGCGACCCACCGTGCGGCGGATCACCTGGCTGAACGCGTGGGTGTCGCGCGTGCCGTTCGCCGCCGCGTCAGACAGCGCCTTGATGATGAGCGGCTTGACGGCGTCGAAGACCGCCTCGTCCTCGGCGAACCCGCGGGCCTGGATCTCCGGCCCGACGATCACACGACCGGTCTGGGCGTCGATTGCCACGAAGATCGAGACGAAACCCTCCTCGGCGAGGATGCGGCGGTCCTTGAGGTCGGCATCCGTGATCTCTCCGACGGAGGAACCGTCCACGTAGACGAACCCGAGGTCGAGCTGCCCGACCACAGTGGCTTCCCCGTCCTTGAGGTCGATGACGATGCCATCTTCGCCAATGATCGTGTTCGCCTCAGGGATACCGGTGGCGATCGCCAACTGCTGGTTCGACACCAGGTGGCGATACTCGCCATGCACCGGCAGCACGTTCTTCGGCTTCAAGATGTTGTAGACGTAGAGCAGCTCGCCGGCGGAGGCGTGTCCGGAGACGTGGACCTTGGCGTTGCCCTTGTGCACGACGTTGGCGCCGAGCTTGGTGAGCCCGTTGATCACGCGATAGACGGCGTTCTCGTTGCCGGGAATGAGCGACGAGGCGAGGATGATCGTGTCGCCCTTGCCCACCTCGATCTGGTGCTCGAGGTTGGCCATGCGCGCGAGCACCGCCATCGGCTCACCCTGCGAGCCGGTCGACATGTAGACGATCTTGTTGTCGGGGAGGTCGGCGGCCTTTTTGGCGTCGATGAGTACGCCGGCTGGCACCTTGAGATACCCGAGATCGGCGGCGATGGTCATGTTGCGCACCATCGAGCGCCCCATGAACGCTACGCGACGCCCGTTGGCATGCGCGGCGTCCAGCACCTGCTGCACCCGGTGAACGTGGCTTGAAAAGCTCGCCACGATTACCCGGCGCGGCGCTTTCGAGATGACGGCCTCGAGCACGGGGCCGATGTCACGCTCCGGTGCGGTGAAACCCGGCACATCCGCGTTGGTGGAATCGGGCAGGAAAAGGTCGACACCGATCTCTCCGAGGCGGGCGAATGCACGAAGGTCGGTGATGCGATCGTCGAGGGGAAGCTGGTCCATCTTGAAGTCGCCCGTGTGAAGCACGACTCCAGCAACAGTCTTAATCGCCACGGCCAGGGCATCCGGAATCGAGTGGTTCACCGCGATGAACTCAAGGTCAAACGGGCCGATCTTCTCGGACTGGCCCTCGGCGACGGTAAGCGTGTACGGGGTGATGCGGTGTTCTTTGAGCTTTGCCTCGATCAAGGCCAGCGTGAGGGTCGACCCGATCAGCGGGATGTCCTGGCGGAGCTTGAGTAGGTACGGCACAGCCCCGATGTGGTCCTCGTGACCGTGAGTGAGCACGATGCCGAGCACGTCGTCGAGACGGTCCCGGATGGGGCTGAAATCGGGCAGGATCAGGTCGACTCCCGGCTGGTTCTCTTCCGGAAACAGAACGCCGCAGTCGACGATGAGGATCTTGCCGTCGATCTCGTACGAGGTCATGTTGCGGCCGATCTCGCCGAGTCCTCCGATCGGGATGACGCGGAGCGTTGCATCCGCGAGGGGACGGGGTTCGTACACCGGTGAGTTCATGGAATCCAAATTTTTCGTTAATCTTCGGGGTCTTTCACCCCCTTCTTAGCTGTTAGCGCGTGGTCCCGGCGACCTTAGGCAGCGCGCCGCCCGCGGCCGCATTGCGGTCCGGCCGGAAGTTTGTGAGGTCTACGCCGGGAATCTCCCCCACGAGGGATATCTCTTCTTCGATCTGGGCAGCCTCGAAATCCTCGGGTCCGACGAGCGGCAGACGCACACGCGGGCTGTCGATTCGGCCGAGGCCATGCAGGATGTACTTTGCGGCAACAGTGCCAGGCACGTGCGTCATCACCGCGCGCACGAGCGGCTCGAGCTGCCGGTGAGCCGCGGTGGCGGTGGAGAGATCGCCGGCGTTGACAGCATCTACGATCACCCGGTACGGGGCCGCGGCGATGTTCGCCGTCACGCCGATAAGGCCGGTTGCACCGATCGCCAGGTGGGGAAGAATGTTGGCGTCGTCGCCGGAGAAGTAGAGAAGATCGGTCTGGTTGAGCACGCGGCTGACCTCGCTGAAGTCCCCCTTCGCATCCTTGATCGCCTTGATGTTCGGGTGCTTTGCCGCCCGCAGGATTGTCTCGTAGCGGATTGGGATGCCCGTGCGCCCGGGGATGTCGTACAGGATCACCGGCAGGTCCGTCGCATCCGCGATCATTCGGAAGTGCGTGAGCACGCCAGCCTGGGTCGGCTTGTTGTAATACGGGGTCACGATCATGACCGCGTCGGCGCCGGCCTTCTCGCTGTGCTTATAGAGCTCGATCGCGTGTGCAGTCTCGTTCGATCCTCCACCGGTAATGATCTTTGCCCGGCCGGCGGCCACGGACTTGCCGACCTCGACGAGCCTGAGCTTCTCCGGGTCCGTGAGGGTGGATGTCTCCCCCGTCGTGCCCGTGACGACGATGCCGTCGGCCCCCGCGTTGATCACGTCGTCGATGTGCTTCTCCACGCCCGCCCAGTCGACCTCGCCCTCGGCGGTGAAAGGGGTCACCAGGGCGACGAGCACCTGGCCGAAGGGATTGTGAGACGTGGACACGGGTTAAAGGGTATCGCGCCCGCGGGTGCAGCTGTGGGCCTGCGCGATCGCCTCGCCGAGGGAGACGGCCTGTCGATCACCGGTCGGTGCATGTCGGCTCTGGTGAAGAACTACTCGCCTCGATCCCGCACTGTCTGCGAGAGTGCGGGGGCCCTGCGGAGATCTCAGCCGTGAGGCCGAGCGCGGGACGCGAACGTGGAGCACGCTCGGCTCGGGTTCACACCAGCCGTGATGCGCAAGGGCGCTCATGCAGGCAAGAACCCCGCCGACGCGCCGGGCTTGAATCACCGCCTCGTCGACGTCGGTGCTGGCGTACCACCCCTTGCGAATCCGCACGATGCGCCCGAACTCCGCAAGAACGAGCAGGTGCTGTGGGTAATAACCGAGCGCGATGAGTTCACCCGTGGTGGCGATGCCGCCCAGCTCTCTGATTCGTTGTTCCGCAGTGCTCACCTCTCAAGCCTCTCGAATCGGGGCGCGCTTGACGGTGAAAGGCTCCTTTCTGTGGACGCGATCGCCGCGGTGGAGGTTGTGAAGGAGGCACCGCACACCGTCCACTCTCGCCCGCTGCTTGGCTGTTGGCCGACACATGTGTCCCGGGCGACTCACGATCGTCAGGACGCAGTCCTGCAGAACGGAAATCTGCCGCCGGCACGGGAAATTCCCTGGATTCACGAAGGCGCCAGCACAGGAATTTCCCTGGATTCACGAAGGCACTGGCACAGGAATTTCCCTGGATTCACAAAGGCGCCAGGTGCGGGAATCGATTTTTCCTGCCAAGCGCAGGTTGGGCCGTGTTCTGCAGGACTGTGACCTGATTAACGTGAACGTTCGGGCGGAGCACCTTTTCTTCGGCTATTCGGTTCTGCAGGACATCCTTCTGCAGGACATCCTTCTGCAGGACATCCTTCTGCAGGTAGGGCCGCCTGTAATCGCGCATCGAACAGGCAATGGTCGCGAACGTGTCGGCGAGCCGGACTGATCCGAGTGAAGGCCGACGCCAGCGCGTAGTGTGGATCCATGGCAGTCACCAGCGAAGCGACGACCCTCTGGAACGGCGACTTGAGGAGCGGTGCGGGCACCACGAAACTGGATTCCTCCGCCGCAGGAGAGTTCCCCGTGAGCTGGGCCGCCCGCGCAGAGGGGGTGGCGGCGAAGACCAATCCCGAGGAGTTGCTCGGAGCCGCTCATTCCGCCTGCTACTCAATGGCGATCGCCAATGCCCTCGCCGAGTTCGGCGCGCCCCCGCAGAGCGTACAAGTCACCGCAGCGGTCACCTTCGACCCGGCCGAAGGCATTACCGGCAGTCACTTGCTGGTCAGCGCAAAGGTCGCCGGAATCAGCGAGCAGGACTTCGAGCGGATCGCGGTCGAAGTCATGAAGACTTGCCCGGTTTCTCGCGCGTTGGCGGGCATCCCGATCACGCTCGAAGCTAACCTCGCATAGTGCCAACCGCAGATCGAACTTCCGCCGCCCGCAAACCCCGCGCAACACGCCCCGTCGTCCGCAAGCCAATGCGGATCCTTGTCTCCGGTGCAAGCGGATTCATCGGACGTGAACTCACCCGCCAGCTCGAGGCAGACGGTCACGAGGTGCTCTCGCTGGTGCGTCGCCAGCCGAAGTCACCAAATGAGATCAACTGGGCACCGAGTGCCCACATGCTCGATTCGAGCGTGATGGACGGCGTCGATGCCGTGATCAACCTGTCCGGTGCGTCAATCGGCCGACTGCCCTGGACGCGAAACTACAAGAAACAAATCCTCGACTCTCGGGTGCAGGCCACGCGCACCCTGGTCGAAGCGATGGCGCGTGCAACTACTCCACCACGGGTATTTCTCAGCGGCTCGGCTGTGGGAATCTACGGCGACCGGCCCGGCGAGCGCCTCACAGAGGACTCGAAACGTGGTTCTGGATTCCTCGGTGACGTCGTAGAGGCGTGGGAGCAGGCCGCGCAGTTGCGTCCCGCGAAAACCCGACTCGTGACGTTGCGCACCGGCGTGGTGATCGGAAAAGGAGGATCCCTGCTGCCCGTGATGGCGCTCACCCGCTTCGGCCTTGGCACGCGACTCGGCACCGGCGGCGATATCTGGCCCTGGATTAGCCTGTACGACGAGGCAGCTGCCATCCGACATCTTCTCACTTCCACGCTCTCCGGACCCGTGAACCTGGTTGGGCCGACGCCCGCGACCTCCGACCGCATCACAAGGCACGTGGCACGCCGGATACATCGGTGGTACCCGTTCGTCGCGCCGTCCTGGGTGATCGGTGTCGCCCTTCAGGACGCCGGTCCCGCGCTGCTAATGAGCAGCCAACAGATCGTGCCGACCAAGCTGCTCGCCGATGGGTTCACTTTTCGAGACAGCACGGTTGAACAGGCGATCGACGCCTTCCTCTAAATTGACGAAAGCAGGTCAGCGAGTGGCACGCTCGAGAGCGATCGCCCGCCGCAACGAGCGGCGGGCCCTCGGCCGGTCTCCGCTCGCATCGTAGGAGAGGCCGAGACGAAACCACGCCTTCCAGCTGCCGGGGTCCGCTTCGACTTCGGCCTTGTACCGTGGGAACTCCGCGTCTGCAGCCGCCCGCTCCGGTCGACCGCTTGTGCGCTTGGGGAGCGAGTCGACGGGCAGTTCGCCCGCAACATCCAATCGACGCACCAGGCGTTGGGTGCGAAGGCCGAAGAGTATCTCGGCCACAAGCGCCCAGGCTCCGAGCAGCGGGAGCACCAGCAACGCGATTCCGAGCGCCTTCGAGATTCCGGTGTCGACGGTGATCAGGCGGATGGCGAGCTGCAGAACCAGCACCAGGTAGAGCACCAGGAGTGCAGACATCAGCACGGCCGCGACGCGGCCTTTCATTCGAGGTCGCTCGGGATGCCCGTCGGAGCCTCCGGATCGGACGGTCCAAGGTGGATCAGGCGATCGAGGCCCACGACAACACCTCGGGTTGAGCCGAGCGCCCGCAGCGCGAGCATGATGCCTGACTCGTAGGCGCTCGGGTGGAGCGTCTCATGGCTCAGGGTGAGTGTTTCACCGGTGCCCCCAAAGATCACATCCTGTTTTGCGACAATTCCCTGCATGCGCAACGAGTGGATCGGCACGCTCGACACCTGTTGGCCCCGCGCTCGCTGGTCGGCGTGCGGCGCGATCACCGGCCCCAGCGCGGCGCGCGCGTTGCCGATCAGCTCTGCCGTGCGCACCGCGGTTCCGGACGGCGAATCAACTTTCGTGGCCTGGTGAGCCTCGATTATTTCAATGGAGTCGTAGAAACGCGCCGCCATTGCCGCGAACGAGGTGGCGAGTACCGAGCCGATTGAGAAGTTTGGAATGATGATGACGGCAGCACCGGTACCCTCGGCGGCCAGTCGATTCTCGAGCGATGCAATCCGCGTCGCCGACCATCCGCTCGTGCCCACGAGCACGCTCTTGCCGTGGCCGACCGCGAAATCGACGATGCCCTGGCTCACAGCCGGCACAGTGACATCCACCACCAGCTCAGCGGCAAGCATGTCGTCCAGCGCGCTGGAGGAGTCGAGTTTGGCCACAATACTGAAGTCGTGGGATTCGCCGATGAGACGGGAAACGAGCTGCCCCATACGCCCGGTCGCGCCGACGATCGCCACGGTTACTGTCATCGACCAAATCTACCAAGCCCGCTCCCTTAAGATGATCGGATGGAGCGGTGGAGGGAATCCCGAGTCGACGAGCCGGTCGCCACAGAACTTCTCGGCGAATATTTCGACGGTCGCGCCGCAGGATTTCCCGTCCAACAGGGGACCTACCGCACCGCCTCTCCTCAACCGGAGGATTTCCTCCCTCCGCGAGGTGTCTTCCTCATCGCGGCGGGCGACGATGGCCGGGATCTCGGATGCGGCGGAGTCAGGCTTCTGGTTTCTGGGAGCCCCGACGGCCCGCGGTTCGAGCTGAAGCATCTCTACCTGCGTCCCGCCGCGCGTGGTCGCGGTCTCGGTCGGGCTCTGCTCGCCGAACTGGAATCGCGTGCCCGGGACTTCGGTGCGCTCGAACTGGTCCTCGACACAAATGCCAGCCTCGAGGCTGCCGGGGGGCTGTATCGATCAAGTGGGTACAGCGACATCCCGCCCTACAACGACAACCCCAACGCCACGAACTGGTATCGCAAGGTGCTCTAGAAGGGCTGCCCGTCCGGCAAACCCGTGCGCAACTCTGCCGGCAGGTGACCGAGGTCGTTGTGGGTGATCAACACGGGGGGCTTAGCGGAACGAACGCGGATGATCGTGAGTCCGCAGTTCGCCTGGTTGAGCCCCATCCAACGCCAGGAAGGCGCGTCGAACACCTCGCGCACGAACCAGGCGATGACGAAGTTGTGAGTGATGAGCAGGTCATGGCGGTCCTCCCGGGCGGGCGTGAGCCACTCGCTCACGGCATCCGCCATCTGAGCCTTGCCCGCCTCAATCTGATCGCGAGTGACCGAGCCGAAGAACGGCTCGAAGGCATGCGGCATGTCGGGGGTCGGGCCGGACGGGATGCAGTCGAAGAGCAGCGCCGATGGCTTCGAATCGAGGCTCGGCATGCTCGCCGTCATGATGTTGGCGGTCTCTTCCGCGCGCTGAAGTGGCGAATGCCACGCGCCGGTAAAAGGAACTCCGCTCAGCCGCTCAGCCACGAGCTTTGCCTGACGCGTGCCCCGACCGGAAAGCGGTCCATCGGGCATGCCGTGCTCGGCATCCTGCTGCTCGCCATGGCGCACGAGATAGATGAAGTGGGACATCATTGTTCCTCTGGAAAGTCGGTAAAGGTCAGACGTGAACGGGCTTGTCGACCAGTCCGTCGAAGACCGAAGCCTCAACAGTACCGACGGCCGCAATCGATAACGGTCGCGAGGCGAGCTCAACGGCGAGCCCGCGCACGTCATCCGGAGTCACAAGCGCCAGTCGGCGCAGCGACTCATCGAGGTCGGCATACTCCCCGAGAGTGATCTCAGAACGCCCCAGCCGAGACATCCGCGTGTCTGAGTCCTCGAGGGCGAGGGCGGACGCACCACTCAACTGGCCAACTGCGCGCCGCATCTCGTCGTCGGTCACCCCGCCGGAACCGAGGCGCCGGAACTCGGCCAACAACAACTCGGCCACCTGGCCAGCTTTGGCGGGCGAGCATCCGGCATAGAGTCCGAAGAGGCCAGCGTCCGAGTAGCTCGGCGAGAACGAGTAGACAGAGTAGGCGAGGCCACGCTTCTCACGGATCTCCTGGAAGAGGCGGGATGACATTCCGCCACCCAGGATCGAGTTGAGCACGGCCATGGTGGACCGGCGGTCGTCAGATGCCGGGATCCCGGAGACGCCCATGAGAATATTCGCTTGCTCGATGGGTCGATACACGACCACGAGGGGGCTGCCGCGCTGGATCACGCCGAGTGTGGCATCCCGACGCTCCACCGGAGTCGCCTCCTGCTCGAGATCCCAGCCAGCCGACGCGAGCGCACGCTGCACTCCCGCGACGAGTTCGTCGTGGTCGACGGCGCCCGCGACTGTGATGACGAGATCCTGGGCGCGGTAGTTGGCACGGTAGTGGTTCCAGACCGAGTCCCGAGTGGCCGCGCGGATGGTTTCCGGGCTTCCCCCGATCGGTCGTCCGAGCGGATGGTCACCGAGCACCGCCTCGAAGAAACGCTCACTCGTGACATCCGATGGATCGTCGTCGGCCATGGCCAACTCTTCCAGGATCACGTCGCGCTCGGTCTCGAATTCCCCGGTATCGATAAGGGAAGAGGTGACCATGTCGGAGAGTACGGTGATCGCCATGGGAAGGTCACGATCCTGCACCTTGGCGTAGTAGCAGGTGTACTCTTTCGCCGTCATGGCATTGTGCTCACCACCCACAGCGTCGAAACTCACCGCGATATCGAGCGCGGTTCGTGCCGCAGTGCCCTTGAAGAGAAGATGCTCGAGGAAGTGCGTGCTGCCGAAAGTCGCGGGAAGCTCGTCTCGTGAACCGACGGCAACCCAATAGCCGACGGTTGCACTGCGGGAACCGGGCACCTGTTCGCTCAGAACGCGCACACCGCTCGGCAGAACGCTGCGACGTACGAGCGAGTCTCCCGAGGATTCGATTCTGAGTTCAGCGAGGTCGAGGGGAAGCGGGACAGCACCGTTCATTGGACCGAGTTTACGTCACGACCAGGGACATCTGCTGCACATCGCCCCGCCCCCGCATTTGAGGGGAGACCGAGGAGAATAAAGAGGACAAACAGAGCTGTCTGTCCTCATTTCCGTGTTACTGTTCTCAGGTCGAGCAAAGCACCCGAAGTTCGCTCGTCCCTCCGCTCTCGAGTGGAGTAACACCACCTAAGATTGTGTGACCGCAAACCCGAAACTTGCGGGGCAACAACACCGGACATTCCCCAATAGTCCGGTTAGCTGCCGAACGGCTTCGAGGACACCTAGCCGACTAGCCCAAGGGAGCCACGCTGTGCCGATTGTTGATACGCATCCGATCGTCCAGCGTGCCCCATGGGCGGCTGGCACCCATCACAACTCTGTGGCACCGGCCAAGCGCCGGATTCTCGAGACAGCGAACCGCCTGTTTTACAACGAGGGCATCCGGGCGGTGGGAATTGATCGCCTGATCAGCGAATCCGAGGTGACCAAGGCCACCTTCTACAAGCACTATGGGTCCAAGGACCGCCTCATCGTGGAGTACATCTCTCAACGTCATTCGCTCGTCCGGGAGTCGGTCAATGAGCTCATCCGCGAAAAGAATGACCCGAACCTCGCACTCCGTACACTCATCGACCAGATTGTGGCGGAAGTCGTCGCCCCCGGGTTCCGAGGATGCGCCTTCACCAACGCTGCGATCGAATTCACCGACTCCCGGCACGCGGTACGCCAGATAGTCTCCGACCACCGCGAGTGGTACGCCGAGACCCTCAGCGATCTGCTCAAGGAGCTCGGTCATCCCCTGCCCGGCGATGGCGGCGACGAGCTAGTACTGGCCCGCGACGGCGTGATGACCGGCGGCTACGCCGGAGACCCTATCGCCGCGACGACGGCGTTTGTGCGCGTTGTCAACCGCGTTCTGAGCGGGACAGCAGGAGAGTAATCCCGCACCACCACCGCTCGAGCGCGGTGGTCAGTCCCGGGGGACCGGCTCAGGCCGAAACCCGGTTCAGATTCGCCACCTGGTGACGTCCCAGCTGGATTTTGGCTGCGGCGACGAGCTCGATCACCTGCTCTGGCTGGCTCGCACTCGCTACAGGCGCGACAATCCCGGGCTTGGAGAGCAACCAAGCGAGAGCTATGGTCGCGACGCTCGAGTGCTGCTCGCGCGCGACCTGGTCGAGGACGGCGAGAATGCGCTGGCCACGCTTCGAGAGGTGATTGGCCAGTTCCGTTCCCCTGTTGTTTTTGCCGAGATCCCCCCTGGTGCGGTACTTGCCGGTGAGGAAGCCGCTCGCAAGGGCGAATCGCGGCATCACGGCGAGGCGCTGCTGGGCGGCGACGCGGGCCAGGTCCCCTTCATAGCCGGTGCGATGCATCAGGTTGTAATGGTTTTGCACGGCGAGCATCGGCGCAACTCCGAGCTGGGCAGCAATGACCCGCGCTTCGACGAGTCGGTTGCTCGAGTGGTCCGACGCGCCGAAATGACGCACCTTGCCCGCACGGATGAGATCGTCTACCGCGAGGAGCGTCTCCTCGAAAGGGACCTCCGAGTCGTCGATGTGCAGGTAGAGCAGGTCGATGTAGTCGGTCTGGAGACGTTCGAGGGACGCGTTCACCGAGCGGCTGATTGCCTGGGCGGTAACCCCGGGGTTGTCGGCGCTCTTGCCCACTTTGGTCGCGACGACGATACCGTCGCGCAACCGTCTGTCACGCATCCAGTTGCCGATCATGATTTCGCTTCGACCGGCGGCATAGGAGTCGGCGGTGTCGATGAAGTTCCCGCCATGTTCAAAATATGTGTCGAGAATATCGTTGGTCGCGCCCCCATCGGCGGTCCAGCCGAAGACGTTGCCCCCGATAGCGAAGGGAAAGACCCGCAGTGCAGACTGGCCGAGCGGCCGACGGATGGGCAGTGAGACCTCAAGCGTCGGGAGGTCTCCGGACGAGACCTCATTAGCCGGCATTACCTGCGCCATGACCATCCCAGAGCTCTTTCTTTCACGATGTTCGAATCGACGTGGACACCGGTGTGCCGCACCCGAATTGGAACGGGAATACCATGCACTCCCGCCATTTCGACACTAGAGGCGGGGGGTGATAATACAAGCTCCCACAGGTGAAATCCCAGTCGAGTCCACCTAATCGTTATCTCTCCGAGACCGCGAGGGTCCGGCCGCGAATTCCCTCGATGACTATCTCTTCGTCGGGATTGCCACCTGTGGCTCGGAGGTGAGCCGCATTCTTTCGAATCGTGCGCAAGTAACCGCTCCCGAGGCGTCGCTCTCTGAAGCAGGCGGTGGTGACGAGGCAGTCGGGCCACGACTCTAACCCCGCGATAGGGGGCCGCATCCGCCGTCACAGTCGGCGGGCGGCCCTTCGCAAATAGAAAAAATGTCGATGATGACGAACGATCCCAACCGGCGCCTCCCCGAGGTTCCAACCTTCACCCTGGAGAGCTCAGATTTCGCCAACGGCGATCGCTTGCCCGGGTGGGTACGTGGTGACAGCGGAGACGCCCGCGAACTGACACGACGAACGGCGAAAAGCCCGCCCTCACAACTGTGGGGGCGGGCTTTTCGTGTGGTCTCGAAGCGGCCGCAAGCGGCCTATTCGACCGGCACCGAGCTAGACCTCGGTCGAGCGGCCCTCAGACGACGCGTTGACGTTTTCCGCGCCGACATCGCTGCCCTGGGTGTCTGCGGCCTCGGCTTCGTCAGCCGCGACCGGTGCGAGCGAGAGCTTTCCGCGGTCGTCGATCTTGGTGATCTCCACCTGGATCTTCTGGCCGACCGCGAGCACGTCTTCGACGTTCTCGACACGCTTTCCACCGGCGAGCTTGCGAACCTCGCTGATGTGCAGCAGTCCGTCCTTGCCCGGGGTGAGCGAGACGAACGCACCGAAGGTCGCGATCTTCACGACGGTTCCGAGGAAACGTTCGCCGACTTCGGGGTTCAACGGGTTCGCGATGGCGTTGACCGCCGCGCGCGCCGCTTCAGCCGACGGACCATCGACAGCGCCGATGTAAACCGTTCCGTCATCCTCGATCGAGATATCGGCCCCGGTGTCGTCCTGGATTTGGTTGATCGTCTTGCCCTTCGGGCCGATCAGCTCGCCGATCTTGTCGATCGGGATCTGCACCGAGATCACGCGAGGTGCGGTCGGGGCCATCTCATCCGGAGCATCGATCGCCGCGTTCAGAACGGCGAGGATCGCGGTGCGAGCCTCCTTCGCCTGCTTGAGCGCGCCATCCAGCACGGAGGAGGGGAGCCCCGCGAGCTTGGTGTCGAGCTGGATCGCGGTGATGAACTCCGAAGTGCCGGCAACCTTGAAGTCCATGTCGCCGAGCGCGTCTTCCGCACCGAGGATGTCGGTCAGAGCCGCATAACGGGTCTGGCCGTCGACTTCGTCAGAGACGAGGCCCATTGCGATGCCGGCGACCGGCGCGCGCAGCGGCACTCCGGCGTTCAGCAGCGAAAGGGTCGAGGCGCACACGGAACCCATGGAGGTGGAGCCGTTGGACGAGAGCGCCTCGGAGACCTGGCGGATCGCGTAGGGGAACTCCTCGCGGGGCGGCAGAACCGGAACGAGGGCGCGCTCGGCGAGGAAGCCGTGCCCGATCTCGCGACGCTTCGGCGAACCTACGCGACCGGTTTCACCGGTCGAATATGGCGGGAAGTTGTAGTGGTGGAGGTAACGCTTCTTCTTCACCGGGGCGAGAGAGTCGATCTGCTGCTCCATCTTGAGCATGTTCAGCGTGGTGACACCGAGGATCTGGGTCTCGCCGCGCTGGAAGATCGCGGAACCGTGAACGCGCGGGATGACCTGTACCTCGGCGTCAAGGGCACGGATGTCCGAGAGGCCACGGCCGTCGATGCGAACACCCTCGGTGAGGATGCGGCCGCGAACGATCTTCTTAGTGACCGACTTGTAGGCGGCACCGACCTGTCCGCGAGCGGACTCCGGGAGGTTGCCGGTCTCGATGAGTCCGTCGACGTGACCCTTTGCGCGATCCTTCAGCGCGTCATCCGCGTTCTGGCGCTCGACCTTGTCGGCGATCTGGTAGATCCCCTTGAGCTCGTCGTAGGCGAAGCCGGCGACGGCGTCGTAGGTGGCCTGCTCGTAGGGGGGGAAGACCGGGTAGTCCGCGATCGGCTTCGCAGCCTGCGCGGCCAGCTCGAGCTGGGCCTTGATGAGCTGCTTGAGGAAGGGCTTGGATGCCTCGAGGCCTTGGGCGACAACGGACTCGTCCGGCTTCGTCGCACCGCCCTTGATGAGGTCCCAGCTGCCTTCGGTCGCTTCAGCTTCGACCATCATGATCGCGACGTCCTCGTTACCGTCGTTGTCCGTGGTGAGACGGCCGGCGACGGTGAGGTCGAAGACGGCCTCTTCGAGCTGCGAATACTTGGGAAAGGCGACCCACTGGTCTGCCCCATTCGAACCGGGGATGAGGGCGAGGCGGATGCCTCCGACCGGTCCGTAGAACGGCAAGCCCGAGATCTGGGTTGAGAGGCTCGCCGCGTTGATGGCCAGGGCGTCGTAGAACTCGTCCGGCGCGATGGCGAGGACGGTGATGACGATCTGCACCTCGTTGCGAAGACCCTCGACGAAGGTCGGACGCAGCGGGCGGTCAATCAGGCGGCAAACGAGGATGGCCTCGGTCGACGGGCGTCCTTCACGACGGAAGAACGAGCCGGGGATCTTGCCGGCGGCGTAGGAACGCTCTTCGACATCGACCGTGAGGGGGAAGAAGTCGAAGCCGTCACGGGGGTGCTTGCCCGCCGAGGTGGCCGACAGGATCATGGTTTCTTCGTCGAGGTACGCGGCGACGGCACCCTGTGCCTGCTGCGCGAGGCGACCGGTCTCGAAACGAACCGTTCGCGTGCCGAACTTGCCGTTATCGAGAACGGTTTCGGCGAATTTGATTTCTGGACCCTCCATAGGGGGGTTATCTCCTTTGTTTTACGTCGCAACCCCCACTGGGTCGCGACTCGTCACGGAGCAGGAGTCTCGGCAGGAAGAGGCGCACACGCAGGTGGAAAAACGACTGTCGTGTGGCGCTTTGGCGGTCGTGTCTCTCGCGGCCATGCCGCAGAGACACGCAGCTCTGGTCAACAGTAGAAAAGCACTGAATCATTTCGATTCAGGAGTTCACCACTACTGACCAGCTTCGTGCGGACCTGCTCCAGTGGCTGTCCGGCGACTGCCGCAGACGACAGGGCAACCTAAACAACCGCTCACACTCTACCAGCCACCCCCGCTCGCACCTAGGGCGCGACCCTCCCACAGCGCGGCGGATGACTGGGGCGGATTACCGTCAGCCCCTGTGCGGTTCGAACGCCGTCGTCCTCGTCGTGGATTTCCTGCGCACTGGTAACGGCTGGAATGGCAACTCGTGCGACCGTTCCAAGCGGCCTCGGCCGGGAACACCACGTGAGCATCGGCACGACGAGCATCGACGCACTGCTTTGGGCGAAGCATCCGGGCGGCAGTGACGGCAGTTGCACTGCAGCGCCCGCCAGAGCGGGTGGCCGTCACCGGTATTGATCGGCTGTGGGCCGAACGAATATTCGATGTAATTGTCAGCGGCGGTCAGCCCTCGAGCTCGAGGCCAAGATATTTGGTGGAGATGGTGGCACGAAGCGCTTCAAGGTGGGCGTGAAACGCTTGTCTACCAGCGGGCGTGAGCTGAACCCAGGTTCGGGGTTTCCGGTTGATACGTCCCTTCTCAATGCTCACGATTTCTTCCTCCTCCAGTGTGGCCAAATTCTTCGATAGGGCGGAGTCCGACAGTTCGATGACCGCGCCAAGCGATTTGAAGTCTGCTCGCTCTACTTCAGACAGCGCTGCGACGATTGACAGCCTGACCGGGGAGAGGAGGGTCTGGTTCAACCCGTGCCGTGGGTGGGGATCAGGAGACATCAGCGGCCTTCGGGGCGGGGATGACCGCAGCGACAATCAACGGTACGGCGGTGAATACGGCCGCGACGATCCAAAATCCGGTCGATTGCGCTTGCCGGGTCACGCCGACGGCGAGCACGATTGCGTAGCATGCTGCCCACAGGCCGGCAGCCCGACCAATACGGCGACCACCGCCGCGGGGAGTTAGCCCGCGGGATCTACTCCAGATGCCACCGACGAGGGACAGGATCGCCCACGCAATGAAGATGCTGATAGTGACCGCTTTGTTACCGAATCCGAGCCCAATAACGAGACCGACGCTGGCAAGCGCCCAGACCAAAAGGTAGCTGCGCACCCATCGCCATCCCTGGCCGCGGGCCCGGTCGGCACTCCTGGAGGCGATGCCCAGATCGTTTATCGCTTGTTCCGACTCGAGGTCGTCATTTTCATTTGACATCATACCGCGACATTAGCATGCTGTTGCTTATGTGGAAAGTACATTCTTTAGTCGCACATGCGGTTTCACGGCGTGGAGTGCTGCCCGCAGGCCGGACCCTGAAACACACTGCTGCTGGCTTCGACGCTGGAGGTTCGGGGTTCCCAGCTCAAAGGGCTAGTCAAGTGTGAATTTCCGATGAAAGATCCACTCTTCGTCGGCAAGATTTTTTAAGGCCGCGCACTGCGACGGGTTACTGATTACCGGTGTGGCCCCACGTAGTCATAGCCGCGAGGATATGGCCGGGTGTCAGCATGAATTTGGGCTCTAATTCTTCCCAACCCGGTTCCTTGACCCGGTAAGAGAAAGCGGCGTGATCGGCGTCGATTCGATGTGACTCGTTGAGACCTCCACCAATCTCGCCAGTGAGGCTCAGGTGGTAAATCCAGAGGGAACCATCCGCTTGTCGATGGTGCATACGACTATGGGGCGAACGGCGCTGTGTGCAGAGGAGTAGTGAAAATGACCGACTGTTAGCATCGGCGATGTCCATGGAGAGGGCGTCGGTGATCCGCTGGCGTTCCGACGGCGTCTTCCCTGCGACGGGTCCGTCGCGACGTCTCCCAGGGTGGAGGTTCCGAAAGCGTGATTTCATCAATCATTGCATGCGTCTGCCGAAACGTTAGCGCTTTGATGCTCTGGACAATTCCGCCGTGCTGAGGTCAAGCCAGGGCGGGAGGGGAGGACAGCGTTGCTCGAAATAGGCGACGTCACGAGAGCGCGGCTTCGCGGCCAGAATTTGCATATAGGGATCCCACGCGGCAAGGGCCGAGGACTGGTAGTAGGCCGGGCCTCCATCCGGCGGCGCCGGGGACTTCGCGCCGGTGGAGAGGAGGCACGGTCGCACGATCTTCCGCTGGTAGTCAAACAGCGCGGCCCGGGAGCTTCCACTCAGGTACGACACCACCTCCGATTCGCTCGGGGAACTCGCTTCACAGACGTACTTCTCCGCCTCGAACTCGAGCTGGGACTGGCCGAGGCTGGAGTTGTAGCGGAAACCGTTGTCGGTGCGTGATGCCGGGATGCCGCTGGCCCGGAGGCAGGTGAAGACTACCTCGCGCTGATCGTGGTCGGTCACGGGCCGCATCGCGGGCACCTCAGGGCGCAGCGCGTCCGGATAGTCCTTCACGACATCCGCCCAATGGATGTCAAGGATGGACTGCCGGATCTGCTCCCGGCGTTGCGGTCCAAGCGGATCGAGGGCAGGGGCTTCCGCACAGCCCGCGAGGAGCAACATGCAGGCGACAACCGTGACAGCGACAACTACCCTGCGGCTGGAGGTTGTCACGGTTTCAGGTTGAGCCAGGTCGGCGTCGGAGGGCAGCGGTGTTCAAGATAGGTCCGGGTCTGGGCAGATATGCTGCTGGTCCAGATCACTTGATAGGGATTCCACCCGGCCAGCCCCGCGAGGCCCACAGCAGCCGACCGGTCAGGCGAGGCTGGCGACGGCGCTCCGGCGCCCAGCAGACACGGCCGAACTACCCGGAGGTGGTAGTCATAGAGAGCGGCGGACTGTTCAGGCGTGAAATACGACGCCACCTGGGACTCCGCCGGATGCCCCGCCTCGCAGGAGTAGAAGCTCACTGCCACCTCGAGCGGGGTTTGACCCGCACTGCCGTAGACAGCACTCCCGTTCACAACGTGGGCCACAATCCCGGCCAACCTCAGGCACTCCACCATGGCATCTGGCCAGTCGTGATCGGGAACCGTCACCATCATGGTGACCTCCGGGCGGATCGCCTCGGGATACTCCGTCGCGACTGGCGACCATTTCGAGTCAAGGATCGTGGTGCGGATGGACGCTCGTTGGCGATCAGTGAATACGACTGCACCCGTTTCACCACTCACGGGCACGCACCCACCGAGCAGGGTGATCCCTGTCACCACCGCGGCGATTGCCACTATTGCGCGAAGTCGGCCCATGGCCAGAGTGTGGCAGCGGATTCTGGTGATTGGTCGTGCACCCGGATGGCGAGCCGGGTTGGGCTTCACGGGTTGGGCTTTACGGGGCGAGATCCATCCATCCGGGCAGGGGCGGACAGAGTTTCTGGATGAAGGCAAGGCGAGTCGTTGGCATGGAGCTGTTCCAAGCGAGCCGGTAGGGATTCCAACTCTCTCGCGCCTGAGCGCTCCGCAGGAACTTGAACAAGCTCGGCGGGGCCTCCGAGGGCACGCCCGATACCAAAAGGCAGGGTCGAACGGTGCCGACGTAGTAGCGATAGAGCGCCTCGAGGCGGTCACGGTCGAGATAGTACATAACGTCTTCGGAGGTGGGATAGCGCACGATGCACCGATAGGTCACGACTGCGAAGTCCTCAGCGGTCCGCCCCGCGGTATGGCCGAACTGGAAGTAACGGCCATCGACGAAGACTGTGAAGCCTTCGGCACGCAGGCAGTCGACCATCGACGCCTGCCAGTTGCCCTCATTCGCAGTATGAGCAACGATCACGTGCGGACGCTTCGCGTCGGGAAACTGCGAGGTCACGATCCTCCAGTGTTCGCCCTGTAGGTCGACACGGATCGCGGCGCGCTCGGCTACTGAGAGTTCGGCTGAGCGGGTGACCGGCGCGCAGCCGGCCAAGAGGACGATGCCGACCAGCATCGCCACCAGGCTACGGAGCACGCGAGAAGTGAGTGCCCTATGGTCAAGCGCCGATGCTCGGGCGCGTCTCGGAAGGATCGCCATGGCCGATTCTCCCACCATGGACCGGATCGGGCCTTCGTTCCGATTAGTGGGTCAGCGCGTCCGGCCGATGAGTAGGTCGACGCGCCATCCGCTCCGGGTCTTCCGAACGGATGCCGGGATGCGGGCTTTCTTGCCGGCACCGTCGAGACGGCCGAGAGCCTCATCGATGACCGGTTCTAGTCCGCGCGGGATCCTGCCTACAACGCCGGTCACCCGTGATCCGGAAAAAAGGCGGATGTCCATCGGGGCATCCGTGCGCTCCTCCTCAGCAGTCCGGCGCGAAATCGCCGTTTCGAGCTCTGATTCTCCGCTGTCAATGATGCGCTGGAGTTCCTCCTGGTGCGGGGTGCTGTTGGCAAGCCGCAGGGTCGTCCGTGTCTTATTCGGTAGCAGGTTGAACCTGTAGTCGTCGAACGACCCGGAGCCTCGGTCGTCTCTCGGAAGGGACGTGTCGACGGGCGCGCGATTCCAGAAAGCCATGCGTGAATGCTACCGAGTGGCGGGGATACGGATACTGCGAATCGAGCAGTCCCGAACCGAGCAGTCCTCCGCGCGCGACTGGGTCCGCGGGTTCGACCAACGTAGTGGTATTCGAATTCTGGTCGGCCAGGGGCCCCGCAGCGCGGCGTGCGGATCGCCCGAGAACTATCGGCGAGGTATTCGTGATTGCGACGAAACGTGACCCGCGAGGGATCGAGGGCCTCCCCCTCCTGCGCCAATGAGACCGGCACCGGCGCGGATCGCCGTGCGCACCGCATCCGTTTCCCGCACCGCCGTGATTGCGATGATATCGACCGGAATCTCCGCCGAGAGGATGCGGCGGGCCAGTTCGAGTCCGTGGCAGTCGGGCAGATTCATCATGTAGAGCACTACGAGATCGATCGGCGTGCCCCGCACCGAGCGGCCAGCATTGGTTGCACCAACGGTGCGATCTTCTTTGTTGTCAATCTCGGTGCCATGCTGAAGGTCGTCAGCGGAGTAAATATCTTCAGCCTGATGAAGTACTCGGGTGCGAATATCTGCTTTCCGTGGGAACCTCGTCTTCCGAGGCGGCACACCTTTGCCTTATCCCCAAGATGGAGCACCTCGGTGTCTCGAAGTCGGTGGTCGGATTTACCGTGCCGACGGGCCATTTGTTCACCCTTCTCGCCCTCATGATCATCGCCTCGAAGGTCGCAGCGGGTGTTGCCGGTGCAGGGCTCGCGACGCTGGCTTGCGGCCTGGGGACTTGCCGCCCGGACCTCGTCAACGGTGTCGGCGTGATCGTGGGAATCGACCGGTTCAGCTCGGAGGAACGCGCCGTCACGAACTTCACCGGAAACGCAGTCGCAACTGTGCTCATCGGCCGCTGGACCAGCCAGATCGACACCGCCCAGGTTCGCGCGGGGTCTCGGGCGAGCGTCGGTGCCACGAGGCCACGATGGCCGGGACGGATGGCTACGGCGGTGACTCCGTGCTTACCACCCACGCGATCACCGTGGTCGTCAGAGGGGCGGAATTCCCGTCGGCGGAGTCTCGCTAATAGCGGCTCTCGCACCAAGAGAGGCCGACCTGGCGGGGTCGGCCTCTCTTGTAGCGCTTCTCTAAACGCTTGAGGAACCCTTACGCGGCCTTGTCCGACACATAGCTGCTGACCCGGGCCGTCGGACGCTTCACCGGCATGGCCGACTCCCGAGGGGTGCCGAGCACCGTAGCATCCGCCACTTGGGCGTCCGCGTCGATGCGCATTCCGCCGGCGATGCGCACATTAGTGCCGATTCGCGAGTGGCTGCCGAGGCGCACGTCGTTGCCCACGATGGTGTCACGGCCGATGTGCACGTTTTGCCCGATGAATACTCGTTCACCCAGCACAACTCCCTGATCGATCCAACTGCCAGAGCCGATCGTACCGTTGTCGCCTATCCGGGCATCCGCCTCTATATATGCCGTCGCGGCCACAAAAGTGCTCGCCTGCACCCGCGCCTTCGGCGACACAAAACCTCGCCCGTTGGCGTGGTGCTGGTATTTGAGAACGGTGCCGTTCTCGGCCTCGACTTCTTCGTTAACTCTTCCCATGTGGGACCTCCCTGTGCTGTTCCTCAACTAGTAAACGCAAAAAGGCATCGGATGATTCCTCAGAGGCGCTTCACAGGTAACTGACAGCGGAGGGCGGATTTGCGGCGTTCGCACAATGACGAAAGCCGCCATCCAAAGGATGACGGCTTTCGGCCACACGCGGGAGACTAGCGGCGCAGCCCGAGGCGCTCAATGAGCGTGCGGTATCGCGCGATATCGATGTCCTGCAGGTAGCCAAGCAAGCGACGGCGCTGCCCAACGAGCAGCAGCAGACCACGACGGGAGTGGTGGTCGTGCTTGTGCTCCTTCAGGTGCTCGGTGAGATCCTTGATGCGTGCGGTCAGCATTGCGACCTGCACCTCGGGGCTCCCGGTATCGCCGGGATGGGTGGCGTACTCGTCGATGATTGTCTTCTTGGCTTCTGGTGCTAATGGCACAGATGACCCCTCTCACTCGTTGCGCGGTGCCTGTCACAGAAGGTGCAAGCTCTCTTTTTCCGCGGCCGTTAGACGGCAACCTTCTAAGGTTAGCAGAGCCGGCGGATACGAGCGCGCTGGGGACTGAGCCACCACCCCGTCAGCTTCTGAGGACGCTTCGGATCCGATTCGGAGTCTCCCAGGACAGGTGCACGCCACCGCCAAAGCGGGTCTTTCACGGTGTGTCAACCGGGGACCTGTGCGTGCCGGTGACCATCCGGTAGAAATCGCCTGCACCATCCGATGGGTTCCTTGATGACTGCCGTCGCCGAGTTCGTCGGGGACGAGTCTCAGGGATCGGGATCGCGGTGATGACGGCGGAAGTCGGCCGGACATGCGCGTTCAACATCAGATTCTCGTCAAAGTCGCCGTTCAACAGCAGTTTTACGGGGGTAGACGGGTCGTGATGATGTTGAGCGCGGACGCGGATGCCGCGAGCAGAAATCCGGATGACACCGCGGCAGGTTGCCCCGGGCAGGCGGCGCGTCGGAGGAGGCATCCGCCCCCAACATCCGCGCTGCGCTGCGCGAACGCCGTGGCGGGCACTCACCACGCCCCTCACACCACTACCCCCGCGCCGGACGGATGTTCTCCCCCGCGCTCTTCGACAGAAGCAACCCCTCCACGGTCGCAAGTGCCGTGAGCAGCGCGAGCACCGCGAACGCGAATCCGAAGGCGCCCGAGCCGGACCCGAAGCTGTCCCCCAGTCGCAGGGCCACCGCCCCGACCGCCACGCCGAAGCCCGCGGCGAGCTGTTGCAGCGTGGAGGCGAGGGTGTTGGCATCAGTCATCTCGACCCGCTCCACATCGGCAAAGGCGATGGTGTTGTACGCGGTGAAACCGGTGGAGCGCGCCACCCCGCTTGCGGTGAGGAGCACGATTACGACCCATAACGGGGTCGAGCTGGAGAGCAGTGCCATGAGCGCCATCGACAGGGCAGCTGCGGCGCTGGCTGCAACGATCACCGCCGGAAACCCGAAGCGGCGAAGAAGGGACGTGGTCGCCGGTTTGATGGCGAGGTTACCGACAAATACGAAAAGCACGAGCGCACCGGAGAGTAGCGGCGAGTATCCGAAGACGTCCTGGAAGAGTAGCGGCAGCAGGAACGGAACCGCATTCACCGTGAGCCGAAACAGGGATCCGCCCGCGTGCGAGAGGCGAAAGGTCTCAATGCGCAACGCGCGGAGGTCGAGCAACGGATGTGGCGCGCGCAGCTGGTGCGCGATGGCCAGGCCCACCAGGCCGAAACCGACCACCGCCCAGCCGATCGTTAGGATCATCCCGGGATCGCGCTCCGCTAACAGGGAGCCGAGATAGACCAGCGAGCCGAGTCCAGTACAGGTGAGCACGAGCCCCAGCCAGTCCAGCCGGGGCGGTGACTCGCGCTCCTCCGTGGGGATTATCCTCAGGGCGGCGAAAAACGCCACGATACCGAGCGGCACGTTGATGAGGAAGATCCAGTGCCAGGTGAAGTAGGTCGTGATGATCCCCCCGGCGAGAGGCGCGACGATGGGCGCAACGAGCGCCGGCCAGGTGAGCAGGGCGATGGCGCGGATGAGATCGGCGCGGTCGGTGACGCGGAGCACCGCGAGCCGACCGACCGGCACCATCATCGCTCCCCCGATGCCCTGCAGCACCCTCATGATGGTGAGCTCGGGCAGGTTCGTGCTGAGCGCACAGAGCACCGAGGCGAGGGTGAAGATTGCGATGGCGGCAAGGAAAATGCGACGGGACCCGAGGCGCCGGGTAATCCATCCACTCAGCGGGATGAGCACCGCGAGCGTCAGCAGGTAGGCCGTGATCGTAATGCCGACCGCGACCGATGGCACACCGAGCGAGCGACCGATACTCGGGGCGGCGGTGGTGAGGATCGTGCCGTCGAGGTTTTCCATGAAGAATGTGCCGGCGACGAGCAGCGCGATGTTCCTCTGCCGAGTGTGCCCCATGACTCCCGAACTTAGCGTGTGGGCGCCGCTTGTTCCTCTACCCGCACGAGCGCCTCGTTGTGCTTGAGAAAGCCGGGCTTCCAAGGAGGGTCGTAGCGGGCGAAGTACAGGTTGCCTGCCGCCCGCAATCCGGCGCGCTCGACGGCCGCCAGCAGCATCTCACCGTTCTGTTCGAAGCGGGCGTCCGTCCATCCGCCGCCGAAGCGGCGGGCAGCCACGAGGCTGGCCGGGACAGCCACGGTCGCCACGGAGGCATCGCTAGGCACCGGCACGGTCGCGGGATCGGTGCCCTCCGGCAGCACGAAACTCACGGTGTGAGTGTGCTCGCCGAGCGGCTCCTGCGTCACCGGCGCGGTCATCGGGATGCGCGTGGCCTGCGCATTCCGGCCGCTGATATAGCTGATGAGCGGCCGGAACCCGAGATTACCGGCGCGGAGGAAATCGCCATCCACTGTCACCTGCACGAGTACATGATCGGGATAGCGCCGTAGTTCGAAGTCGTCGAAGGCGCGCTCGATCGCGAAGGGCTGCTGTTCGGTCATGCACTGAACGGTACGCCGATCCAGTGCGGTCGGGCTACCCGGCTCTCATCGTGCCCAACTGCTTCCGAATTACGCGAAGGCGTCCGTGCCCGTGCGAAATATCACTGTGCCACCCGGCTGCCGCCGGATTGCAGGAGTGAGGGCTCGCCCGGGTGCGCGACATCCCCACACTGCTCTCCTGCGACAGGCCATCCGGCCTGCTCGAGCGAGTGTCGCACGCCGCTCCCGTGGCACACGGTGACAACGAGCCCTGCGAGTCGACGACAGTCGCCGAAACCGCCGACCGCCTCGGTGATTTTTTTTGCGTGCAGAGCCCAGGCGAGATCGACGAGAGGTTTCTTTGGAACCCGGCAGTGCGGGGCTGGCGTTCCACTGCGGCCACCGGGGGCCGTCTGACGAGAGAGATTTGACTGGGACGGCGCTGAGCCGCGGTTCCTCCGCGACCAGAACCGCGCGCGCGGTCGAGTCGCGCACTACCGAACAGGGCAATCGGGTGGAGCGCATTCGGGATCCGCACAGGCGCGACCAGCGGCAGCTCGACGTGCTCGTCAACCTCGTCATACCTGATGCGGCTCGTCAACCTCGTCATACCTGATGCGGATAGCTGGTCATACCTGATGCGGATAGCTGACGGTCGGCTTCAGACGCTCGCCCCGGTGTGGCTGAATGCGCAGCAACACTGGCGACCGATTGGATGATCACGAGTGATGACAACGGCAGCACGCGAGCCGCAGTCCGGGTCAGCGACCGGGAATTACCAGGAGTGAAATAATCAGGCGCACTATCTCGGCAATGGCGACCGGAGTGATCAGGATGGCGCCCACGCCGAGTGCAAGGAGCCACAGGCGCGCGCGCTGTCGGGCGGCATCCACCTGCATTCGAAGCTGCTCAAATTGCGACAACCGGTCCGAAGTGTCATTCATTGTCACGGGCTCGGTATGCCAGGTACTTCGCTCCTCGGCAAACATCGAGAAGTGGGCGACGGCGCGATCCGACATCACGCGGGGTCGTCTCACCAGCCAGCGCTTGAGGGTATTGCTGGAGAGTACGGTAACGCGCGGTCGCTTGCGCCCGGTCGTGATGGACGCCGGATTCACCACCACGATGAGCGGGGTCACGGAGACCGGGCGTCCGGTCACGCTGCTGAGCAAGCGGGCTGCCCGCTCGGCCTCATGGGCCGACTTTCGCATGTGCTCCTGCTTGTAACCGTTCACCAGGAACGTGCTTCCGCCAATCCATATTTTCTTGCCTGAGTGATTCCTGGTGTTAATTGTGAAAATGCCACCGGGGCCGAGGATCACGTGATCGATGTCGGCGCTTCCTGAGCCCACCTGCACCGCGTGCAGTACCGTCCACTCGTCTCCCAGCTGAGCGAGCGCGTTCGCGACCACGATCTCGCCGAGAGCGCCGCTGTACCAACTGCGGGCATCCGGATGCAGCGGGCTGTTGCCGAGCGCTCGAGCGAGTCGACCGCGGGGTGTAGCCACCTCTTGGCGAGCAAGGCACTCCTGCATAACGGCGTATGCCGGGCCGCGCGCCCGGAGGTTCGGTTCGATGGACCAAGAGCCGGGTTCGAGGTCCACATTCGAAGCGACCGCACTCGGCACATCGACCTGTGCTGCGGCAGCGGTCGGGGCCGGGATCGCTGGTTTCCCGGTAACTTCCTCGGCGTCAGGTCGTGCCGAAGGAACCGGTACCGCGGTGTGTGCGGAGACGCTGAATGGTTCCCTGTCAAACCCGCTGGTGAAGGAGAGTCCGGGAAGCAGCGGTCCAGTGGTGATCGGGCCTGAGAACGGGGACTCCTCAGCAGCGCTTGAGACCTCGAGACGGGTTGTGGGTTCGCCGCGGAGCGACGGCCCGGTCTGCACCGCCGATGTCGTGTCGTGCACTGCGCTTGCACCCCTGTCGTTCATCGCTCCCCCAAGCTCCGATGATTCGAGGCTAGACGGGGGATCAGACAGTGTGCAGCCCCAAAACGGGCAGCCCCAGAATGGGTGGTAGCGGCGAACGGGTGTCCCGTGTGCCTCGTGAGCTCAACGCACCCGCGCCAGCCGGCGAGAGCCGCTCGGCAGCGATCCCCACGTGGCGCGATCTTCCGCAACCGCTGCGAAGTCGGCGACAGCGTCATCCGAGAGCATTCGGGAACACTCGGAGAGCCACTGGGTCACCAGATCCGCCGGCAGGGTGACGACGCGCCGTGCGGGGTCGCCGCCGAACGACAATGAGAGAGGATTCATGACCGCGATGACCGGAGTCGCTCGAACGGGCTGACCCAGTACTGCACTCAGCCGAGCGGATGCCCGATCCGCAGCATTGCGCGCATCGCGCACCTGGTTTGTCGGCCGACCATTGACCCAGAGCACATCTTCGTCGACCCAGACCTTGGCGTTACCCTGCACCCTGGTGGTGATGAGAAAGAGTCCGCCAGGCCCCACGACCAAGAAGTCGGCATCAAGCTCGCCGAAGACATCGAATGCGCGAAGCGCCGTGAAGCGGTCGTCGAGCGCCGTCAGCATGCGCCCGAGTTCGAACTCCGTTGGAGGCTCGGTGCTCCATCCCCGCGTGGCCGCCGGTGCGCCCCCGCGACCGAACAGACCACTGAAGCTGAAACCGACGCGCTGCGCCTTCTTCATGGTGACACCCTGCGCGCGACCGTGCCGCCTCGAATCGGCCTCTCTGTGCGCTGCAAGATCTGTCACTGCTTCCCCCGGGTTGTTATCTGATAACGCTAACGGGAGCCCTCAGACCGTCGACAGTCCCCAAAAAAGGGCACGCCTGAACGGGGGTATCGCACGGGCCTCGGCAGGGACGTATGCCGCCGGGCGCATGCTGTTTTGCGCACCGAGAATACGCAGCATTCCGTCTTACGCTGAAGATATGTCCCCCGCCCGCAGGTCGCATTCGGAGCCCATCTATCGGGCGGCGATAAGCCTTGGCATTGGCCTGTTCCGATTCTGGAGACTCCGCCGCATCGAGACCGGTCTCGACAATCTGCCCGCCGCCGGCGGTGCGGTGCTGTCCATGACCCACTTCGGGTACCTCGAATTCGCCCTCGTCGAATGGGTGGCTTGGAGGAGTAACCGACGACGCATTCGCTTTCTCGTGACCAAGCGCGCTTTTGACAAGCCGGGTATCGGCTGGCTGCTCAGAGGCATGCATCACATTCCCGTCGATATGGAACGCGGGGCGGCCGCCTATGCCGAAGCCGTCGCCGCTCTTCGATCCGGCGAATTGATCGGGGTGTTTCCCGAAGCGGGCGTCAGCGCATCATTCGAAGTTCGTGAGCTCAAGAGCGGCGCCGTACGTCTGGCGGCAGAGGCAGGAGTTCCGGTGATTCCGGTGGCGGTCTGGGGCGGGCAGCGGCTGATGACTAAGAACCATCCGGTGCCGTTACGCGCACGGTTCGGGGTATTGATCTCCTTCGCTTTCGGTGCACCGATTGACATTGCCTCGACGGACGACCCCCGGGCCGTGACGGACTCGCTGCGGAAGACGATGCAGGGCATGGTCGATGGCCTTCAGTCCGGCTATCCGGTCACCGGGACCGGACAGTGGTGGCAGCCACGCTCGCTCGGAGGCACCGCGCCGACACCCGCGGAGGCCGCGGCGACGGAGGCCGAACGCGCGAGAAGGCGCGAACAGTCACGAACCACAATTACCGGTGCACCATGATGCAGGCCCGTGGGGAGGAGCGGCCGTCATGCCCGCCGGGTTCCCTCAGAGATAGGCCGAGACCGGTTTCGTTGGCAGCAGGATGATGCTCGGCCTGGCGCTGGGGTCCCGGTAACCAAGACCCCGATAGACACTCCCATCGATGAAAAGTCGGTGCATTATCGCTTCGAAGATGCCACCCCGCCCGACACAATCCACTCGCCTTCAGACTCGGTCTCGACATCGGGAATTCACTTTGCCTGCACTCGCTCCCGCTCCCGACGGGCTCTCGCGCTACGCCCCCGAATTACCGGTCGATGTTCACTTTCTTGCAGGATCGGCGAAATTGGGGCTTCCGGCGTGCGGCAGACTGGTGTGCGATGTCCGCCGGCATCGACAGTCCTTCGATTGACCACCACTTCGATCTACGACAACACCGATCGACGATCACTTCGGGAGCCAAAATGACGATCCGTGTCGCCGCCGATGGATCTGCCCTCGGCAACCCGGGCCCGGCCGGGTGGGCCTGGTACGTTGACGACACCTGCTGGGCGGCTGGCGGTTGGAAGCATGCCACTAACAACCAGGCCGAGCTCACCGCGGTGCTCCAGTTCTTTCGTGCTACCGCCCACCTCGACGACGACCTGCTGATCCTCTGCGACAGCCAGTATGTGATCAATTGCGTCACCAAATGGCTGCCCGGCTGGAAGAGCAAGGGCTGGCGAAAGGCTGACGGTAAGCCCGTGATGAATGTGGACCTTCTGCAGGAGATCGACACGGAGCTGCCCGGTCGGCAGTATCGCTTCGAGTGGGTGAAGGGCCACGCGAATCATCCGCTCAATGAAGCAGCGGACTCTCGCGCCCGCGCCGTGTCGGAGGCCTACCAGCGCGGGGCAACGATTCCCGCCGGGCCGGGCTTCGTGCGTGCGGGCGACGGCGCCGTGGGGCGCCCGCTCGAGCCCCGCCCTTCCCCCGCTCGATTGACAGAGTCGACGCCGGCAATCCCGGCTGCCCCGCCCCCGTCGCTCTTCGACTTCGACGAGCCCTCGAGCCGGCAATCGAACGGCGCCGAGACCGTCGACGTGATCGTGACCCTCACCGCCGTCGAATTCGAGCGTCTGGCTGCCCGGGCACGAACACGGGGCGTGCGTGCCGAACAGGTACTTCGCGACCTGATCTGATCCGCTACTCCTGCAGGCCGAGAAATGGTCGGCGGGTCACGCCGAATTCATCCCGAAGCGCCGTCATCGCGGCGTAATATCCGGCAAGTCCGTGCACGGCGGGCCCGGGCGGCGTTGACGACGAGCACAGGTAGAGCCCGCGGGCGGCGGTGCGCCACGGCGTCGCCGACAGCACCGGCCGGGCGAGCAGCTGCGTGACAGTCACGTCTCCCGCCGCGATGTCTCCCCCGATGTAATTCGGATTGTGCCGTTCGACGTCTACCGCAGAGCGGCTCACCGACGCAAGGATCGTATCTCGGAATCCGGGAGCATAGCGTTCGATCTTCGCGGTGATCGCCTCGGTGCGATCCTCCACGGAACCTCGCGGCACGTGGGTATAAGCCCACAGCACATGTTTACCTTCCGGCGCTCTTGACGGGTCGAAGGGGGTCGGCTGACTCACGAGAACGTAGGGATCCTGGGGATGCCGTCCGGCCGCGACATCCGCTTCGGAGGTCTCCATTTCCTGGCGGGTTCCCCCGACATGGAGAGTCGCGGCTGCAGCGAGGCGGTCGTCTGTCCACGGCACCGGTCCGGAGAGTGCGAAGTCGACCTTGGCGACCGCATTGCCATAGCGGAATCGATCGAGCGAACGACGGTAGCGGTCGGGCAGCCGATCGCCGGCGATTCGCGAGAGTGCTCGCGGCGTGACATCGAAAAGGATCACCCGCGCCGGCGGAAGTTCCGCGATGGAAGTAATCTCCGTGCCCGTGACAATCTCGCCCCCGTGCGAGAGCAGGTCATCGGCCATCGCGTCGGTGATCGACCGGCTGCCCCCGATCGGGATCGGCCAGCCGCGTGCGTGGCCCGTCGTGGCGAGCACGAGGCCGGCTGCGGCGGTCGACAGGCTGGGAACCGGTCGAATCGCGTGCACATTGACTCCGGTGAGCATCGCCGGCGCGAGGTCGTCGTGAAAGCGCAGATTCCAGCCGCGACTCCCTTGCTCGAGAATACGCACCCCCAGTCGAGCGAGTGTGATCGGATGCCTCGGCAACTGCAGGACCTGCGACCCGGCGAATTGCGCCACCTGGTCGGCATGGCGCACGAGTGGACCCAGCAGCCGCTTCCACGCTGCCCCATCGACACCCAGGCCGTCGACGGTGCGATCCAGGTCACGCCAGGCGATGCCGGAGCGGCCGTCGTCGAGAGGGTGCGCATACGAGATCTCCGGCACGATGAAACTCACGCGTTTTTCGAGCTCGAACGCACGGAAGAAGCCGGAGGACAAGGCCTGGGGATGCACGGCCGAGCAGAGGTCGTGGAGGAACCCCGGAAGCGTCAGCTCCTCGGTGCGCGCTCCCCCACCGATCGCGTTTTCGCGCTCGTAGACCCGCACCGAGAGCCCGGCCCGCGCGAGTACGACCGCCGCCGCCAGGCCATTCGGTCCGGCTCCGACGACAATCGCGTCACATTCGTCCATTCCCCCACCCTTGCACAGTCGAGGAAGTTCTCTGGGGCCTCGACAGGGGCAGCGATTGGTGTACAGGCACCCGTGGGACACTGGGGACGGCTCCGGGCGACAGCGCTGGGACCGGGAGGACGATGGCATGACCGGCTCTGCGGTGCTCGACCTCTTACTCGTCGTCCTGCTTGTCGTCTACGCAGTATTTGGATTCCGGCGAGGCTTCATCCTGAGTGTCGGCAGTTTCATCGGAATCGTCGCGGGAGCGACAGCCGCGTTTTTTGCGATACCGCTGGTCACGGGCTGGGTCACCGCAAGCCAGTTCAGATTACCGGTGATTCTCGTGGTGGTCGTGGCTCTCATCGCGCTCGGGCAGGGCGCCGGATCGGCGCTCGGCCGGGTCATCCGCCGACGCGTCGACAAGACACCGCTTCGCGCAATCGATCGGCTTTTAGGGGCCGCGATCACGCTCGTGGCCGCCGCGCTTGTCGTGTCGATGCTCGCCTTCGGGTTCGGATCTCTCGGCGTGCCTGTCGTATCCCAGGCCATCGGATCATCGACCGTCGTCTCGACGATCGAGCGGGTCACTCCCGATCCGGTCAAAGCACTCGAAGCAAAAGTACGGTCTCTGTTCGCGCTCGACGGCCTTCCGCGCCTGTTCGAAGCGATTGGAACCGGAACTGCGCTACCGGTGCCAGAGTCGGGGGCGACCGCCGCCCAGCAGGCATCCGCCCGCTCCGTCGTGAAGATCACCGGCAACGCCTACCAGTGCGGACAAAACCAGTCGGGAAGCGGATTCGTCTCCTCCTCGGGGCGCGTCGTCACCAATGCTCATGTCGTGGCTGGCGTCACGCAACCGGTCGTACTCACCCCCTCCGGCTCCACCTACACCGGTCGGGTCGTCTACTTCAATGCCGTGCAGGATCTCGCCGTGATCGCCGTCACCGGGCTACCGACCGCTCCTCTCCCGCTCGGTGCCGACCTAACGACAGGTGCGACCGCCGTCTTCGACGGGTATCCCCTCGGCGGTCCGTTCCTGTCGAGCCCGGCCGCTGTGCAGAATGTTGCCACGATCAACTCTCCAGACATTTACGGCGCCAATCCCAGTCCTCGTGAGGTGTACTACCTTGCGGCAGATGTACAGGAGGGCAACTCCGGAGGCCCGCTGATCGATGCCGCTGGCAGCGTCACCGGCGTGATCTTCGCGCGCTCGGCAACGACCAGCCATCTCGGGTTCGCCATGACGACACAGGAGCTGGCACCGGTCGTCGCCCAGGCACAGGGCTTGAGCTCGGCCGTGTCATCCGGCACCTGCACGCGCGGCTGACTCCCGTCGCTGAAAATCCGGCAGACCTCGTGTCAGGCTTTGAGAGCGGTCTCGAGGAACGCGAGGGTGCGTTGCCACGAGTCGACCGCGGCGTCGGCCCGATACATGAGGGCGCTCGTATCGTTGAAGAAGGCATGACCTGCGTTTTCGTAGATTTTTGCGGTGAAGTCGACTCCAGCGGCCTGCATGGCAGCGGTGACTTCGAGCAGAGAGTCGATGAGTCTCGTGTCCGTCTCACCGTAGAAGGCGAGCACCGCGCACGAGATCGTCGAGATCGTCGCCGTCTCGGGCGGCACCCCGTAAAACGGCACAGCAGCGCGGATGCGAGGATCGGCCGCCGCGAGCGCAAAGCTGTAACCACCGCCGAAGCAGAATCCCGTGACCGCGATGCGACCGTCGATGCCGGGTTGTTCAGCGAGATAGTCAACGCTCGAGCCGAGCGCGGCGAGGGCCCACGCACCGAACTCGGGAACATTGAGACTGGCGAAGGCGGCACGCAAGAGTGGCTGGCCGTTCGACCGCACTGACTCGTCCGGGCTATTCATGATGGCGTAGGCCTCGAGTCCGACCTGTTCACTGATGCCGATCGACGACAGCAGGTCTGGCGCGATCACGAGATACCCCTCGGCGGCGAAACGATCGGCGATGCCAGTGATGTGCTCGACGAGCCCCCAGATTTCATGAATGACCACCAGGGCTCCCCGTGGTGGGCCCTCAGGGCGCGCTACGTAGGCGGAAAATTCGGTGGCCCTGACGCCCCGGTCCCCCACGGAGGCCTGGGCGGCGATCGTGGCGGCCGGGATGGGCAGGATGATTGTCGGCGATTCAGCGAGAGTCATTGAGAAGCGCTACCAGCTTCGCCCGTGTGCACGGCGGGAATTCTCCGGTCACGAGGGAACACCGGCTAGCGTGAATAGATGAATTCCACTACCGATACACATGTGGCCCTCATCACCGGGGCTACCGCCGGGATCGGGGCAGAATTCGCCCGTCAACTCGCCGCAGAGGGCTTCGATCTCGTGCTCGTCGCTCGCGACGCAGACCGGCTGGAGGAGCGTGCCGCCGGATTGCGTGCTGAGTTTGGTGTGACGGTGGAGGTGCTCGCGGCGGATCTCGTGAGCCGGTCAGACCTCGCGATGGTGGAGGTCAGGGTCGGAGCATCCGGAGCCCGTCGCGTGACCATGCTCGTCAACAATGCGGGTTTCGGGCTGCCAAAACCGTTCGACGAGAATCCGGTCGACGAGGAACAGCGCCTGCTCGACCTCCTCGTGACCGCCCCCATGCGCCTCGCCCATGCCGCGCTGCAGCAAATGCTCGCGAGCGGATCCGGCACGATCGTCAACATCGCGAGCGTCGCCGGGTACACCCCACGCGGCACCTACGGCGCGTCGAAAGCGTGGGTGCTGAGCTTTAGTCGCTGGGCCAACCTCACCTATCGTCGTCGGGGTGTCGCCGTGACCGCAGTTGCACCGGGCTTCGTGCACACCGAGTTCCACGACCGCATGAACGTGTCGAAAGACGGCGTGCCCGCATTCCTCTGGCTTGACCCTTCGACTCTCGTGCGCCTCGCGCTGCGGGATGTCGCGAAAGGCCGCGCCGTTTCGATACCGACCCTGCGTTACAAATTCGTGGTGCTGCTCTCCGGCCTGTTGCCGAATCGGATCGTCGCGGTAGGCGCGCTGCGCGGCCGCTGAAGATCGTTAAAAGTGCGCCACGGCGAAGACAGAAAACCCGGAGGCACTCGAAATGACCAGAGAATAGCTCAGAATGACCCCGAGACCGGTCCAGACCAGGCGGCGGAGTCGTGCGGAGTCGATGTGGAGGCGCAGTTGATCGAAGTCGTCACGCCGGATATGAGCGTCGTTGGGAGGAACAACTGCACTCACCGACCAGGTCGAGGCCTGGAGCGAAACCCCTGACAGGGCATTGACAACCGTCGGCGAGATCAGCCGGGGCAGTGCGGCAAGCCACGCGGTGAAGTCGCGGGCTGTGCTTGTCTGGATGCGATCGGCGCGTTGGCGGATCTGCAGCGTCGAGGGCGAGTCCACCACGATGCAGGGCGTCACCACGACATCCGCCGCCGTCCCCGACGCTTTGAGCGCGGCGGCCAGCAACCGGGATGCGGCCGATGCCGCCTTTTCGGCGTCGGCAAGGTGGCCGAGTCGTTCGTCATCGACCATGAACGTGCGCTCTCCGACCCAGACGGCCTGGCCAGCGTGGCTGTGAATGGTGATCGAGAAGATACCGGCCGGACCGATCACCAGGTGATCGAGGGCCAGAGGGTAGTGGCCCGCTGCGATGTCGCCACCGACAGGCACCGAATGCACAACGGTCCACTCGTCCCCGAGCGCGGCGAGGGAATCTGCAAGAGCAATCTCGGCGAGTGCTCCACTGTAGGAGCGCCGCGCATCACGCGAGAGCGGATCGACTCCGAAGAGGCGCGCGACCAGCGAAATGGGAGGAGCCTCTGCTTGCAGTGCAAGGCACTCCCGCAGGGCGTGGTTCGGTGGAAGCCAGCTTGCAGGGGCGTTCGAGTGTCCCGCCTGGCGCTGCGGCGCAGGCAGCGTCGAACGATCATCCCCCGTGGTTACGATTCCGTCCCCCAACGGTAAATTCCGTGCACGGGCTGTTTGCCTCTGCCGGTCGTGTGCTGTGCCCTCTGTTTCGAATCTAGTCACCGGCCACACGCTGCGAACTCCCCAATACAGGTGCGCCCAAAACAGGTGAGCCCCGAACAGGTGGGACCCGAACAGGCCGCTTCGGCCCGCTGGGCTGACGGGCTGCTTCCATGGAGCCGATGCAGCAGAATCAATGGATGGATGAGGCACTCCCGGCAACTCCGTTGACGCGCCGTCTCCTGGCCGGAGTCGGCGCCCCGTTCGAGCGCACCCCACCGGGCGAGGCCGCCGCCGTCGCGCTGAGATGCTTTGGGGTGACAGCCACCTCCATTGCCCGGCTCGCGACCGAGCGCGACGATACCTTTCGCTTGGCCGTCCCCGGCGACGCTCACGGCTACGTGCTCAAGATCTCAGCACCCGGCGACGACCCGGCCGAGATCGGGCTCCCGGGTGCTGCCATCGCGCACGCCGCGGCACGGGATGACTCGCTGCCGCTCCAACAGTTCGTGCCGCCGCTAACCCTCTCACCTACCCACGGTGGCCGAGCGGTGAGGCTTCTCCGCTACCTCCCGGGCAGCCTGCTCAGCGAGGTCGATCCCTCCCCGACCGATTGGCGCGCGGTCGGGCGAATGCTCGGCCGCCTCACCGACGCGTTGGCCGACTTTGATCATCCGGCAGCCGACCGCTGGCTCGCCTGGGATCTCGCGCGGCTCGCCGAGTTGTCGGAGCTGGTGCCCGTGATCGAGGGCGAGGACCGGCGGCGCGCGGTGGGCGACCTACTCTCGGAACTGTCGGCCGAAACGCTGCCGGCGCTGCACCTAACCCCGCGGCAGGTGGTGCACAACGACTTCCACGGCGGCAATCTCGTCGTCCAATCGAACGCGCCAGACTTCATCACCGGCATCCTCGACTTCGGCGATATCGTGCGGAGTCATCGTGCCGCGGACCTTGCTGTCGCGATGTCGTATGCGGCGCCATCGTTGCGGGCGAGCGACCCCTGGGCCCCGGCAATCGCTCTCGCCTCCGGCTATCGCGAACGGGTGACACTGTCTGACGCAGAGTCGGTTCTGGTGCCGCACCTCGTGCTCGGTCGTCTCGCCCAGCGGCTACTCCTCGCATCCTGGCTCGTGACATCACGGCCTGAGAACGCCGAGTACACCTCCCGCAATCTCGAATCCACTTGGCGCCAGTTGGTGAGTCTGCGGCAATCGCCTCTGCCGACAGGAGGGGCGCACCAGTAGGGTCGGATCATGCCAGGACCGAGCACCTACTTCAGCAACGACCGCCTCGACGAGTTGAGCGCGCCGACTCGCCTGTTGGTCGAACGACGCAACCGCAGCCTCGGGGCGGCCTATCGGCTGTTTTACGACGAGCCCATCGAGATCGTTCGCGGGTTCGGCTCGAAGCTCTGGGATGCGGCGGGCAGAGAGTTTCTCGATGTGTACAACAACGTGCCGTCGGTGGGCCATTCGCATCCCCGAGTGGTTGAGGCAATCTCGCGCCAGGCGGCTCTCGTCAATACGAATACCCGCTACCTCGATCGACCACTGATCGACTATTCCGAAGATCTACTCGGCACGCTGCCCCGTGCGCTCGCGAACGTGATGTACACCTGCACGGGTTCCGAGGCGAATGACCTCGCCCTTCGGATCGCCACCACCGTAACCGGTAAACGAGGCGTGATCGTCACCCGAAACGCCTACCACGGGGTCACCACCGAGACCGCAGCGATCTCGCCGTCCCTCGGCGGCGGCGACAGCATCGCCCCGTGGGTACGCCTGGTGGAGGCTCCGACCGGCGACGGCGTGGCGTTCGCGGACGCCGTCGCGATTGCGGCCGCGGATCTGGGCGCTTCCGAGCACGGGTTTGCCGCGCTCATCGCGGACTCGATCTTCGCCTCTGACGGCGTACAGCCGGGCAGCTCGGCTTTCCTCGGGCGGATCAGCGACATCGTGCACGACGCGGAAGGCCTCTACATCGCCGACGAGGTGCAGGCTGGCTTCGGGCGTCTCGGTCACGGCCTGTGGGGCTTCACCCGCCACGACTCCGCTCTCGGGGCAGTGGTACCCGACCTCGTGACAGTCGGCAAACCGATGGGTAACGGCATGCCGATCGGAGGGGTTGTCGCCCGTCGCGAGCTCGTGGACGCCTTCGCGGCCCACGGGCGTTACTTCAACACCTTCGGCGGCACGGCGGTCTCGATCGCCGCCGCGCAGGCCGTGCTCGACATCCTTCACGATGAAGGACTGATCGAGAACGCACGGGTCGTCGGGGAGTACCTCACCGCCGGGCTTGCCATGCTCGCGGGATTCCACGAGTCTCTCGGAGAGGTGCGCGGGGCCGGTCTATTCCTGGGAGTCGACCTCGTGCACGGGGAATCCCCCGACGAAGCGACAACCCTCGTCGTGGTGAACGAGCTGCGCCGGCGGGGAGTGCTGCTCGGGGCATCCGGTGCAGCCCGGAACACACTGAAGATACGGCCGCCGCTCTGCTTCAGCCTGGCCGACGCGGACCGGTTCCTTTCAGAACTTGACAGCGCACTGCGGGTGGCTCGGCATCGCGCGTTGCCTGAACACCCCGCGCGAAATTCAATGTGAGCGATGGGGGTATTGCGCTCTGGCCCCAAGGAGAGCATCCTGTGAGTAGAACAACCCGTCGCCCGGAAGAGCCGCACCAAGTGCCGCACCGGGCGACGAGTCTGTGTGGGGCTAATGCGCTCAGACGGTGGTGTTCAAAAACCAGCGCCGTTCAGAAACCTATTCACATCCTCGAGTTCCTCGCGCGAGATCGAGTGCCCGATGCCGGCGTAGTGACGCTCCGTGAGAGTCGAATGCGAAGCAAGCCACTCTGCGGTCCGCGCAATCGCTTCGGCGGGGATCACCGGATCCGCCGGATCGCTGCCCGAAAACACCGGTGGTCGCAGCGTCTCGAGCGAAGAATCGGCGGGGGCGTCGCCGCCGATGACGAAGCCGGCGAGATTCACGAAGGCGGCGAACCGCTCGGGAGCGTGCCGCAGGGCGTGAAGGGTCATCGCACCGCCCTGCGAGAACCCGAGAAGCGAGACCGAAGCAGCGGAGGTAATCGAATCCAGCCAGTCGAAGAGTGCCTGGACGGCACCATCCGCAGCCGCGAAACTCGGCCGAGCGGGCTCTCCGTCCGGAAACCAGGAGTACGAACCGGGAGCCAGCTCGATCGGCGCGCGGAGCGCGGCGATCACGAACTGCGGGGGAAGCATCGGGGCGAGGGCGTAGAGGTCATGCTCGTGCGACCCGCGACCGTGCATCAGCACCAACAGGGGACGCGTCGTGAGCTCCTTCGCCCGCGCGGATTCGGGAACGGACCAGACGACGACAGAGGGATCGATCGCGAGCGAGGAAGTCATGATCTCAGGGTAGGCGACGGGTCTTCGATGATCGGCCCCAGCAGCGCCGTTGCAACTGTTGAGTGCACCGAGTCGTCGTTGCTCGGATGGAATCCGCCCGCGAGTACGTCCCGATACAACCGGGAGAGTTCACTTGTCGCCGAAAACGCCGCGCCTCCCGCAACCGCGATGGCCTGGTCGACGACGTAGCGGGCGGTCCGCGTTGATCGGGACTTGAGTCCGACGAGAGCGCGAAACCACTGCGTGCCGCGATCCACGCCGGAGTCGAGGTCGACGGCCAGGGCGTCAAGCTGCGGAAGCAGCGCGTCCTGGGCGAGCGCCGCATCCGCAATTTTCCAGCGCACGTTCGGATCCTGGTCACGGCCTAGCCCCGTTTTCCGCGAACTGCGGGAGCGCGCGGATTCGACCGCGAGTTCGAGAGCCCGCTGACCGATGCCAAGGTACACGGAGGAGATGAGGATTTCGAAGTTGGCAAAGATGGCGAAGATGAGGGCGTCGCGGCTCGGACCAGGATCGAGGCGGCGGAACACCCGGTCGGATGCCGCGACCACCGAAGTGAGATGGGTGGTGTTGCTCTGGCTCGCCCGCATGCCAAGGGTGTTCCAGTCCGCGGCGATAGAGATTCCCGGCGCCTCGCGGGTGACGACGGCGTGCACGAGCTTTGGCGCATCCACTGACACGGTGTCCAGTCCGAAGAGGCCGAGCCGAGTCCATGCCGGCGACAGGCTGGTGAAGATCTTGGTACCGCTGAAGGCGTAGCCGCCGTCCGGAAGCGGCTGGGCGTCCGTGGTGCTGTCGAACAGCACGAGGTCGTTACCGGCCTCGCTGATCGCGAAGGCATAGATCTCCCCCGCCGCGGCATCCCGCAAAACGAAGTCGAGCGAGTCGTCCCCTCGGTCGTGCAGGGTCTTCGCGACGCCGGTCCAGACCAGGTGCATGTTCACGGCGAGCGCCGTCGCCGGGGCGGCCATCGCGAGGCGTGCCTGCTGGTGAGCGACCTGCTGGAGGCTCAGGCCGAGGCCACCGAAGGATTCGGGCACGAGAGCACGCAGGTAGCCGGCAGAGGCGAGCTCTTCGAGATCCTCGGTGAAGAACACGTTGTTACTGTCGTAGCCCGGCGCCCGCTCGTGGATGCGGGCCAGCAACGGATCGGTGAGCACAGAATCAGAAAGAACAGGCACTGCTCAAGCATGGCACCGCTGTCGGGTGAGAATAGTGAGAGTGAGTACCGATCGCGAGCACAGCACACGGCGTTCGCATCTCATCTACCTGTCGCCGCTCAGGGAGAGCGCGGCGTTTCGCACACTCTGGGCCGGCAACGCGATCTCGGGTATCGGAAGCCAGATGACGATCGTCGCTGTCGGGTTACACATCTATCAGTTGACGCACTCCACCTTCGCGGTTTCGCTGGTGGGAGCATTTGCTCTCGTGCCGATGATCTTCGCCGGGCTCTACGGTGGAATGCTCGCAGACGCTTTCGACCGACGGCTCATCCTGCTGCTGGCCGCGATCGTCGCCTGGGGTTCGACCATCACCCTCGCACTCATCGCCTGGACCGGCGTGGAAATCACCTGGCCGTTCTACCTGCTGACAACCCTGAACGCGGTCTCGGCGACGGTGATGAACACGGTGCGGTCGGCGGTGCTGCCGCGGCTGCTTCCCGCGCGGCTGATGCCAGCGGCATCCGCCCTCACCGGCATGAGTTTCGGTGTGATGGTAACGATCGGCCCGGCGCTCGCTGGCGTGCTGGTCGCGACCGTGGGATTCGGGTGGACCTACACCGTGGATGTCGTGCTCTTTCTCACCGCATTCGCCGGTATCTTCTCGCTGCCGAAACTCGCGCCCGATGGTGACGCGCAGCGGCCAGGGCTTGCCTCGCTGCGCTCGGGAATCGACTTCCTGAGGTCTGCACCGAACATTCGAATGACCTTCATTGTCGACATCATTGCGATGGCCCTTGGCCAGCCGCGTGTGCTGTTTCCGGCCGTCGGCGCCCTCGTGCTCGGCGGAGGCGCCGTGACCGTCGGCGTGCTGACGGCGGCCGGAGCGATCGGCCTGCTGCTGTGCAGCCTGCTGTCGGGTCGACTCGGCGGGGTGCGCTGGCACGGCCGGGCCATCCGCACCTCGATTATCGTCTACGGAGCGTTCATCGCGGGATTCGGAGGGGTGCTGCTCGCCCTCTCTCTCGGCGGATTCGGACCGGTGTCCCCCACCCGGGCAAATATCCCGGCGACCATTATCGCGAGCGTGATGCTCGCCGGTGCGGGGGCGGCCGACAACGTCAGCAGTATCTTCCGGCAGACGATGCTGCAGGTCGCGGTGCCCGACAGCATGCGTGGGCGGCTGCAGGGGGTCTTCACGGTGGTCGTCACCGGAGGACCGCGCGTCGGAGACATCTACGTCGGCATCGTCGCGGCTATCGGCGCGATCTGGCTGCCGCCGTTGCTCGGCGGACTCGCGATAATCGTGATCCTGATATTTCTCACGCGTCTTCAGCGCGGGTTGCTTCGCTACGACGCGCTGGCGCCCTCGGCGTAGGTCTTACCGGATGCCGGCGGGCAACTCTCCGTCGGCGACGAGCGTGAGGCGCTGGGTGGCGCGGGTCATCGCGACGTAGAGCGCCCCTGCCCCCCGCTCGGATGCCGCGAGGATCGCCGCTGGATCCACCACCACGACCGAGTCGAACTCCAGCCCCTTTGCCTCCTGGGGAGTGATCACGGCGATGTCGCGGGTGAGTCCGACCGCGCCGATCCCCACCGCATCGCCGAACTCGGCAACGAGACGATCCGTGAGCTCGCGGATGCCCGGCTCGAGCACAATCACGGCGAACGTGCCGCCCGTCCCATCGGATTCCCGATCGATCCGCACCGCCTCCACGGCATCCGCCACAACGGTGATCGGCCATTCACTCGAACGCACCGAGCGGGATTTAGTCACGTGCAGACCGTTCGCGATCGCCATCGACTCGGCCGCCGCCGCAATCTGGCTCGGCGTGCGGTAGTTCACCGTGAGTTCCTCGAGCCGCCAACGATCGGACTCCGGGGAATCCGCGAACAATGGGGCGAGTGCATCCTTCCAGTTGGATGCCGCGGCGGCCGATGCCGCCTGGGCGATGTCCCCGACGATCGTGAACGAGCGCTGCGGTCCGCGCCGCAGCAAAAGCCGCCATTGCATCGGCGAGAGTTCCTGGGCCTCGTCAACGACTACATGGCCGTAGGTCCAGGTGCGGTCAGCCGCAGCCTTCTCGGCAGTCGTCGACCGGTCCCCCAGCTCCGCAAAGTTGTCGGCGAGGTCCTTCGCATTGACCAGTCCGCCCACCCGCATATTCTCGATCGCATGTTCCGCGTTTTCGATGTCACGTTTGCGCTGCTGCTTTGCTTCGCGCTTCTGCGCCGCATCCGCCACGCTGTATTCGCCGAGGTGCTCGGCAGCCTCGTCGAGCAGCGGGATGTCGGCGATCGTGAACTCTGCCTCGCGGTCTCGCTGCAGCAGGGCACGGTCGGTCTCGGTCCAGCCTGGGGTCAGCTCGGCGAGCCACTGGGGGCGGGCGTAGAGGTCCTGCAGCAGCTTCTGGGGGGTGAGCGGCAGCCAGGCCGTATTCAGCGCCACGCGCACATCTTCGGCCGCTCGCAGGTCTTCGCGCAACATCGACAGATCGGTGTCGTCCATCGAGTTGCCGGCATCCTGCAGCTGGGTGAGCCACTGGCGGGACAGCGCGTTGAGCGCATTCTTCACGAACACCACGCGCGCTTCGTTGTGGGTCTTATTGCTCTCTCGCGCACGGCCGATCGCCGTCGCGATGAGACGCGGGTCAAGGGTGAGCCGATCACCGTTCACCTCGAGGTCCTGGGGTGCGGACGGCACGCGCTGGCGCGAACGTACCGCGCGGGCAACGAGACCTGCCATCGATTCCCGGCCCTTGATCGCGGCGGTAGCGGGTGCATCCTCTCGCGTCGCCTCGACGTCGGGGTAGAGCTGTCCGACGCTCGCGAGAACAACCCCGGTCTCGCCGAGCGAGGGAAGCACCGCCTCGATGTACTGCAGGAATGAGCGGGACGGCCCCACGATGAGCACACCGGAGTTGCGTAACCGATCCCGGTGTGAATAGAGCAGGTAGGCCGCCCGGTGCAGTGCAACGGCGGTCTTGCCGGTGCCTGGCCCTCCCTGCACGACGAGCACTCCCCTGAGATCGGAGCGGATGATGCGGTCCTGCTCGCCCTGGATGGTGGCGACGATGTCGGACATCCGTCCGGTGCGCTGGGCGGTGAGCGCCGCAAGGAGGGCGCCCTCGCCCTGCAACTCGGAGGTCGCGCTTTCGAGCAGTTCGGCATCGAAGATCTCATCCTCGATGCGGATGATGCTCCGTCCCTTCGAGAGCAGGTGACGGCGGGCTCGCGCTCCCAGCGGCGTCGCGGCGGTGGCCTGGTAGAAGGCGCTCGCCTGCGGCACCCGCCAGTCGAGCAACAGCGGTTGCAGGTCTTCGTCGCGCAGGCCGATTCGGCCGATGTAGCGGAACACCGAGCCATCCGTCCCGTCGTCCGCTCCTCCGGCCGCCTGGGGCTCAAGCTCGAGTCGCCCGAAGGCGAGTCTCTCGTCGACCTCGCGTAATTGCAGGATGCGATCCTCGTAGATGCGGGCGAAGGTGTCGCGCTCGGATCGGCCCTGATGGTTGCCTCCCACGTCGAGAAGACGAACCGCGTCGAGCTGCTGTTCCGCTTCTCGCTGTAACGCGTCGAGGCGCGCGTACAGGGTAGCTACGTACTGCTGCTCGCGCTGAAGTTCACGGTCGACCACTGGTAAATTCCCCTCAAACGCCGTCCTGAAATGCGGCAGTCAAGTTTACGTGTCCCCGCGCGGGCAACTTACCGGGGTGATTGTGCCCGGTACCCGGTGGCGCCGCGTTGCCTCCCGCGTTGCCCCTCATCGACTTGGTAGTTGTTGCGACTTTTCCGGCCCTAAAGTCACTACAACTACCAAGTCGATTGCGGATGTCAGTGCGTCCACGGTTCAGCGGGTCCGACCTCAGTGCATCGGCGGCAGTGCCGTGAGCCCCCGGCGATCCTCCACGATCGACGCGAGGATCACTGCCTCGTCGAGGCTCGCCCCGATTCCGTCCCGCCCGGTCATCAGCCGCTCGCGAGTGAAAGCCAGCTGTGTGGCATCCCGTACAAATCTTCGATAGGGGCGGCCGAGCCCGTGGCGTGCCGCCCAACGGGTGGCCTGGCGGCGACCCGCTGTGGTTGTCAGTAGGTTGACTTCCGAGCCGGTGAACCAGCCGACCGCCGCGTATTCGGATAGCCGGGCGTGAGTGAGGCGTTGTTCATGTCGGCGCAGGCGGGTGATCCCCGCGATAGCGAGCAGGAAAAGCGGAACCTGCACCATGAAGTAATAGCGAAACCAGTCGGTTGCCCAGTATTCGGCGCTGTTCCAGAAGGAGTGCAGCAGCACCGCCGGCACCAGGCCGAGCACGAAGTAGCCGATCGCTCCGAGGCGGCCGGTACGTCGGGCGGCCAAGCCAAGCAACACTCCGGTGCAGGCGGTAAACATCACGTGCGCGAAGGGCGAGAGGATGGCGCGCAACAGGAAGGTCCGAGCGACATCGCCGCCCAATCCGCCGTCCTTGTTGATCGCGAGGCCGAAGTACTGCAAGTTCTCGGTGAAAGCGAACCCGACAGCGATCATCGCGGCATACACGACGCCGTCGACCGGGCCATCGAAGGTGCGGCGCATCACCCAGAGGATCAGAAGAATGCCGAGCCCCTTGGCGAACTCCTCGATGATGGGAGCCTGCACAACGGTCTCGAAGAACGTGGCGACTCCCGAGCCAGCAAGCCCGGCGAGCGCCTCGTAGTGCTGGGTGACGCCGGAGAAGATCAGGGCGATCAGAACGGATGCCCCGGCTCCCCACAGCAGCGCGAACAGCAGGGCCCCGCGCGGTTCCGGCTCCCAACGATCGATCCAGCGGATGAAGAGCAGCACTCCCACGAGAGGAACGGTCGCGAGCAGGAGCGCCACAAGCAGCGCCATCGGTCCCAGTACGACCAGGAGGTACCAGGCCACAAGAAGGATGACGATCGAGAGCACGACAAATCCGAGCGAAGCGAGCACGACGGTCGCGGTACTGCGACGAATCGGACGAGTGATCGACACCTGGCCACTCTGCTCGAACACGGGATTCGCGTTGGTCGCGATCGAGGGAACCGATCCGGAGGGATCAGTCATCGGCGGGATCAGGCATCGACCGGCACACGACCGACAGTGTTGACGAGGTTGATGGCGACGACCCGCGCGGCGAACGACAGGAGTGCCAGGCGTCTCCCCGGGGTGAAAGCTCCTTCGAGACGGGCGTAAAACGCCTGCGGGATGTCACGGGGGTTCGACACGATGAGCCGGCCCCAGTCGATGATCAACTGTTCCGTTTCGGTGACCTGGGGATGGTCCGGATCGTCCCCCGCCGCGGTGAGGATGTCGCGGAAATATCGTGTCGTCACCGCGGACCCGTACTCGTCGGAGATTGCGTAGGAGAAGAGCGTGACGGCACGTTCCCCGATCCACGGCGCGATTTCATCGCGGAGGGCGCGCCAGCCGAGGTCGTCGGCACGGGTGAGTGGCAGAAAATCCATGCGCTCAGCCTAGGAGACACCGGCCGGCGGTGGGGAAAGTAAAGGCGCACGTGTCATCCCCGCCCGTGCGGCCGCCTTCGCCGCCGGAACGAACCACCGCCGGCAGTGTCGGCGGCCTCGAGTTCACCAACCGCCACCTTCCGGAGCCGCCCTAAAAGACCTTGCCAGGGTTCAACACTCCGAGCGGATCGAACACGGCCTTGATCTGGCGTTGAATATCGAACTGGTCGTCACCGAGTTCATCCCGTAACCAATTGCGCTTCAGCAGGCCGACCCCATGCTCACCGGTCAGCGTGCCGCCGAGGCGAAGCGCTGCGGCGAAGAGTTCTCCCGCCGCCGTCCAGATCACCGCTGGCACCGATCCGTCCGCCTCCGGCTCGTAGACAAAGTTGGGGTGAAGGTTGCCATCTCCCGCGTGGGCCACCGTCGGGATGCTGATGCCATAGCGATCGCCGATCCGAGCTATTTCGGCAAATATCTGCGGCAGGGCACTTCGCGGCACCGCGACATCCTCGATGAGTACCGTGCCCTGCGCTTCGAGCGCCGGGTGGAACGCCCGCCGGATCGCGAACAGCCGCTCCCCCTCAGCCGGATCCGAGGTGAGTTCGGCCTCACCACCACCCCGGCGGATGATCTCGAGCGCGACGGCAGCCTCGTCGGCGCTTGCCGCGCCATCCGCCTGCAGCAGCAGAAAGGTGTTGCCGCGGTCCGAAAGACTTTCGCCGAGGTAAGCGTCGATGGCGGTGAGAGACGCAGCATCCATCAGTTCCAGGGCAGCGGGACGGATGCCGGCCGCGGTGATGGCGGCGCACGCGGCGGCCGCGGTCACCACATCCCCGAACCACGCGCCAATGGTCGCGACCGGTCCGGTCGGCAACGGCCGCAGTCGCACCGTGGCCTCGACGATCACCGCGAGGGTGCCCTCCGAGCCGATCATCAGAGCGGTGAGGTCGAGACCGGTCACGCCCTTCACGCTGCGGTGTCCGATGGTGAGCAACCGACCGTCAGCGAGCACGACCTTCAGTGCAAGCACGGACTCCCGGGTGACGCCATACTTCGCACAGAGCAGGCCGCCCGCGTTCGTGGCGATATTGCCACCGACCGTGGAAATCGCCCGGCTGGCCGGATCGGGGGTGAACCACAAGCCGTGGCTCGCGAGAGCGGCGTTGAGATCACCGTTGAGGATGCCCGGCTCGACGACGGCGAGCTCATCGGCGACGGACACCTCGAGGATGTGGTTCATCGCGAGGGTCGAGAGCACGATCTGGCCAGCGCTCGCGATAGAACCACCAGCGAGGCCGGTTCCCGCCCCTCGCGTCACAACTCCGACGCCGTGCTCCGTCGCGATGCGCAGGGTGGCCTGCACATCGTCGATCGATCGTGCCGTCACGAGGGCGAGCGGGGTGCTTCGGGAGTCGTGACCGGACTTGTCGGCGGTAAGTGGAGCGAGCACAGCGGCATCCGTCGAAACGGCGTCGCCAAGCAGGTCGCGCAGGGCGTCGATAACGGTCACACTGCTCCCTCTGACTCTGTGCGCTGAATCCGTGCCGCGTCGATCTGCGCCGGTGTCGCCGCGGGGTGCACCGCGGCGATCGCTCTCTCACGTCTCGTGCCGCCCGAGCACTCTTCGGTCGGCTCGGCGAGCAGCGTCTCGCACCTCTCCGGCGTGCGCTCCATTCGACTGACGAGTTCGAGAGTGGTAGTTCCGAGAATTGAGACGCCGCTGCCAACACGCGCAGGGTAGTTCGTCACTTCACGCCAGTCCTGATGTCGAGCCGTCCATCACGCCAGCGTAGACGTTTCGTGCGGTGTCCGATTCCCGCTAGCTGCGGTCGGCGGCCGGTGCGAGAGTTGACGAATGAGCACCGAATCCATCGCCAGCGTCACGAGCTCTGATCCCCGGTTCGCCGAACGGTACCGCGCGATGTCATCGCGCGACTCTCGATTCGACGGGCAGTTCATCACCGGCGTGCATTCGACCGGAATCTACTGTCGGCCGAGCTGCCCGGCGATGACCCCGAAGCCCTCGAACGTCACGTTCTACCGCACCGCCGCCGCCGCTCACCAGGCCGGGCTCCGTGCCTGCAAGCGCTGCCTCCCGGACGCGGTGCCGGGATCGCCAGAGTGGAATATCCACGACGACGTCGCTTCCCGGGCGATGCGGCTGATCGCGGACGGAACCGTCGACCGGGATGGTGTGACCGGCCTCGCCAAACGACTCGGCTACACGTCCCGCCACCTTGGTCGCGTGTTAGTGAACGAGCTCGGGGCGGGTGCGCTCGCACTCTCCCGTGCCCATCGCGCGCAGACCGCTCACACCCTGCTGTCGGGAACCGACCTGTCGATCGCCGACATCGCGTTCGCGTCGGGATTCTCCAGTATCCGTCAGTTCAACGAGACCGTGCAGGCGGTGTACGAGACCACTCCGACGGGACTGCGCGCGCGAACAGCCCGTTCCACGACGACGCGATCGCCTGAGGGTTCGACGACACCGATCACTCTGCGTCTGCCGGCTCGGCCTCCCTTCGACGGCGTCGGACTCATGGCCTTTTTCACGGCGCACGCGGTCAAGGGAATCGAGACAGCGGATGCTTCCTCCTTCGCGCGGGCCGTGCGCCTACCCGGCGGCGTGGCCGAGATTGAACTCCGGCTGGACGGACCGCAGGCAATCACTTGCACCGCCCGACTTGAAAACATTGCAGACCTCTCACCCCTTGTCTCACGGGTACGACGCCTGCTCGACCTCGACGCGGACTCCGCCGCCATCGACGCCTCGCTTTCGGCGGATGTCACGCTCGCTCCGCTGATCGCCGCCCGGCCAGGCATCCGTCTGCCCGGAAGCCTTGACATCGAAGAGACCCTGTTTCGCACAATGATCGGCCAACAGGTCTCGGTCGCTGCGGCCACGACTGTCGTCGGTCGCCTTGCGTCCGAGTTGTCCGCGACCCCTGGCCTGTTTCCGACCGCGGTCGAGATCGCGGAGAGCGCACCCGGCGTGGTGCGGGGTCCGGCGACCCGGGTGGCGGCCATCCTCGCCGTGGCACGCGCCATTGCGCAGGGCTCGCTCACCCTCGATGTGGGCCTTCCGGCCGAGGAGTTCAGTGCCCGCCTCACCGCGCTGCCCGGTATCGGGCCGTGGACGGCCGGGTATCTTGCGATGCGTGTGCTCGGCAATCCCGACGTGCTGCTCGCGAGCGATCTCGTCATGTTGGCCAGTGCTTCTCGTCTCGGCCTCCCGTCGACGGCACGATCCCTCGCCGCCCACGGGGCCCGATGGGCACCGTGGCGCAGCTACGCCGGCCTGCATTTATGGAGCGCTGCGGGGCGTTAGCGCACATCGGAACGGTAATTTTTCGCCCGCACAATCCCGCCGAACGTTATTCGGTATCGGTTTCCGGCACTGGAATTACCGTGATCACGCCCGTCAACGGCACCAGGCCACTGAGTCGCCCGGGCGAGAGCACGTGGGCAACCTGCTCGGCCGACATGAGTCCTGCTGACACCACGAGCTCGGCGATCGAGGCGTTCGTGGTGAGGGCGGTGTGGGCAAGAGAGGCGGATGCCGAATAGCCGATGTAGGGAGTGAGAGCGGTGACAACCCCCACCGATGACTCCACCTGGGCCGCGAGCCGCGAGATGTTTGCGCTGATGCCATCGACACAGTTCACCCGCAGCGTGTAGCAGGCGTTCGTCATCCAGGCCAGGGATTGCAGGATGCTGTGCGCGATCACGGGTTCGAAGGCGTTGAGCTGCAACTGGCCTCCCTCGGCGGCCGCGGTGACGGTGGCATCCGCTCCGATCACGCTGAAAGCCACCTGGTTCACCACCTCCGGGATCACCGGGTTGACCTTGCCTGGCATGATCGACGATCCGGCCTGGCGGGGTGGGAGGTTGATCTCGCCGAAACCGGCCTGCGGGCCGCTCGAGAGCAGCCGGAGATCATTACAGATCTTCGATAGTTTCACCGCAGCGCGCTTCAGCGTGCCGCTCAGAGTCATGAAGATGCCGGCATCCGAGGTCGCCTCGATAAGGTCCGCAGCCGTCTCCATGGGAATTCCCGTGACCTGCACGAGATGACGGCAGACGGCTTCGGCATAGCGCGGATCGGCGGTAATACCGGTGCCGATGGCTGTGGCGCCCATGTTGATCTCCATCAGCCACGGGATGGTCTCACCGAGACGGTCGTAGTCTTCGGCAAGGGTGTGGGCAAAGCCAGTGAACTCCTGGCCGAGCGTCATCGGCACCGCATCCTGCATCTGCGTGCGCCCCACCTTCAGCACTCCGGCGAACTCGACACCCTTACGGGCGAAGGCCTGGCCGAGAAGTCGGTGCTCCTCGAGCAGGCGCTTCACACCGAAGACCATTGCGAGCTTGATCGCAGTTGGATAAACGTCATTGGTGGACTGGCTGCGGTTGACGTCATCGATGGGGTGAAAGTGCGAGTAGTCACCGAATTCGTAGCCAAGGATCTCGAGCCCGCGGTTGGCGATCACCTCGTTGGTGTTCATGTTGGTCGAGGTTCCTGCGCCTCCCTGGATAACGCCGACCGCAAACTCCTCATGGAGGGCGCCTCCCACGATCTCCTCACAGACACGGTCGATGAGGTCGGCCTTGTCGGAATCGAGCACGCCGAGCTCCTTGTTGGCGCGTGCGGCAGCCTGCTTGACGCGGGCGAGCGCGCCGATGAGATCCCGATACACGGAGATCGGCCGGCGGGTGATCGGGAAGTTCTCGAGCGCCCGTGCCGTGTGGATGCCCCAGTAGGCATCAGCCGGAATCTCCATACTCCCGAGGGAATCGCTCTCGATCCGAGTGCGGATGCGCAAGCCATCCGCCCCGACCATGCCGGGAATGGCCGGAAGGTCGGCTACGGAGTCATCCGGCCGTGTTTTCTCGGCACCCTGCTCGACGAATTGGTCGCTCAACACATTCCCTGCATTCACTGTGGCTCCATTGCCTCGTGGGTTATCACTGCGTCACGGTCAGACGCAGTTCGCGCCCCAGCACTGCGCTGGATGTCGCGCCGCCGGTTCGATTGTGGCTCACCGACGATTCGAGTTTAGCGAGTGATCACTTTCCCCGATCCCCCATGCCCGCCGTGCCAGCCATGTCCGTTCGGCACCTTTTGCGGGCTCTGCGGGCGGCCGAGAGCGCTCGAACTGCGCCCACAACTGGGGCCAGCCCAGAGGTCGAAACCCCCGGTCAGACGCTTATCCGAACGATATGTTAAGCACACCCGAATATTTAGCGTGACCCGGGAGTGTTCGACTCAGAGCATTCCCAGTAATCTGGCCATGGAAGCCGACTGCGGGAGAGCAGATGTTCGAGGACGACGTGACAGTGCCAGCGGGCTGGTACCCCGACCCCATGGGTCTGCCCCAACTGCGCTGGTGGAACAATCACGCCTGGACCGAGCTCACCACGGAGGCCCGTCCGCCGCTGGTGATGCAGACACCGACCCGTCTCGCCTACGCCGACGAAGAACTACCAACACGGCGCCAGCAGCGTGAGCAGCGAGAGCGCGATGAGCAGTACGCGAATCTCGCCACCGACGAGGACGAAGCGCGGGATGGCGCGACGGCCCAGGCGCCACTCACCGTCACCCTGCGCGAGATTGATGCACCAATCGTCGCCGCAGCGGATGAGCTGCTGGTCCACGAGCCCCTCGCCGCTAGCCTGCCTTCACGATCCCTTCTCGATCGTGCCGACGGCTTCTCCGACGACCTTGACGATGACGCCGTGGACGCTGGCGACCGCAACCCCGCCATCGTCAACCTCGACACGATCAACTACGATCGGGTGGCTGCTGAAGCGGGCGAACCCGAGATCTACGTGCCGCGACCTGCCTTCGTCCCCACCGAGGGATCGGTGCTCGGGTCGCCGGTGACGTCCGTTCCCGACGCCGAGGCCCTCGCCTCTGTCGATGACCCCCGCTATTCCCACTCCGACGGCTCCCTCTTCCCGCCACGATCGGCAAACTCGACCGTCTCAGACGCCAGCGCCCGAAACCTCCGGCGGGAATTCGATCCGGAGGCCGAGGACGGGCCGCCCCCACCGCTCCAATCACTGCCGCGACTGCCGATCTACACGGCCCCGGTCTGGATCATTGCCCTCGTGCCGCTGGTGCTCCTCGTGCTGAGCCTCCTGCTCCTCCTCGGCTTCGGCTCGAGTCTCAACATGTGGGTCACGCCCGGCATCGCAGTGTTTTCTTACATTTTCGTCGTCGTCCTCGCGATTGTCGATCGGGCATCGCTCGGCCGCGCGGGCTATGAGCACCGCGCGAGTTGGGCGTGGGCGTTATTGACCGCACCGATCTATCTCGTGGTCCGCTCGATGAGCCTCGCGAAGGTGGGTTCGCTGGGATTCGCCCCGCTTCTTGTGTGGGCGGCACTCGGAATACTGCAGGCCGGTTCGGTGCTCGTCGTGCCCGGATTGGTCATCTCCGCGCTGCCCAATGTCTTCACCATGCAGGCGGAACAGTCGATCGCCTCCGACGCGTCCATCATCGGCGCGCACATCACGGTCGACTGCGCAAAGGCTCTCCCGGTTATCATCGGCCAGACCTTCACCTGCGCGGCGACGAGTCCAACCAATGATCCTTTCAACATCACTGTCACTCTGCAGCGTACGAACGGCTGGATCAACTGGCACGTGGACGACTGGGGCGTTTACACTCTTTCTCGCTGAAGGCGAGCGTGAGTTTCGGGCACTCTGGCTGAGGCTTAGAGTGGAACGATGCCCATTTCGTCGGACAGGCCTCTCTCCGCCGCCGAGCGCGCCCGGCTCAGCCATCGGCCGAGCGACCGGGCGATCACCACGACCCTCGCCCTCACCGGGTTGATCGCCGCATTCATGCAGACTCTCGTCACCCCGATCATCCCGCGACTGCCCGGCTTCCTCGACACCAACTCGGCAGACGCTACCTGGGTTCTCACGTCCACCCTGCTGGCGGCGGCGATCTCAACCCCGATCAGCGGCCGCCTCGGCGATATGTATGGCAAGCGTCGCGTCGTGATGGTGCTGTTGATGCTGATGGCCGGCGGGTCCATCATCTCGGCGCTCTCCAATACCCTGATCCCGATGATTGTCGGCCGGGTTTTCCAGGGGGTCGGGCTCGGCGTGATCGCACTGGGCATCAGCATCCTGCGTGATGTGATTCACCCGAAGAACCTCGGAGGCGCGGTCGCCCTGGTCAGCGCGACCCTCGGAGTCGGTGGTGCAATCGGGCTTCCGGTCGCGGCTCTCATCGCGCAGAACCTCGACTATCACTACCTCTTCTGGCTGGCCACTGCCCTTGCGGTCGTTGCCGTGATCCTGGTGGCTACCATTATTCCGGTGTCGACGCTCAGGGCCGGCGGCAATTTCGACTTCGTCGGGGCCGTCGGCTTCGCCATCGGACTCGTCGGCATCCTCCTCGCCATTTCGAAGGGCAGCGAGTGGGGCTGGACGAGTCCGATCACGCTCGGCCTTCTGGTCGGCGGCATCGCGGTGCTTGTCGTCTGGGCGTTCATCGAACTCAGGACCGCCGACGCACTCGTCGACCTGCGGGTGGCGGCCCGACGACCCGTGCTTCTGACGAACCTCGCGTCGATTTCGGTTGGCTTCGCATTCTTCATCACGACGGCCGCTCTGCCGGTGCTGCTCGAGGCTCCGACCACCACCGGGGTAGGCCTCGGCCAGACCCTCATCGTGTCCAGCCTCTGTCTCATGCCGCTCGGACTCGTCATGTTCGTGATGTCGCCGATCGCCGCGCGACTCTCGAATGCCCGGGGGCCTCGCACCAGCCTCATCCTGGGCGGCCTGATCATCACCCTCGCCTTCGCTATCGCTGTTTGGCTGCACAGCGAGATCTGGCACATCATCCTGGTGTCCACCATTGTGGGATTCGGTGTCGGCTTTGCCTACGCCGCCATGCCTACCCTCATCATGCGCGTGGTTCCGGCCACCGAGACTGCTGCGGCCAACGGGCTCAACTCGGTGATGCGCACCCTCGGTTCCACCGCCGCAGCCACGCTCGTCGGACTCATCATCGCTTCCCACCTGGTTATCTCCGGGGGCGTGGCGATCCCCACGACGGAGGCGTTCCGCATCATCTTCGCGATGGGCAGCGGCGTGGCCCTGGTCGGGGTGATCGTCGCCGTCTTCATCCCCCGGCGAGGCCACGAATACGGCACCACCGCGAGCATGCCGATCACCCTTCCGGAGTGCTGATCGGCCCAATGGATGCGCGCCAACGGGCCGCTTGCATGCTGTGCGATCCGAACGCTCTGCTCCCCGACAGGCTCGTTCAGCCGGCACCCAATACCAGTCGGAGCAGTGCAGCGGCGTACGCATCGGCAGGTTCGACGGCCACCCACTCCGAGCGCTCGTCGTTCACGACCAGGCCGACGGCGTAGCCGGTCGACGAGCGGGCCAGCGAATCGAAGGCGCCGCCGAGCAGCTGACGCAACTGGTCCTCGCGCGGCAGCCAAAGGGCATCTTCGATGGCCACGGAGTCGAGCGCCCATTCCGTGGTGCCATTGAAGCCGAGGATCGTGCCGGTCTCGAACTCGTGGGATTCGATCGTCATGTCGCTGACGACGAAGATGTCGCCCTCGAAGCCCTCTCGCGTGATTACAAACGAATCGCCGGAGGACGGGCGCCAGCGCACCCCGGCGAGACGCAGTTCGATGGCACGAGGCACAGAGATCATTCGGCCATTATGGGCCAGAGAGATGGGCAGCAGGCGTGATGTCAGACCGACCCGTGAAGTCCGGTTCCCTGGGGGCGACGACTTCGTACCTGCGAGAGGAAGATATCGGGCATACCCCCGTATCCCGACTCCGACTCTCGCGAAGTCGCCGCCACCCGGGTGTCCCCCGATGGTGCTGATTATTAGACTATGGGCTGATGAGACGGGTGTCTGCCCCCAGACCGGGGCTCCCCCAAAGAGGGGATGAACCCGACACTTCACGAGTATGTCAAGGGCTGTCTTGGCCCTCTCCCGCTGCGTAGGGTAAGGAGGGTCCCATTGTCGGCGCTAAGCGCCCCAGGCTGGAGGTGCCCGTGACCGGCGTTCCCGACTATCTCGAAGCCTGGATGACGCGGCAGCGCTGGTACGCCGGCAAGTCGCGCACACCGAAGCTCGAAGTCATCGGAGGGTTCGGGCTTGCCGACCCGAGCGGTACTGCAGTGATCCGTGTGTACCTGGTGCTTGACCATGCCAGGCATCCCGCGCTGTATCAGGTGCCCCTCACCGAGCGGAGTGAGCCGCTGCCCAATGCAGAGAGCGCGCTCGTCGCCTCATTCGACGTCGAGACCGGGCACCGCTATATCTACGACGGCCCGCACGACCCCGCCTTTGCGGAGGCGTTGCTCCGGCTGGTCCTGGATGGCGGCGAGGCTCATGAGACCGACGGGCCAGCGGGCGGCAACAGCGGCGGCCCGCTCGTCGCGCGCGGGCACCACGCCGCCTACTCGGCTCCCGTGCAATTCCTCTCCTCGCGCGTGCTGGCGGGGGAGCAGTCCAACTCTTCCATCATCTTTCAGACCGCAACCGCCGATGGCACACCGTCGACCCCGATAATTTGCAAGCTATTCCGGGCCCTGCACAACGGCGACAATCCGGACGTGACGCTCACCGAAGCCCTCGGTGCTGCGGGCAGCACCGTCGCACCCCGGTCGATCGGGCACGTGACGGGCCTCTGGACAGACAGCGGGATGCCTGACGGAATCGCCAGCGGCCACCTCGCCTTCGCTCAGGAATTCCTGCCTGGTGTTGAAGACGCCTGGCGGGTCGCGGTGCGGGCCGCGGAAGTGGCAGAAGACTTTACCGACCGAGCCCGGGCTCTCGGCGTGACCACCGCTGAGATGCACGAGGCCCTGCACTCCGCCCTGCCGTCCCGCGCGACCACTCCGTCAGATATCGCCACGACGGTAGCGAGCATGCGCTATCGCTTCGAACTGGCAGCCGCTGAAGTACCGGGGCTCGCCGAATATCGCCCGGCTCTCGAAGCCATCTACCGAGAGTCCGCCGCGAGCCCGTGGCCGGCCCTCCAGCGAATCCACGGCGACTTTCACCTCGGCCAAGTTCTCGCTGTGCCAGGGCGGGGCTGGGTCGTGCTCGACTTCGAAGGCGAACCGATGCGACCGATGAGCGAGCGCTCGCTTCCCGACATTCCGCTGCGGGATGTCGCGGGCATGCTCCGGTCGTTTGACTATGTCGCCGGATCCTTCGCGCTAGCGCATCCCGGGGAATCGGCCGCGGCCTGGGCTTCTGCGTGCCGCCGGGCTTTCCTTGACGGCTACATCGAGCGTTCCGGACTCGACCTGCGCGCACACCGTGCGGTACTGGACGCCTTCGAGATCGACAAGGCGCTCTACGAGGCGCTCTACGAAGCCCGCAACCGGCCGGGATGGCTGGCCATCCCGACCGCCGCCATCGCGCGACTGATCGAGCGGTCGACCTCGCCGTAGCGGCGGTCAGTCCTCGTCGGCCGCGTTGATCGCGTCGTCCAGAAGCGCCATCAGGGCGTCGAGCTGCACGCTCGACTCGCCCGCGATGTCGGAGTCTTCGCCGTCGAGGGCGCGCGCGGCCAAACCGGCCTTGCTATCGATGAGCTCCGCGATCTTCGCGTCGATCGTCTGTGAGGCGATGATGCGCCACGCCGTCACCGGCTCGGCCTGTCCGATGCGATGCACACGATCGATCGCCTGAGTCTGCTCCGCGCTTGTCCAGCTGAGCTCAGCGAGCACCACGTTCGACGCAGCCTGGAGGTTGATCCCGACACCGGCTGCCGTGAGCGAGGCCACGACCACCGAAACATCCGGATCGTTGTTGAAGGAATCCACCTGCTTCTGGCGGAACGCGGCCGTCTGGTCGCCGCGAATTGAGACTGTCTTGAGCCCACGCTTGGCCAGCGTTTCCTCGGCGATGTCCATCACGTCGATGTGCTTCGCAAAGAACACGACCTTGCCGACCGAGCGCGCGAGCTGGGCGGTGTAGTCCGCCGCAAGAACGGCCTTCGCCTGTCCGATCTTGCGAACCATGGTGAAGACGTTTTCTCCAGTCTTAGCGGCCTTGGATTCCTCGAGTTCGGCCTTCGCGACCATCCGCACCAGCTCGGGATGCGGGGTATCCGCGCTCTCGGAGCGTGCGGTGAGGAGTGCCCGGTAGCGCGACAGAAGTCGACGCGCCAGATCCCGCTCGGCCTGGCGAATGGACCGCCCGAGGTCGTCGTCGAGCTCCACCGGCAGGTCAGCGATGCGCTTAGCGGGCAGATCCGCTGCCACGTCGATCTTCTTGCGGCGCACGATACCCATGTCGATCACGGTCTGACGCGCTTCGGCGAAGAATCCGAAGTCGGCCGGTGTCAGGCCGTTTTCCTCCAACTCCTGCATCAGCCTCGCGGTCGGTTTCTCGCCATCGATCCAGCCAAGAAACTGCCAGATCGCGCGAAAGTCCTCGATCGTGTTGATGAGCGGGGTGCCGGTAAGAGCGATCATGAGAGCTCGAGGCGAACGAGCGCGGATACTCTTCGCGAGAGCGAGCACATTCTTTGATCGCTGCGACTCGCGGTTTTTAATGAAGTGGGCCTCGTCGACGACCATGCCCTTGAAACCGAGCGTCCCGAGCCAGCCCATGTGGCGGTCCAACACGTCGTAGTTCACGATCACGACGTCGGCGAATGCGTCAAGGTTTTCACCCGAGCCGTGAATGACGGTAGCCGAGCGCTGCGGAGTCCACAGCTCCACTTCCCGCGCCCAGTTCATCTTCACGACGTTCGGAACCACAACCAGCAACGGATAGGAGCTCGAGACCTGGGCGGCCAACAGCGCCTGCGCGGTCTTGCCGAGACCGGGCTCGTCGGCGAGGAGATAGCTGCGGTGACCCTCACGAGCGCTCGCGATGAACTCGGCCTGATGATGGAAAAGCTCGAGGCCGGCCGGCACCCGGAGGTCGGCCGTAGTCGGTTCCGGCAGGTCCATACTGGCGACCTGTCCGCCGGAACCGTACTCGAACGCGCGAAAGAGCGGCTCGAGAAGCTCCCAGTTGGCCAGGCGGTGGGTCGCGGGTGCGACTTTCACCGTCAGGCTGAAGTCGGGAGCAAGAAAGGGATTCGAGAGCTGGCGGGCAATCACCGATTGCGGCACGACCTGGCGCTCCGCTGCCGGCGTGACGGGATCGGGTTCCTTCACGATGATCAGTTCATCGGGCGAGAGCTCGGTACCCGCGGCGATGAGCATGTCCCGGCGAAGGGTGCGCGCCGCGTCGGTGACGGCGGTCTCTTCGGCGAGCAACTGGATGAGCGAGGTGTCCCGCGCAGCGGTCTTCGCGAGAATTGTTGCGACTCCATCGAGACGTTTGAGTACCTCGATACGCTCGGCATCCGTCACGTCCCGATCGGCCTTCGCACGCGCGCGTTCCTCGCGCATCAGAAGCGCAATCACCTGGAATTTGGTGCGATTCGACGGGCCGACCTTGCCTCGCTCCGCGGCACCTTCGACCTCGCGCACGGCTCGCGCGAGCACCGGGATGACGCCAGCGTCATCCGTGCCGCGTGACCGACGCTGCTGTGACTTTTGTGGCGCGGACTTCTGCCGTGGAGACTTCTGCTGCGCGGGCTTTCTGGACGATGACCGGCGCTGAGGCATCTTCCCGGAGGTTGCCTTACCCTGCATCGAATTCCCCTGCGTGGAATCCCCCTGGCCACCCTGGTTACGGGCGGACTGTCCCTGGCCGGACCGAGCCATGCTTCTCCTGCGTCTCAGAGCATCGTCTGCGCATCGACCGGTTGCCCTCGAAGGGGGTGTCCCCCGAGATGAGAGGCCGGTTGGCCGCGCGAGAAGGTGCCGATGGTGACCGAGTAATCCCGAATGAAGCTGCCACGAGGGCAGTACGCCGTCGCACGATCACGAAGTCGAACCCGTGGTGAGTCAGACAGCCGTGAATGAGACAGCGGTGAGTCGACATCCGGATACCGACAGTTCTCAAGCACCGGGGTCGAGGCAACAGACGGAATGATCGGATGCTGCCATTAGTTTAGGGCGTTCCGACCCACTTTGGTACACACGTCTCCCCGATCTGGGGATAGGGATCGCCGCAGTTTGTTCACCAACCGGCCAGCTTGGAGTGATGGGATTGGCACATGTCCGGTTACACGGCCCAGTATCCACGGCCCGACCACTTCATTGTCCACCTGAGCGATACCCATTTCGTCGCCGGCGATGGAGGGCTTTATGGCGGCTCAGTCGACAGCAAGACGCACCTCCGCCAACTCTTCTCCGAACTCGATGCCTCCGGGGCGCGCCCGGAGGCCATCATCATCACCGGAGACCTTGCGGATGTCGGCGATCCGATCGCCTACGAAGAATTGAAGGCGATAGTCGAGCCGGCCGCGCTCCGCTACGGTGCCACGGTCATCTGGGTGATGGGCAACCATGACGACCGCGGGGCATTCCGCACGACCCTGCTCGGCCAGCATCCGTCCACCGCTCCCATCGACCGGGTGCACTGGATCGGCGGACTGCGAGTCATCGCTCTCGATTCGACAGTCCCGGGTCACCACTACGGCGAGGTCACCGGCGCGCAGCTCGACTGGCTCGCCGAGGAGCTCGCCTCCCCCGCTCCGCATGGCACCATTCTCGCCATGCACCACCCGCCCATTCCGAGTGTTCTCGATCTCGCGGTACTGGTGGAACTACGCGACCAGGCCGGACTCGCCGAGGTGTTGCAGGGGTCCGACGTGCGAAGCATCATCGCCGGACATCTGCACTACTCGACCAACTCGACCTTCGCCGGCATCCCGGTATCTGTCGCCTCTGCCACCTGCTATACCCAGGATCTCAACGTTCCGGTCGGTGGCACGCGTGGACGCGATGGCGCCCAAGCCTTCAACCTTGTGCACGTGTACGAGAACACCGTGCTGCACTCCGTGGTGCCTCTCGGCCAGAATGCTGCGGTCTCATATGTGAGCGCCGCCGAGACGGCCCTCATCCTCGCAAGAAACGGCGTGGAGATTCCGGTGAGCGGCACCCTGCCGCCCTCTCCAGAGGTAGCGGTTACCGACGAAGAACTCCACCCGCCGACACGTGAACTCGTTATCGTCTGAGAAGACGAGTCAGCCGACTGTCGCCGTTCGGCGGAAGGCCCTCATCCGCTCGTGACGGGGCCGTCAAGGCCGAACCCGCCAGGCAGTTCCTCCTCGACCGGCCGCTCCCACGGGGCGGCGATCGGAAAGTACGAGTCGAGAAATGACCGCACGGCCGCGGCTCGTTCTTCGGCCGTCAACTCGGGAAAACTACCGTCATTGAGGCAGAACATGTCGATGTTGCGACGCTTGAGGAGGGTCGTCATCTCGGCGAGGCCGGCCCGCATCGTCGTGTCTACGTACCTGACCGTCGCATCCGTCTGTGCGACGGCGCGACCGGTGACCCATGCGTAGTAGTGATACAGCGAATTGGTGACCGAGATGTCCGTCGCCGACCGGAATGTGCTCGCAGCGGTGCGGCGAAAGTCCTCCGGGAACTCGGCCTCCAGCTGCTGCATCACCGACTTGCGCAGCGGAGTGGGCGTGTGTTCGAGGTGCCGCGTAATCGTGCGCCCGAAGCGCTCCTGAATGAGTCGGCGGTTCACCCTGGCAGCGTTCTCGAATCCGCTGCGGGCCAGATTGGACTCCCCCATGCCGATGCGCGTCGTCGCCTCGATGAATTTGGTTACGCCACCCGGCGAGAAGAACATGTCCGGTGAGACCGCGCGACCGAAGAACATGTCGTCATTCGAATAGAGGAAATGCTCGCTGAGACCGGGAATGTTATGCAGCTGGCTCTCCACGGCCTGCGAGTTATGAGTGGGAAGCACGGAGGGGTCAGCGAAGAACTCCTCACTCGGCACTATCGTGACCCGCGGATGCTCGGCGAGCCACTCCGGTCGCGGTGAATCGGTCACGATGTAGATGTTGCGCACCCAGGGGGCGAAGAGGTAAACCGAGCGAAGGGCGTACTTCAGTTCGTCGAGTTGGCGAAAGCGCGCATGGGAGTCGTCCCCCTCGCCGACGACGTAGGCCTTCATGCGACGAGCGCGGGCGCGCTGCCACTCGATGGCGGCGCCGTCCACCCAGGAGAAGACGAGGTCGATGTCGAAGTCGACGTCCTTCGCCTGGGGAGCGAACATTCCCTCGAGCGTCGGCCACTCCTGGCCATAGAGCTCGACCGTGCCTCGCACGGCCTCCTCGCGCGGCAGGGTCGTGCGCATCAGCGCATTCTCGTCGGGGGCAAGGAATGCATCTGCGCTCGACTTCCAGAGCTCGAGACGCACACCGGTCGCCGCGCCGTAGCGCAGTGCGCCCTCTGCAGTGATGCGGGGACGGAACAACACGACCGCGCGAACCTTCGAATCGAGCGCCAGCCGACCGTCCGCGAGTAGTACGGTGGCACCGCTGGATCCGTCGGCAGGCTTGGAGTAGAACGGTTCGTCGACGCAGGCGCGGGCAAGGGCAGTGCGCAGCACCTTGCGTTCGCGCCAATCAACCGCGAGCACAGGTCGGCTGTCATTGCCACGCACGAGGAGGAAGTCGATTCCCGCGACATCCAGCACAGACCGCACAAAGAGCAGGTCTTCGATCATCGCTTCCTGGGGAGTGGCCCCCGTATTGAGGAGAGCGAGGCGCCCCTTGGCGAGCACCAGATCGGAGCGCAACGACGGCGCGTCACGTTGGGGCGCGAGGTGCGCGGGGGGATGCACCGGTGTCGAGACGCCGCCATTCGATCCTCTCGCCGCCAGAATCGGGCGAGAGAGAGGATTTCCGTTCACAGTACCGTCGGTCACTTCGAGCCCAATCGTTCGAGCCCGATTCGCGGCCGCCGTGAGGCGCGAATCACCAGCCAAATACATTTTAGCCTGCCCGACCGGGTATCAGACTCGCCGTGATTCGCCGTAGTGGACGTTTCGACGAGCACACCGCCACCGAGGATTCCCCCGGCACGATGACGCGGCCAGGTGACACCCCGCGAGAACACGTCCGTGCTTCGACCGGAGAAGAAGCTCCCGCGCGTGGCTGCAGCAGGGAGGTAATTACCGGCGCACACCCGGCTTCGACCGGCTATTTCGATCTTCCGGGTTGACGACCTTCACCTGCAGTCCCACGGCGACGAACAGGAGTGCGGCTACGAACTGTGTGGCAACCCAGACCTGCCCGCTGAAGGCGAAGGGCCAGATCGGATTCCAGGCCACAGCAATTGCGGCGAGCCCGATAATCCACCACCATTGGCCAGCCTGCCAGGAGAATACACACATGATCAGTGCCAGGATCGCCACCCCGAACTTGATGAAGAGAAATCCACCGGGGTTGTCGATTAGCGCGAGCCCCGCGATCAGCACGATGGCCCCGAGAATGCCGGGAGCCAGAGCCGGACGTCGGAACTCGGGTGTCGGGTACGAAGTCATTGCACCATTCTCCCGCGCGCTGTGTTGCAGGATGGACCCATGGCTGATCCCGTCGCCCACTTGCAGGCCCTCGTGCGGCTCGCGACGATCTCGCGACCCAATCCATCAGACACCGACTGGGCGCCGTTCGACGCCCTCATAGCCCTGCTGCCTGACCTGTATCCGGCAACCCACGCCGTCCTGTCGCGCGAGCTCGTGATGGGCTATTCGATGCTGTACCGGTGGCGCGGGCGCACCGACGGTCCGCCAACGGTGTTCATGGCCCACTACGACGTCGTACCGGCGACGGTCGAGGGCTGGACGCATCCACCTTTTTCTGCCGAGCTCGTTGGAGCGGGCGACGACCAACTGATCTGGGGGCGCGGCACCCTCGACGACAAGGGCTCGCTCGCCTGCATCCTGGAGGCCGTTGAAGCGCAGGTCTTGGCCGGACATGAATTGGAAGCCGACCTCTACCTGAGCTTCGGTCACGACGAGGAGACCGAGGGCAGCGGGGCACGGGCGATAGTGGAACTTCTCGAGTCCCGAGGCATCCGCCCGTGCCTGGTGATCGACGAGGGGGGTGCTGTCGTCGAAGACATCTTCCCCGGCGTTTCCGGCCCGATCGCTGTCGTAGGGGTGAGCGAGAAGGGCATTCTGACCCTGACACTCACGGTCGACCAGCAGGGCGGTCACGCCTCGACTCCGCCGAAGCTGTCTGCGACGGCTCGCCTCGCCACCGCTATCGTCCGGCTGAACAACCGGCCCTTCCGGGCCGGATTCACCCCGACCACGAGTGAGATGATCCGAACGCTCGGGATGCATGCCTCCACCCCTCTGCGATGGGTCTTCACCAATCTCTGGATCACAAAGCCACTGCTGCTCCTGCTCTTCGGACGACTCAGCCCGGAGACGAGCGCAATGATTCGAACAACCCAGGCCGTGACGATGCTGAAAGGCAGCCAGGCGGCTAACGCGCTCGCGGAGCGAGCGGTGGCCACCGTGAACATCCGGGTCGCCATCGACTCGTCGGTCGCCGACGCGGTGAAGCACGTGCGCCGGGCGATCAACGATCCCCTCGTTCGGCTCGACATAGTCCATCCGAACGAACCTTCGCCGGTCTCGCCGACAAGCGGGCCGGCTTGGCAGCTCGTGCGCACGACGATCGAAGAGACGTATCCCGGAACGATCGTCACGCCCTATGTGATGATGGCGGCCAGCGACAGCCGCTATTTCACACGGATCAGCGACTTCATCTATCGATTCAGCCCGTTCGAGATGTCGACCGACGAGCGCGGCACCCTTCATGCGATCGATGAGCGGATGCACGTCTCCACGCTGCGACGCGGAGTCGCGTTCTACCTCCGGCTCATCGGCCAGCTGTGATTCCCGGGTTATGGAGGGTCAGCCCTGAGGGGTCGGTCGCGCGTAGTCGTCGAGCATGATCGCACGGATCGGGCTCGTCATCGGCGGAAGGTCCCGTAGTCGCACGAGAGCCGGACGAAGCTCCGAGAGCCAGGCTTCATAACCGGCCTCGTTGAGGTGCAGGCGGTCATCGGAGTAGGTCGGGTTCAGTTCACCGTCCTCTAGGGCCATCGTCGGCCAGAGGTCGAGGAACTGTGCGTGAACGGTGGCGGAAAACTGCCGCAGATGGATGTTCGCTTCACGGATACGGTCCGCGAATTCACGCCCGCGCGGCGCGATGGATTGCACAAGCATTCGAGATCCCGGAAGGTCGCGACGTAGTTCGACGAGGATCGATTGGATATTGCGCACCAGGCTCTCGACATTGCGGCGCATCCCGAGATCGTTGGTTCCGATCATGAGGACAATCTCATCGGGATTGAGCGCCACGACCGATTCGAGGCGACCGAGTACATCATCGGTAGTATTGCCACCGACACCCAGGTTGATGGCGTTGAGCTCGGGGAACCAGCTTTCCCAGGTGCCTCCCTGCGTAAGGCTATCTCCGAGAAAAACTACAGTGTCTGCAGTCAAGGCGTGACCTCCCAGGTCGCACCGTTTGGTTGGTGCGTGCCCTCCATCATGACTGGCGGCGCTGGGAAACGCTAGAGAGGAAGTGCCGCCGAGTCGTGTTCAGTGAGCAGCCCTGCTGTCGGCCAGCACCTGCGCCTCGGCCGTCTGCGTGATTTTGGTGGCCATCCCGGCGAAGATCACGCCATGGAACGGCAAGACACTGAACCAGTAGAGCCGCCCGCCGAGCCCCTGGGGAAAGAAGACGGCACGCTGGCGATACTGCGATCCTCCGTTGACCTCGTCGGGAGTCACGCTGAGTTCCAACCAGGCTCCCCCTGGCACTTTCATCTCGGCGCGAAGACGAAGGAATCGGCCGCGATCGAGCTCTTCGACCCGCCAAAAGTCCAGCGCATCACCCGCGTTGAGGTGGGCGGCGTTGAGTCGCCCGCGCCGAAGGCCCACGCCACCCACGAGTTTATCCAACCAGCCTCTCACCGCCCAGGCGATGGGAAAGGAGTACCAGCCGTTGTCTCCCCCGATGCCCTCGATGACCCGCCAGACCTGATCCGTCGGCGCCGTCGAGTGCAATTCCCGTAGGTCCGTGTAGACGGTTTGACCGGTCCACTCGGGGTCACTTGGCAGCCGATTGCTCGGTACATCGCTCACCGCTGCACCCAGCCAGCTGGTCTCAACCGTGCCATTACGCACGTTGCCGAGCGCCAGGCGCACCGACCGACGATAGGGCGTGAGCCCCCCCTCTGGATCGGGAATGAAGTTTTCGATGTCATGCTCGTGCACCACGCAGTCGTACTGCAACGACGCGATGATCGGCACGGCCAGGGCACGCGGGATCGGGGTGACCAGATTGACCCACTGGGAGGCGAGCCACGGGGTGAGCACGGGAAGAGCCGCGATGGGCCGCTGTTTGAGCCCGGCTTCGAGGGCATAGCCGTTCATCATCTGCCCGTACCGCAACACGTTCGGACCACCGATATCGAAGGTTCGGTTGACTTCGTGCGGCAGAGTGGCTGATTCCACCAAGTAGTAAAGAACGTCGCGGACCGCGATCGGCTGAATGAAATTACGCACCCACTGCGGCGCGGGCATATAGGGCAGCACGTCGGTGAGATGACGCACCATCTCGAACGAGGTCGATCCAGAGCCGATCACAACGCCTGCCTGCAGCGCCGCCGTCGGTACCCCGGATTCGAGCAGGATCCGCCCGACCTCCGCGCGGGAGCGAAGGTGAGGCGAGAGCTCACCGTCGGGATGCAGACCGCCCAGATAGACGATGCGCGAAACACCCGCGGCCAGCGCCGCTGTCGCAACATTGGTGGCGGCAGTTCGCTCGGTCTGCTCGAACTCCCCTTTCGCGCCCATCGAGTGAACGAGATAGTAGAGCACGTCGATGTCCTCGACCGCCTTGGCTACGGAGGGCGCGTCTCTGAGATCACCCTCGACGATCTCGACCTGGTGCGCCCAGGGGACGTCGATAAGCTTTTCCGGATTGCGTACGAAGACGCGAACGCGATAGCCCGCACCGATGAGCCGCGGCACGAGCCGACCGCCGATATAACCGGTCGCCCCGGTGACCAGCACCAACTTGCCTTTTTCAACTGCCTTAGCCATCTAACAATCCTAGGCATCCAGACTGAAAGTCGGCATGACGTCGAGACGGGTTGACTGGGCAGACCTGGGACGCTAGAAGCGCGGTGGTCGCCGACCCCGAATGCGCAGTCGCTGGCCGTAGATGCCGCCACCGATACCGATGACCACGAGGATGCCACCGAGAACGTAGCCGATGGGAAAGGGCTTCTGGGCAGCGGAAGCCACTGCGCTCAGAGTCACGGGTTCCGATCCGGGACTGGGTGGGGAGGCGGGCTCTGTGCGGAATGATGCCGTTGCTGCAGCGGGAGCGGCGGGAGCGGCTGCAGCGGGAGCGGGAACGGCTGCAGCGGGAGCGGCTGCAGCGGAAACTGGCGCTGGCGCTGGCGCTGGCGCTGGCGCACCAGCATGCCCGGCATATTTGCCGAAATCTTCGACGCCCCAGGTCGTGCCGTTCACCGTGACGAAGGCGATGCCGATGTCGGTGAAGTCGCCGAGGATGTTGGCACGGTGGCCGGCAGAGTTCATCCACGCTGTGTGCATCTCCGCAGGCGTGGGCTGGCCCATTGCGACGTTCTCGCCTGCCCGGCTCCAGCCTGAGGGGATTTGGGTACTGTAATCGGGGTTGTGGGTCATCGACTGGGCAGCGCCCATGTGATTCGCCCACTGCAGTGCCACGGAATCCATCGCCGGATTGTGGATGAGACCGGGAAGCCCCGCACTCGCGCGAGCCTGGTTCACCAGGGCGGCGATCGTATCCGCTTCGGATGCGGACGCGCTCGTCACGCCCACCGACGTCAGACCGAAGAGCACAAGCACTGCGACGACCAGGGCCGCCCGTGCGTGTCGTACCGTCAGATTCCCCCGATGCATCATTCGATCAGCCTAGACGCGCCAATCCACTCGCGGCGCGACCCCAAACCGGGGGCGGGCCCTCGCACGCCGGTCGTCAGATGATTCCCTTCGTGTGCCACACCGTCTTCGTCTCGGTGAAGAAGGTTATGCGCTCCACTGATGGCGTTGGCACGCCGCTTTCCGGAGGAAGAACGCGCTTGAGCGTCTCGGCGCCGGCGATCTGCAGGTCGATCCAGGTCAGGTCCCCGGCCAACTCGTCAGCTCCCGCCAGGTCGAGGGCGTTGACATCGGCGTGGCTCGCGAGCCAGGGAGCGATCTCGGCCGCAGACCCGGTGAGCACGTTGATCACTCCACCGGGCACATCGCTCGTCGCGAGCACCTCGCTCAGGCTGATCGCGGCGAGCGGAGCACGCTCGCTCGCCACGACCACCACCGTATTGCCACTTACCAGGGCGGGTGCGATGACACTGACCAGCCCGAGAAGACTCGACTCCTGCGGCGCGATAATCGCCACCACGCCGGTCGCCTCCGGGGTCGAGATGTTGAAATAGGGTCCGCTCACCGGGTTGCCGTTGCCGGCCACCTGCACGTACTTGTCCGCCCAGCCTGCGTACCAGACCCAAACATCGATGGCGGCATCCACCTGCCTCTGGGCGGCCGACTCGGAAAGACCCTCGCTGAGGCGTAACTCGTCCACGAATTGGGCGCGACGCCCCTCGAGCAGCTCCGCGATGCGGTAGAGCACCTGACCGCGGTTGTAGCCGGTGGCCCCGGCCCAGCCGGAGCTTGCGGCGCGGGCCGCGACGACAGCATCCCGGGCATCTTTGCGAGAGGCCTGTGCCGCATTCGCCAGGAACACGCCATTGGAGGTGGCGACCGGATAGACGCGACCGGATTCACTGCGCGGGAACTTGCCCCCGATGTAGAGCTTGTAGGTCTTCGGGACGGCGAGGCGGGTCATTTGGATGCTCCCTTGGTGAGCGCGGCGGACGAGGAACCCCGACCGGAGGACTCGAGAGCCGCACCGGTCAGATACGCCGCGAGGCCGTGCCGGCCACCCTCTCGGCCGTAGCCCGACTCCTTGTAGCCGCCGAAGGGGCTGGCAGGATCGAACTGGTTGAAGGTGTTGATCCAGACGACCCCGGCACGCAGCTTATCCGCCACACCGAGCACTCGGCTGCCGTTCGAGCTCCAGATTCCGGCCGAAAGGCCGTAGGGCGTGTTGTTCGCCTTCGAGATCGCCTCGGCGGGGGTGCGGAAGCTCAGCACGCTAAGCACCGGTCCGAAGACCTCTTCCCGTGCAATGCGATGACTCGTCGACACGTTGGTGAAGATGGTTGGCGCGAACCAGAATCCGTTCTTCGGAATCTCGCAGTCGGCGGTCCAGCGCTCGGCTCCCTCTTGCTCGCCGATGTTTGAGAGCTCGCGAATACGTTCGAGTTGGGCGCGGGAGTTGATCGCCCCGATGTCGGTGTTCTTATCGAGCGGATCACCGAGGCGCAGCGTCGAGAGTCGCGCCTTGAGCCGGTCGACCACCTCGTCCTTCACGTTCTCCTGCACCAGCAGGCGGGACCCGGCACAGCACACGTGACCCTGGTTGAAGAAGATGCCGTTGACAATGCCCTCGATCGCCTGGTCCATCGGAGCATCGTCGAAGACGATGTTCGCGGCCTTGCCACCGAGTTCAAGAGTGAGCTTCTTGCCAGAACCTGCCGTGGAACGGGCGATGGCGCGACCGACCGCGGTTGATCCGGTGAAGGCGACCTTGTTGACATCCGGATGATTCACCAGCAGTGACCCGGTGTCTCCAGCGCCCGTGATGATGTTCACGACACCGGCCGGGAGGTCGGCCTGCTGGAGAATCTCGGCGAAGATGAGCGCGGTGAGCGGCGTGGTCTCCGCGGGCTTGATCACGACGGTATTGCCGGCGGCGAGCGCTGGGGCGATTTTCCAGGCGAGCATCAGCAGCGGGAAGTTCCAGGGGATCACCTGCGCCGCGACACCGAGCGATCGCGGGTTCGGCCCGAGTCCGGCATAGTCGAGCTTGTCGGCCCAGCCGGCGTAATAGAAGAACCACGCCGCAACCAGAGGCACGTCGACATCCCGCGACTCCTTGATCGGCTTGCCGTTGTCGAGGCTCTCGGCGACGGCGAGTTCACGGGCGCGTTCCTGCACAAGACGCGCGATGCGGAAGAGATACTTTCCGCGGTCGGCGCCCGAGAGCTTGGACCAGGTGCGGGAGTAGGCGCGGCGGGCCGCGGCGACGGCGCGGTCGACATCCGAGGCATCCGCCGTGGCGATCTGCGCGATCTTCGCCTCCGTGGCCGGGGAAATTGTCGGGAAAGACTCACCGTGGCCGTCGGAGAATTGACCATCGATGAAGAGGCCGTAGCTCTCCCGGAGGTTGAGGATCGCGGTGGACTCGGGAGCCGGAGCGTAATCGAGGAAGCGGTTGGTTTCAGGCATTGTGGTCAGTCCACCGTTACGTAGTCGGGGCCGCTGTAGTGGCCGGAAGTGAGTTTTTGACGCTGCATAAGCACGTCGTTGAGCAGGCTGGAGGCCCCGAACCGGAAGAGATGCGGCTGGAGCCACTCCTCCCCCACGGTCTCGGCGACGGTGACGAGGTATTTGATCGCGTCCTTTGAGGTGCGGATGCCACCGGCCGGCTTGACGCCGATTCTCTCGCCGGTGAGGCGGTACCAGTCGTTCACGACCTGGAGCATGAGGAGCGTGACGGGAAGGGTCGCAGCGGGCGCCACTTTGCCGGTGGAGGTCTTGATGAGGTCCCCTCCGGCCAGGATCGCGAGCCAGGATGCCCGGCGCACGTTGTCATAGGTGGTGAGCTCCCCCGTCTCCAGGATCACCTTGAGGTGCGCATAGCTGCCATTCGCTCGCCGGCAGGCCTCCTTCACCGCGACGATCTGGTCGAAGACGAGTCCGTAACGGCCAGAGAGGAACGCCCCGCGGTCGATCACCATGTCGATCTCGTCGGCGCCGGATGACACGGCGTCCTTCGTGTCCGCGATCTTCACCGGGAGCGAGGCACGCCCACTCGGGAAGGCGGTGGCGACCGCGGCGACATGGATACCCGACTCGCCGCCCGCGGCTCCCAGCGCCTCGACCGCGTAGGGCACCATGTCGCCATAAACACAGACCGCGGCGACATGCGGCGCAGACAGGTCGGACGGATCGGGGATCATCGCCTTCGCAACGAGAGACTGCACCTTTCCGGGGGTGTCAGAGCCTTCAAGCGTTGTGAGGTCGATGAGCTCAATGACCTTGTCGAGCGCCCAGGCCTTGGACGTGGTCTTGATCGAGCGGGTGCCGAGCGAGGCGGCGCGGGCCTCGAGGCCAACGGCATCCACCCCGGGCAGTCCCTCGAGATGCAGCCGGAGGCTCTTCTCGGTAAGGTCGCCGCCGATGAGCTGGATCGCACGCTCGGCGGGGGCGAGCGATATCGCCTGTTCGATGGTCATGCTGTCAGCTTCTTTCCTGGAGTGTGGTGCCGGAATCCGGATTATCGAGAACGGCTTTTGCGGTCGCCTCGTCGGTGATAAAAACTGAGCAGAGCGAACTCGAGACGACCGCTCGGGCGATCGCCTGCTTCGGCCCGCCCGAGATCACCGCGATCGCCAGGGCTGCCGAGCGAAGCTGTGTCAGGGAAATCCCCACGGTACGCCCGTCGAGCTCGTTGTCGACGATGTTGCCGTCCGCGTCGATATAGCGGCCAACGACGTCGCCGACGGCGCCCCGGCTCACCAGTTCCGCGACATCCTCAGGACTGAGGTAGCCGCTGTCGACCAACACGGAGCTCGCATCTGCCACGCCGGCGCTGTAGAGATAGGCGGATGCCCCGGCAGCTCTCTCAAGCACCCCGGCGACAGTGCGGTCGGCTTCGATCGCGAGTCGGGTCTTGCGGTGCTCAAGGATCGCCGGACTCGGCAGCAGCGTGGCCTGCCCTCCGCCGGTGCGGGCGATCACGACGGCGGTTGACGCAGCAGTTCCCGCTCGTCGATTGAGGCTCACACCCCCATTGATCTGCACGACGTCGACGCCCCTCGCCCAACCGTCTGGGAGGTGCTCGGCGATTGAGTCGAGGGTGCGGCCCCAGCTCACACCGAGCGTTGCCGGCGGCGGACGCAGCGCGCGCAGGTAGTCCGCTGCCGCTTCCGCAACCCGGTCGGCCACGCTCGATCCATCGGCAGCCGAGGGAACCACCACGGCGTCCACCAACGAGAAGCGCTCGCACAGCTCTCGTTCCATCGAGTGTTTTCGCGCCCGGGGGTGAACGATTTCGATTCGAACGATTCCGAGTTCGCGCGCTTGGGTGAGCAGCCTTCCCACTTTCCAACGGGTGAGACCGAGGAGGACGCCAATCTCATCCTGGGTCTTGTTCTCTTCGTAGTACAATTCGGCGGCGCGCACGGACAGCAGCTCCACTGTCGTGGTCACAGCGCACCCCCGTCCGAGTCGTTCACCCAACGCTATGCCGTCGTGTGGCCTGTTTCAACATCTGCGCGCCAACTGCTCATGTGAGCAGAGTTCCCGCGTTGTCCGCGCAGGTGAGCGTGCGGTCAGCGAGGAGAGTTCACGGAGCGACCGGAGGTGCCACCAACGCCGGTGGTGCCGTCCGATTGTTCGTCAAGATTCGTCCAGTCAACCGGATGCCCGTGCAGCAGTCGCTCGAGACGGTTGAGGCTGGTCTGCCACTCGTCGCGTACCTTCGGGGCGAAGACTGGCTCGACCCCGGCATCGACCCGCAGCGTCAGTTCGGTGCTCGATCCCCGCAGTCCTCCCGGGATGCTCAGAAGCGTGCACTCGATGATCCCGCGATTATCCGTCTCGATCCGGAGGTGCCGAGGCGCCTCGAACTCGGCCACCGTGCCCGCTGTCGATTGTCGGGCATCGGCGCCGGGCCAGAGGATGTGGAAGCGGGGCGATTCGGTGGAAACTATCCGCACCTCGCCCAGCCACCCGGCGAGTAGATCCGGGTCGATGAGTGCATCCCAGACGATAATCGGCGGCAAATCGATCGTGCGCTCAAAGATCAGGTCGGCAACGGGCACGTGACAAACTTTACGCCGCGAGCCGTCCAATAGGCTGGTGCCATGACGACGAAGACGCCGAATCGGCCCGCGGCGCCGCCCAGCAGAACCAGGCCGCGACCCGTCGTGATCCTCGACATTGTGGTCGCGATAGCGTTCAGCCTCGTCGGCCTGATCTTCATGCTCGCATTGGCGAGTTTCTACGCCGACCAGTTCATCGTGCCGGCGTTCGGTATCCTCACAAAAATCCTTTCCGTGCTGTCCTGGTTCGCCGGCACGTCACTATTCATCCTCTTCGAGGTCCGCGGGCGTTACGCGTTTTACTGGCCACTGATTGGAATCGTCTCGATGTTCGCGTTTTACTATCTCGTGCTGTTCGTCGCATCGCGGACCACCGCATGAGCTTGTCGTATGCCTTAGCCGTGGATCTGGGCGGCACGAAGGTGGAGGCGGCCCTCGTCGATCCCGCCGGCGTGGTGCTCGCCAGCAGCCGGTTTCGAGCGCCCACCGGTGCGGATCGCGACTCCGACCAACTCGCCCTTTCCGTCGACGAAGTTGTCGCTCTCGCCGCCGCAGCTCTCCCGACCGGAGCGACCCTGGTGGGTGCCGGAATCGGTTCCGCGGGGCCCGTCAATGAGGTCGAGGGGCGGGTCTCTCCCCTCAATCTCGGGGTCTGGCGAGACTATCCGTTGCGCGACCAAGTGGCAGCCGCACTTCCCGACGTCCCCGTCGTTCTGCGCATGGACGGCATCTGCATCGCGCTCGCGGAACACTGGGTGGGCGCCGGTCGCGGCTATGACAACGTGATGGGCATGATCGTCTCCACCGGAATCGGGGGCGGCCTCGTGCTGCACGGCAATACCGTATCCGGACCCACCGGAAATGCCGGTCACATCGGCCATGTCGAGGTCGCGGGCTTTGACGATCCCTGCCTGTGTGGCGGAATCGGATGCGTCGAGGCCATCGCCTCCGGACCCAAGACTGTGGCGTGGGCGCGCCGTCAGGGCTGGACGGGGACCACGGGAGAGGAGCTCGGAGCGAGTTTCCGCGCGGGAGATCCGATCGCCGCCGCGGCGATCGAGCGCTCCGGGCGCGCCATCGGACAGGTCATCGCCTCCGCGACATCCCTCGTCGACCTGGAGATCGTGGCGATCGGCGGCGGTTTCTCGCAGGTGACCCCGGTCTTGTTCGACCACATGCGCACCGCAATCGCCACGCGCTGGCAGTTCGGTTTCGTCACCAAGGTGAGGGTGGTGCCCTCCGGGCTATCGAGCGACGGACCGCTCATCGGCGCCGCAGCGCTCGTGCACCGCACCGAGGTTGTCAGCTGACCGGTCGCGAACGACGCTGATCACTCGCTTGGCGCCGAAGCCAGCGTTGGCGCTGCCCGCGAGCCAGCCAGCGGTGGATCCGGTCCGCTACGCGCGCGGCCCGATCGGGGTAGTACGTGCCGACACCCCGAGCAGTTCGCGCACCCTGGCCTCGTCGAGGGTCATCTGGGCGACCAACTCGCCAACGCTCGCAAACTTCTCCATGCCGCGGATGTATTCCACGAAGGCGATCTCCATGGTCTTACCGTAAAGATCGAGGTCTTCGTCGAGCAGGTGGGCCTCGATCTGCTTGTCGGGCACCCCGACGAAGGTGGGGTTGTTGCCGATCGACACTGCTGCGGGAATGGTGCGACCGTCGACGGTCGCATAGGCGGCGTAGACCCCGTCGGCTGGCACGAATCCCTCGACTGCGCGGGCGAGGTTGGCAGTGGGATACCCGAGCTCACGGCCACGGCGCTCCCCGTGCACCACAATCCCGCGCACGCTTGCCTGGCGTTCTAGGAGGGTCGCCGCTTCGGCGACACGCCCCTCGGCCAACAGGTCACGGATCCAGGTGGAGGAGATCACCCGGTCACCGAGCGGACGGACGGCCTCGATCATCCGCACCTCGAAGCCGTGCAGGTGACCGAGGCGTTTGAGCAACTCGACAGTGCCGAGTCCGCGATGGCCGAACCGGAAGTCGGGTCCGACGAACACGAGCTTTGCGTGAAGGGCCGCCACGAGCACATCCGTCACGAAGTCTTCCGGCTCTTTGAGGCTGAAGTCATACGTGAACTCGATCATCACGAGGGCATCGATACCGGTCGTCTCAAGCACGGCGCGCTTCTGGTCGTTGCTCGTCAGGCTCTCCGGGTGCGAGCCCGGGCTCAGAAGGGCGAGCGGATGCCGGTCGAAGGTGAGCACCGTCGACACGAGCCCGGCCGCCGCGGCCTCCTGGCGCAGCCGGGCGATGACGCTGCGATGCCCGGAGTGAACCCCGTCGAACTTTCCTATCGTGACGGCAGAAGGACCGAAGCCGGCAGGCACGTCACCGAGGGAGGGGTAGAACTTCATGCCGACCCGTCCGTCGGGATCGATGCGGGACGCCGCGCACGCAGGTAGAGCAGCCCGAGCACCGGAAGCACGAGCGGGATGAGCAGGTAGCCGAGACCGTAGGCCGACCAGACGGTCGCCTCCCGTCCGAACGGATTGATGCTGTGGAGTCCGAGCAGGCCAGGGGAGACGAGGCTGATAGTACCAACGACGAGCACGCCGACGAGCTCGAATCCGATTGTGAGCCGCGCCACGCGATACCAGGGTGCTCCCGGAGCAACGAGGGCGATCGTGGCGACGATGTAGACGACCGCGGACAGCGCGGAGAGCGAGAATGCGAGCGGCGCTTCGGCGAACCGGTCGATGATCTGAAACACCGAACGCCCGGTGGCGGCGAGGGCGAGAATGCCGTAGACGGCCACGAGGACCCGTCCAATTCCGAGGGATCTGGCCCGCGCCGGGCGGGGAGAAGTTTTGGCAGCCATCACCTCAAGATTAGGCCACTTGGAAGACCCAGATCTGATACATGCGGTAGACCATCACCGCGACGGCGAGACAGACCACACCGAGCACGACCGTCGCCCACCGATTTCGCTCAAGGAGGGCCCAGAATCCGGCAAGCGGGGGGAGGAGGAGCGCCGACACGAGATAGATGTAGAACTCCGGCAGGCTGCCGCGAGGTGGATTTCCCACGAAGGGTGCCACGATCGCTACGACCAGCTGGGCGACAAGCAGAAGCTCGACGAGCAGTGTCGCCCCGAGCGAATAATCGTTGGGCTGGCGACCGAGAAGGCCGAGCACGAGGCAGAACAGCCCCGCAATGAGTGCGACTCCGACCTGCAGCCAGGTGAACCACTCGATCACTCTCCCACCTCCGGCTCGGTGAGTACGTCGGGCGCGAAGTTGACTATCGGCTTGCCGATTCCCGCGGTGAACTCCAGCAGGCCAACCAGGCGACCGTCGGGTGCGATCGCGGCCACAGGTCCCGGGAGGCCCTCGGGGCGCTCGGCGACGAGACGTTTACCGTGCCCCAGGTCTACGGCCTGCTCGGCGTCGAGGGCGAACACCGGGAACAGTGCGGCCGCGATGGCGGCCGGCGCAATCAGGGCGGCGGCGACGTCGAGAGACTCGAGGTCCGCGGCATCCGCGACGCTGAATGGCCCGATCATGCTGCGCCGCAGCGCCGTGAGGTGGCCACCCACGCCGAGCGCAGCGCCGAGATCGCGCGCAATCGCCCGGATGTAGGTACCGGAGCTGCAGCGCACCCGCACATCGAGATCGTAAAAGTGGGCCTCACGCCTCGACCCGAGGACCTCGAGCGCGGAGACCGTCACGGATCGGGCAGCGAGTTCGACGATCTCCCCTTCGCGCGCGAGCGTGTAGGCCCGTTTACCGTCGACACGGATCGCGCTCACACTGCTTGGGACCTGCCTGATTGCGCCGGTGAGAGGAACGAGAGCGGCGGAAACTGCGGCCGCGGTGAGTGCGTCCACCCGTCCGGGCTCGGCAACCTCGATCGGCTCGCCGTCGGCGTCGTCGGTGTTCGTGGCAGATCCGAGCCGGATGGTGGCGAAATACTCCTTGTCGAGTCCGACCAGGGAGGTGAGTAGCCGGGTCGAGTTGTTGATGCCGAGCACGAGTAGGCCTGTCGCCATCGGGTCGAGTGTGCCGGCGTGCCCCACTTTGCGGGTGCCAGCGCGTTTACGGGTGCGCGCGACCACATCGTGACTGGTGATTCCGGCCGGCTTGTCGATGAGCAGGATGCCGCTGCGGCCGTGCGCTTCGCTCACGCTTCGGTCTCCCTCTTCAGCTCACGCTCGGGTCCGGTGAGGCTGCGCAGCAAGTCGAGCTTCGCCGGGAAAGCCGCCGTGAGGAGCTCCGCTGCGTTCGGATCGCGGTCACCGTCATCCGTCATCCGCAGCCCCATCATCGTAGTGATCAGCATGCCACCCGCGAGGAGGTTCTGCGATTCGAGCACGGTGAGGCCGCCTTCCTTGCGGAGAAAGCGATACGCGCGGAGAAGAACCCAGCGTCACCGGCGAGCGCCGCGCGGAACGCCGCACGCACTGGATCAAGCGCCCCCGATGCCCCCGGTAATCCACACTGGCATCGCTCGCTATGATCGCCAGATGAGGGTAGCGGTGATCGGTGCAGGGGCAATCGGCGGAACGATCGCCGCTCTTCTTGCGCGAGCCGGCCACGAGGTGCAGGTTGTCGCGCGCGGGGAGCAACTGACTGCCCTTCTGGGCACTGGCCTTCAGCTCGTCGGCGGCTGGGGAGACTTCACCGTGCAGGTTGACGCGGTCAAGAGCCTCACCGTCTCCCCCGACATCGCCTTCCTCACCACAAAGGCCCAGGATGCCAGGGGCGCCCTCCGCGCAAACGCCGAGTTCCTCGTCGGAATCCCTGTCGTCGTCGTGCAGAACGGCTTGGAGGGGATCAACTCTGCCCGGCAGGCGGCACCCCGATCGGACATCGTCGGCGCGCTGGCCCTCTACGCCGCTTCGTATCTCTCCCCCGGCATCATCACCGTCACGACGACCGGTCCGACCTTCCTTGGCGGCTCGGTGCTTCCGGCCCTCTACGCCTCGAAAATCCTCGGGGCGATAATGCCCGTTGAGCTCACCGACAACTTCGAGGGCGCCCAGTGGACGAAGCTCATCGTCAACCACGTCAACGGTCTTTCCGCCGCCACCGGCCTCAGCGTGCAGGAGGTGATCGGTGATCGACAACTGCGCGCCATCATGACCGAGACCATGCGCGAAGCCGTGCGAGTGGCGCGGGCGAGTGGCATCGAGTTCGCGCCCCTGCAGGGGCTCTCCCCCCGCACACTGTCCGCACTCGTTCGCCTGCCTGCCTCGGTCGGGCAACTACTTCCCCTGCGGATGAGGCGGCGGATGGGATCTCGGCCCAATCCAGGATCGACGCTCCAGAGCATTCGTCGCGGCCAGCCGACCGAGATCGACTATCTCAACGGTGCCGTCGTGCAGCGCGGTGCGGCGGTGGGAGTGCCGACTCCGGTGAGCGCGGAACTCGTGGACCTGGTGCACGAGGTTGAGCGGAGCGGCGAGTTCATCCCCACCGCCACGGTGATCGAGCGCATGCGTCAGCCGCTCGGTCGCTAGCCAGATAACGATAAGCGGGAATCAGCTCAGCAGGAGTCGGCGAATATGCGCCGCGGATGATCGAAGTCGCTGTTGTCGATGATGCTCGAGGCCGCGGTGCGCGGGTTCACCTCGGACAGGTAGAGATCCTGCCCGCCCCGATAACGCTCGGGGTTCCCCGTGGGGCCGTCACGGTCGAGCATCCGCTTTTCGGCAATTTCTCGCGTCACATCGAGCCACACGGAGTAGTTCCACAACCCGGCGAGCTCCGGACGGTTGAGGAAGATACCGTCGAGCACAAGCATCGCGTCCTTCGGCCCGGTGCGCCACTTCGACTGCACGGGAAGGTCGCGCACGTGGTCGAACGCTGCGGTCACGAACGCGGTGCTCCCGCCCATACGGAACGGCTCGAGAAGAACGCGCCGAAAAGTGGAGTAGTCGAAGGAGTCCCGGTAATAGCCGTCCGACGACTCGGCTCCGCGTGCATGACGTTCGGCCTGGGAGCGATGGAAGTCATCCATGGATGCCCGAAAGACCGAGCGTCCGGTCGCGGTGAGAGCGACGGCGAGATCGTCGGCGAAGTGGGTCTTGCCCGCCCCATCCATCCCGTCGATCGCGACGACGACGCGGCCGCCCGCATAGAGTGCGACGATCTCGGCGGCGAGTGCGTCAAGTGCGTCCTTTTTTTCGGGCTGCCATCTGGCCATACGCTAACCCTACGCTGCGGTATTCCCCGGGAGCTGAGGTTCGTAGAGTGGACGGGTGAGTATCGCGAGCGCCGTCGCCGAATGGTTCGTGGCCAACAGTCGTGACCTGCCCTGGCGGCGTGCGGGATTCAGCGCGTGGGGCACCCTGGTGAGCGAGATCATGCTGCAGCAGACGCCGGTCAGCCGGGTGATCCCCCGTCTCGAGGAGTGGCTGCGGCGATGGCCAGATCCTGCGGCCCTCGCCGCCGTGCCATCGGGAGAAGCGGTGCGCGCCTGGGACCGACTCGGCTACCCCCGACGCGCGCTCTACCTTCACGCTGCAGCCGTCGCCATCGTGGAGCGACACGGCGGGGTCGTGCCTCGCGATGTTTCCGAACTGCTCGCCCTGCCCGGCATCGGTGACTACACCGCGCGCGCGGTGGCGGTGTTCGCCTATGGTGACCGGCATCCGGTGGTCGATACCAATGTTCGACGGGTGATCGCTCGCGCGATCGACGGCGACGCCGAGGCGGGGCCGCCCTCGGTGCGACGTGATCTGGCAGCCATGGACACCCTGCTGCCGGCCGACCTCGAGGGGGCGCGGCTCTTCAATGCCGGCGCGATGGAGCTGGGGGCCATCGTCTGCACGGCCCGCTCCCCGCGCTGCAACGAGTGTCCGCTCGCGGCCGTCTGCGTATGGCGAGCCGCCGGCTACCCACCCTATTTGGGGCTGCGCAAGCCGATACAGAAGAAGTTCGACGGCTCGGATCGACAGGTGCGCGGCCTTCTCTTGGCCGAGCTGCGGGCCTCGGATGTTCCGGTGCAGGCATCGGAGCTCGACCTGCTGTGGGCGGATGACTCACAACGCTCCCGGTGTCTCGCCGGCCTGCTCGCCGACGGGCTGGTCGTCGGGTCGGCCGAAACCGGTTACGAATTGCCCAGCTGACCCGCCCTTCACAATGTCCGCGCACAGGCGGACACTGGAGGCGTGCCAGAGCTGCCCGAAGTCCATGCCCTCGTGACCGATCTCGACTCCCGCCTCGGTGGTCGCATCATCGCCTCACTCGACATCGTGTCGTTCGCGGCACTGAAGACCTTCGATCCGCAGCCTTCCGCTCTCACCGCGGCGACGATCGATGGCGTGTCGCGGCAGGGGAAATTCCTCGACATCACCTGTTCCACTGCGGCCGCTGGCGTTCTTCACGTGATCATCCACCTTGCCCGCGCGGGTTGGATCCGCTGGCGCGACGGCCCACCTCCGCCGCCGAGCCGACTCGGTGGTGGTCCGCTGGCGGCGCGGCTCGTGTTGGACGATGGATCGGGCCTCGACATCACAGAGGCTGGGTCGAAAAAAAGTCTCGCACTCTACGTCGTGACCGACCCCGCGCTCGTGCCGGGTATCGCGCGGCTCGGGCCGGATCCCCTGCAACCGCAGTTCACCGAAGAGGTCTTCGCGGCAATCCTCGCGCGCTCCAGGCGAGCGCAGGTCAAGGGCGTGCTTCGCAACCAGTCGAACATCGCGGGAATCGGCAATGCGTACTCCGACGAAATTCTGCATACCGCGAAGATGTCGCCGTTCAAACCGGCGGCGATGACAGCCGATGAGACCGCTCGCCTCTACGCCGCTGTGCAGTCGACGCTGCGGGGGGCGATTTCGCGCTCGGGTGGACTCACGGCATCTCAGTTGAAGCGCGAGAAGAAATCCGGGCTGCAGGTACACGGACGCACGGGAGAAGCCTGCCCGGTCTGCGGCGACATCATCCGAGAGGTGATCTTCGCCGATTCGACCCTGCAGTACTGTCCGACCTGCCAGACCGGTGGCAAGAAACTCGCCGACCGAGTGCTGTCACGACTGCTGAAATAGCATCCGCTCCGGCTCCTGCCCTCCCTTGATATCCGGCGTGCTTCACCGGGGCGTGCACGCATACCCGCGCACACTGCCGGAAGGCGCTAGTCCTCGTCGTCGGCGATAACCCGCGGCTTCACATAGGGATCTTCGTCGCCCGCATACTTTGCCGTGCTTCGCAGGCCGCCGATCTCGCTGTCGCGGCTGGCCGCCTCGGCAAGGAGCGCCTCGATGTGCTTGGCGTTCTCTGGCACGGCGTCGGCGATGAACTCGAGCGACGGCGTGAGCCGTGCGGTGATGTTCTTGCCGACCTCGCTGCGCAGCATGCCGGTCGCCGACTTGAGAGCCACCGCGGAATTCGTGCGTTCCTCATCGGAGCCGTAGACGGTGTAGAAGATCGAGGCGTGCTGCAGGTCGCCGGTCACCTTCACGTCGGTGATCGTCACGAATCCCAGCCGCGGGTCTTTGAGCCCGCGCTCGAGAGTCTTCGCGATGATCACCTTGATGCGGTCCGCCATCTTGGCGGCGCGAGCCGGATCGGCCATAATTTTTTCCTTTTTTCGTGCCTCACGGCTCGAGGCGCCCGGAGGAGGCGACCAGCTAAAGAGGCTTGCGTAGCTCCGCCTCTGTGCTGGTTGCCTCCTCCGGAGGCCGTCGTCGAACTTAGACGCGGACCTTTTCCTTCATTTCAATCGTTTCGATCTCGTCACCCATCTGGATGTCGTTGAACTTACCAAGACCGATACCAGCCTCGAAGTCCGTGCGCACCTCGGTGACGTCGTCCTTGAACCGACGCAGCGACTCGATGGCCAGGTTGTCCCCGACCACAACACCGTCGCGGATGACCCTGGCCTTCGCATTGCGAGTGATGGTTCCACTGCGCACGATGACACCGGCAACGTTTCCGAACTTGGAGGAACGGAAGATCTCGCGGATCTCGGCGACGCCGGATTGCACCTCTTCGAACTCGGGCTTGAGCATTCCCTTGAGAGCATTCTCCACGTCCTCGAGGGCAGCGTAGATGACCGAGTAGAAACGCACATCCACACCCTCACGAGCCGAACGCTCGCGCGCCTTCGTGTCGGGACGAACATTGAATCCGATGATGATCGCGTTGTCGATTGTCGCGAGGTTGACATCGCTCTCGGTGATCGCACCAACGCCGCGGTGGATGATACGCAACTGCACACTGTCGTCCACCTCGATCTTGAGCAACGATTCCTCGAGTGCCTCGACGGCACCGGAGACGTCACCCTTGATGATGAGGTTGAGCGACTCGACCTTGCCGTCTTCGAGGGCCTTGGTGAAGTCCTCGAGGCTGATGCGCTTGCGGCTGCGGGCGAGCAGAGCATTGCGCTCTGCTGCTTCGCGCTTTTCGGCGATCTGGCGGGCGGTGCGGTCATCGTCGGTGACGAGGAAGGTGTCACCGGCGCGGGGAACGGACGTGAGTCCGAGCACCGAGACCGGGCGGGCGGGCGTGGCGAATTCGACTGCCGTGCCGTTCTCATCGAACATCGCACGAACACGTCCGTAGGCGGTCCCGGCGACGATCGCATCTCCGACCTCGAGAGTTCCCGACTGGATGAGCACGGTCGCGACCGCACCACGTCCCTTGTCGAGCTTGGCCTCGATGGCGATACCGCGTGCGTCCTTGTTGGGGTTTGCGCGCATGTCGAGTCCGGCATCCGCCGTGAGAAGCACTGCCTCGAGAAGTTCGGGGATACCGATCTTGTTGAGAGCAGAGACGTCGATGAACATCGTGTCCCCGCCGTACTCCTCGGCAACGAGACCGAACTCGGTGAGCTGCTGGCGCACCTTGGCGGGGTTTGCCCCCTCCTTGTCGATCTTGTTCACCGCGACCACGATCGGCACTCCGGCTGACTGCGCGTGGTTGAGCGCCTCAATCGTTTGCGGCATGATTCCGTCATCCGCCGCAACAACGAGGATGGCGATATCGGTAACCTGCGCACCTCGGGCGCGCATGGCGGTGAACGCCTCGTGACCAGGGGTATCGATGAAGGTGATGGCGCGTTCGATGCCCTCGTGCTCGGTGAGCACCTGGTAGGCACCGATGTGCTGGGTGATTCCACCCGCTTCCCCGGCGACGACGTTGGCGTTGCGGATCGCGTCGAGAAGGCGCGTCTTTCCGTGGTCGACGTGACCCATGACGGTGACAACGGGAGGGCGGGCCTCGAGGTCGTCGTCGGTCTCGTCGTCCAGTTCCTGGTCGAGGTCGATGTCGAAGCCGCTAAGCAGTTCGCGGTCCTCATCCTCGGGCGAGACCATCTCGATCTTGAAGCCGAGCTCCTCGCCGAGAATATCGAAGGTCGCCTCATCGAGGGACTCGGTCGCGGTGGCCATCTGCCCCAGGTGGAACAGCACGGTCACCAGGTTTCCGGGACTCGTGTCGATCTTGTCGGCGAAGTCGGTGATGGAGGCGCCTCGACGCAGGCGGATGGATGTCTTGCCATCGCCGCGGGGAACGCTGACGCCACCGAGCGATGGGGCTTCGCGAAGTTCGAATTCTGCCCTCTTCGTGCGCTTCGACTTGCGGGCCTTGCTCTTGCCGCCACCGCGACCGAAAGCACCAGCGGTACCACCGCCGGGTCCACGACCGCGACCGCCACCGCCCGCGGGGCGATTCGGACCGAAGTTCGAGCCGGGAGCTCCCGCCGGAGCACCACCCGGACGGAATCCACCGGCACCGGCGGGACGTGCCCCGCCGGCTCCACCGGGACGGAAGCCTCCGGCTCCGGCCGGACGCTGTCCGAATCCACCGGGACGCTGCGCTGCCTGGCCAGGTCCTCCGGGGCGCGGAGCTCCCGGACGGGGTGCAGACGGGCGCGGGATGCCGGTCGGCGAGGCCGCCGGGCGGGTGTTCATGCCCTGCGTCGACGCGTACGGGTTATTGCCAGGGCGGGGAGCGCCGGGACGCTGCATACCCTGGGTGCTCGCGAAGGGGTTGTTCCCGGGGCGTGCGCTACCGGGGCGCGGGATGCTGGATCCCTCGGCCGCCGGAGCGGCTGGCGCTGCAGGAGCCGCGGGGGTCTCGACGACCGGCGCGGTGGGAGCCGCCGGGGCAGGAGCCGGAGCAACGGGGGTCTCGGCGACGGGGGCGGGGCGGGGCGGGGCGGCCGGGGCTGCTGGCTTCTCGGGCGCCTGAATGCCATCGGCTGCGAGGGCTGCACGCAGCTTGCGGGCAACCGGAGGTTCGATGCTGGAGGACGGTCCCTTGACGAACTCGCCCATTTCCTTGAGTTTCTCAAGGGCTTTCTTGCTGTCAATGCCGAGTTCTGCTGCGATCTCATGCACGCGTGGTTTTGCCACAGTGTTCTCCTTGTCGGGCCGACTCCCGATCAGGAGAAGGCCTTAATTGTGGACGGGTCTCATTTCGAGCCGCTCATTAGTTGTCCATTGGTCAATCAGCCTGTTCGTTAGGGCGTTCCGGATGGAACGCCGACTGTGTCGTGCGGTGTTAGTACCGTCAGAAGCCCTGCTGTTCCCAGTGCACCATCCGCTCGAAGAGCACGGGCGACCGCCTTGCGAGCGATCGCCGTTTCAACACAGCGGGTTGTCGGATGCACCCAGGCGCCCCGGCCGGGAAGTATTGCGGAAACATCCACAACAGCTTCGCCATCACGAGCAACTACCCTCACGAGGAAGGATCTGTCAGCACGTTCGCGGCAGCCGAGACAGGTTCTAACGGGATTCATCTTATCCCCTTCCGCAACAGCACGCCGCGGCATCCGCCTCCCAACGCCCCGACCGGAGTCAGTCCTGGTCGAGGATCGAGTCGGGCTGGATGTCGATGCGCGCGCCAGTGAGCTTGGCCGCGAGTCGGGCATTCTGGCCCTCCTTGCCGATGGCGAGCGACAGCTGGTAGTCCGGCACGAGGGCGCGCACGGCTTTGGTGGACGCGTCGATCACGTAGGACGAAGTGACCTTCGCGGGCGAGAGTGCGTTACCAACGAAGGTAGCGAGGTCCGCGTTGTAGTCGACTATGTCGATCTTCTCGTTGTTGAGCTCGGCGGTGACGGCACGCACACGCTGCCCCATTTCACCAATGCAGGCACCCTTAGCGTTGACGCCCGGCTCGTTTGCCCGCACCGCGATCTTGGTGCGATGGCCGGCCTCGCGGGCGAGTGAGACGATCTCCACGACACCGCTCGCGATCTCGGGCACCTCGAGGGCGAATAGCTTGCGCACAAGGGAGGGATGCGTGCGCGAGACCGTAATCTGCGGACCCTTCATCCCCCTGCTCACGCTCGTGACGTAGACGCGGATACGGGAGCCGTGGGCGTAGACCTCGCCGGGCACCTGCTCTTCCGGCGGAAGAATGGCCTCGATTACGCCGAGGTCCACGTGGATCATTCGTGGATTCGGACCCTGCTGGATCACCCCGGCAATGATGTCGCCCTCGCGGCCCTTGAACTCACCCAGCACCTTGTCGTCGCCGATGTCCCGCAGGCGCTGGTTGATGACCTGCTTCGCGGCGAAGGCGCCGATGCGGCCGAAGTCCTCCGGCACGTCCTCCGCCTCACCGATCACTTCGCCCTCGTCGTTCAACTCTGGCACGAAGATACTCACGTGTCCCGACTTGCGGTCAAGCGTTACCCGCGCATGAGCGTTGCCGTCCTTGGCTTCTGGCGTCTCGGTGTGCTTGAGGTAGGCCGTAAGGATGGCCTGCTCGATGATCACCACGAGTTCGTCGAACGGAATTTCGCGCTCACGCTCCATGAGGCGCAGCACGCTCAGGTCGATGTCCACTGAGGGCCTCCACTATTTTCGGTTGTCATGTCGTGCACTGCAGTCGCGCGCACGAAGTCTGCTTCTAAGCTAGCAGGGTGAGGCGCGTCGCCCCGGCCTCGGGTCATCTCTCGTTTGGCTGCGCTTCGACCGGGCAGAATTGGCGCCACGGCGAGTCGGGATGCGCCATTTTCACCCGCTGGCGAGCTGAAAGCCGAGCCGGAGGCCGGGCTCAAAGGTCACGTAGGAGGCAGGGCAGGAGCCCAGCCTGTGCCCGTTCAGTCCAGCGCGGCCACTGCCTCGACGACGTCGGCCAGGGCGACCGGTGTCTTCACGCCCGTGCGGCGGTCCCAGAGCTCGACCATCCCGTCGGCAAATCCCTTACCGACGATCACGATGAGCGGAACACCGATGAGCTCGGCATCGCCGAACTTGACTCCGGGCGAGACCTTCGGCCGCTCGTCGACCAGCACGTCGTAGCCCCGTTTTTCGAAGTCGTTGGCAAGCGAGACGGCAGCATCCAGCACCTCGATCTCCTTGGTGGCCGCCACGATGTGAAGGTCGAACGGCGCGACATTGCGAGGCCAGATGAGGCCCCGATCGTCGTTGTTCGCCTCCGCGATGACCGCGAGGATTCGGGTGACGCCGATGCCGTACGATCCCATCGTGACGGTGACGAGCTTCCCGTTCTCGTCGAGAACCTTGAGACCGAGCGCCTCGGAAAAGAAGCGGCCAAGCTGGAAGACGTGCCCCAATTCCATTCCACGGGCGAGCTCGACCGGGCCGGAGCCGTCTGGTGCCGGCTCCCCCGCTTGAACTTCGGCAACCTCGATCGTTCCGTCCGAGACGAAGTCGCGGCCGGCGACGAGGCCGAACACGTGCCTCCCGTTCTCGTTGGCACCGGTGATCCAGACTGAGCCCTCAGAAATACGCGGATCGGTGAGAAAGCGGATGCCGGTTGTCGAAACAGGCGGGGCGTCCGCGGCCGCAGCTTCTGCTGCAGCACGCTCCTTCTTCGTGAGTAGCGGATCGATTTCCTGGCCGGCACCGAGCGCCGCACCACCCGGAGTCCATGGGCCGATATAGCCCTTCACGAGTCCCGGATGGCGCGCGAAGTCGTCCTCGTTCGCTGCTTCGACGTCTGCCGGGGCGAATGCTGCCTCTGCGCGCTTGAGGTCGACATCGCGGTCGCCGGGAAGTCCAACGACGACCAGCTCGCGGGATCCGTCTGGATTGACCAGGGCGAGCACGACGTTCTTGAGAGTGTCGGCGGGAGTCCACGGCCGGCCAGCCGCGCGGGGATGATCTCGGTTCGCCACGTCGACGAGGGTCTGGATAGTCGGCGTGTCGGGAGTATCGAAGACCTCGGGCGTGGGAAGTCCGTCGAAGGAAATCGCCTCGGGAACGAGAGTCTCGAACGCTTCAACATTGGCCGCGTATCCGCCGGCAGAGCGTACGAAAGTATCTTCACCGATCGGTGTCGGGTGCAGGAATTCTTCGCTGCGTGCGCCGCCCATGAGCCCGCTGTCTGCCTTGACGATCACATAGTCGAGGCTCAGTCGCGTAAAAATGCGCTCGTAGGCATCGCGCTGCTTTTGGTACGACAGGTCGAGACCGGCATCGGTGTAATCGAACGAGTAGGCGTCTTTCATCGTGAATTCGCGACCGCGGAGCAGCCCGGCGCGAGGACGAGCCTCATCCCGGTACTTGTCCTGGATTTGGTAGATCGCGAGAGGAAGTTCTTTGTATGACGAATAGAGATCTTTCACTAGCAGGGTAAAGACCTCTTCGTGCGTCGGAGCAAGAAGATAATCCGCCCCCTTTCGGTCCTTAAGCCGGAAGATTCCGTCGCCGTACTTTTCCCAGCGACCGCTGAGTTCGTAGGCTTCGCGCGGCAGCAGCGCGGGGAAGTGCACCTCCTGGGCGCCAATGCCCTCCATCTCTTCACGGATGATCGACTCGATGCGGCGCTTAACCTTCAGGCCGAGCGGCAGCCAGGCGAAGATACCTGGGCCCTGGCGGCGAATGTAGCCGGCACGCACGAGAAGACGGTGACTCGTCACCTCCGCATCGGAGGGATCTTCGCGAAGGGTTCGGACAAACAGCTGGGAGAGTCGAGTGGGCACGTAAATATTTTAGCCGCCACGTTCGACGCGGGGTTTTACGCCTTCGAGCAATCCAAAGCAGCGTCCATTCCGGACATATCAGCGCCGGTGGACTCCGACCCGAACGGGGTCCACTGGCACCGAAGCGATCGGCTCAGGCCGTAACGACCTCCGGTGATCCGACCGCACCGGGCGGCATCTCCGCCGCCAGGCGATTAGCCTCCTCGATGAGGGTGGCGACGATCTCCGACTCCGGTACGGTCTTGATGACCTCGCCCTTGACGAAAATCTGGCCGCGGCCATTACCGCTGGCAACGCCGAGATCGGCCTCGCGGGCCTCCCCCGGACCGTTGACGACACAACCCATCACAGCCACACGCAGGGGTACCGTCATTTTCTCGAGGCCAGCGGTGACGTCGTTGGCGAGCTGGTAAACATCCACCTGGGCTCGTCCGCAACTCGGGCAAGAGACGATCTCGAGCTTGCGCTCCCGCAGGTTGAGCGACTGTAAAATCTGCAGGCCGACTTTGATTTCCGTCACCGGAGGAGCCGAGAGCGAGACGCGAATAGTGTCGCCGATGCCCTCTCCGAGCAGGATCCCAAATGCCGTCGCCGACTTGATCGTGCCCTGGAACTCCGGGCCGGCTTCGGTGACGCCGAGATGGAGCGGCCAGTCGCCGCGCTCGGCAAGCAGTCGGTAGGCCTTCACCATCACGACCGGATCGTTGTGCTTCACCGAGATTTTGAAGTCGTGAAAGTCGTGCTCTTCGAAGAGGCTCGCCTCCCACACCGCGCTCTCGACCAGCGCCTCTGCCGTTGCCTTGCCATACTTTTGCATGATGCTCGGCTCGAGTGACCCCGCGTTCACTCCGATGCGGATCGAAACGCCTGCCGCCTTGGCCGCGGCGGCGATCTTACCGACCTGGTCATCGAATCTTCGAATATTTCCGGGGTTGACGCGCACGGCGCCGACACCGGCGTCGATGGCCGTGAAGACGTAGCGCGGCTGGAAGTGGATGTCGGCAATCACCGGGATCTGGCTCTTGCCCGCGATGATGTGCAATACATCCGCGTCGTCCTGGTGCGGCACCGCGACGCGGACGATGTCACAGCCGGTCGCCGTGAGCTCGGCGATCTGCTGGAGAGTCGCATTGATGTTGGTGGTCTGCGTCGTAGTCATCGACTGGACGCTCACCTGGGCATCACCGCCGACTTTCACCTTGCCGACTGAGATCTGACGGGTCTTTCGACGAGGAGCTAAGACAGGAGGGGCGAGGGGCATACCTAAGTTGATTGCTGGCACGCTCGGAATTCTACGCGTGCCGCGTGAACGACTTCTGGATGCCGGCCCTCAGCCTCAGCCCAGGCTGACGGGCTTGAAGATATCGGCGACGATCAGGAGCACGCTCATCGCGCCGAGGAGCAGCACGACGGCGAAGGTGAGCGGGACGAGCTTCGCGATGTCAACAGGTCCTGGATCCTTGCGCTTGAACAGCTTCGCGAAGAATCGACGGATGCCCTCCCACAGGGCCCCGGCGACATGACCGCCGTCGAGGGGAAGCAACGGAATGAGATTGAAAGCGAAGAGGGCAATGTTGAGCGACGCGAGGATGCCCAGCAGGTAGGAGAACCGTTCGGCGAACGGGATCCGGGTGGTCGAGGCGATCTCCCCGGCGATCCGACCGGCTCCGACGACGCTCATCGGGCCGTTCGCATCGCGCTTCTCGGTGCCCGCAAGTGCCTGGATGACACCGTAGAGCTTCACCGGCAGGTTCGCGATGAGCTGGGCATCGGCGGCGATGGTCGAGCCGACGGCGGGAAGCACCGCGGTGAGCGGCTGCCTCTGTAGAGTCTTGCTCGGCCCAATTCCCAGGAAGCCGACGGACTTGGTCACTGGCTTGCCCGCAGAATCGGTGACAGCCTTGCCGGTCGCGTCGAACACATAGCGCTTCGAGGCGATCGGCGTCGCGGAGAGAGTCCTGGTCGTGCCGCTTCGATCGACGACGATGGCAAGCTCTGTGCCCGCAGATCGCTTAATGATCGCGGTCTCCTGGTCCCAGCTCGTGATGGCGACCCCGTCTATGGACACGATCGTGTCGCCGGGCTTGATCCCCGCTGCCGCGGCGGGTGCGACGGGGTCGCTCGCCGCACACTTCCCGCTCGTGCTCGCCGCCGGCACCACGCACGCGCTGACCGAGTCGATGGTCGTGCTGTACCCCTGGGTTCCGATCCCCGACAGCAAGACGGCGAACAGCACGATCGCGATGATCAGGTTCATGGTCGGGCCACCGAGCATGATGATGATGCGCTTCCAGACGGGAAGCTTGTAGAAGACGCGGTCTTCGTGACCGGCTTCGATCGTGTCCTCGCTCTGGGTGCGGGCATCCTGCACCATCGTCTGGAAGAAGCCGGTGCTGGCAGTTCGGCCCGCGGATTCCGTCTCGTATTCCGCTTCGAGCGCGAATGCATCCGTGCCGGACGTGCGCGACGTCTGGCCCTTCTTCGCCGGCGGGTACATACCGGCCATGGAGATGTAGCCGCCGAGGGGAATGGCTTTCACGCCGTATTCGGTCTCGCCCTTCTTGCGCGAGAAGATCGTCGGGCCGAAACCGATCATGTACTGGCCGACGCGCACCTTGAAGAGCTTCGCCGGCACGAGGTGCCCGATCTCATGGAGACCGATCGACAGGGCGATGCCGATGACAACGACCACGATGCCAAGGATGTAGAGCAAGACGGTTTCCACGCTGCTCAGCGTATCCGCCCGAGGCTGAGGGTCGGCGGTGGGGTGGCTTGTGATTTTCTATGGCGCACAATGGAATAATGAGCACTAATTCGAACCGGTCGTCGACCGCCGAATTCGCCGCCGGCGATATGGTCGGTGGCCGCTTCCGCATCGAATCGGTCGTGGGGGTAGGCGGCATGGCGACCGTCTTTCGGGCCGTCGATGAGTCACTCGGCCGAACGGTGGCCCTCAAGGTGTTCCGTTCCGAACTCGCGGACGCAGACGACGTGCGTCGGCAGCGCGACGAGGTGCAGCTTCTCGCTTCGCTCAACGCCCCCGGCCTCGTCACGCTGTTCGACGCTGTCGCGGAGGGTGGGGTCGGCGATCACGGCCGCGCGTTCCTCGTGCTCGAATTCGTGGACGGGATCGACCTGCGCACCAAGCTGCTCGACGGGCCACCCGGGGCAGCGCTTATTGCCCGGATCGGGTCGGATGTCGCGGGGGCTCTTTCGTATATCCACCGGCGGGGCGTCGTGCATCGCGATGTGAAGCCAAGCAACATTCTTCTTCCTCACGACCATTCCACCCCCGGTGCACCACTCGCCAAGCTCGCCGACTTCGGTATCGCCCGGCTGCTCGACGACGCGCGGATGACGGCGACTGGCACCGTGATCGGCACCGCGACCTACCTGAGTCCCGAGCAGGCGCAGGGCGCGATGGTAGGGACGGCGAGCGATGTCTACTCGCTCGGACTTGTGTTGCTCGAGGGCCTCACCGGGCTGAGGGCATTCCCCGGAACCGCGATCGAGGCGGTGCTCGCGCGGCTGGCCCGGGAACCAGAGATCCCGCTCACCATCGACGAATCCTGGCGGACGCTCCTGACAGCAATGACGGCTCGGCAGCCCCAAGACCGGCCGGATGCTGCGAGCGTTGCCGCGACTCTTCTCGAGCCGTCTTTTCTCGAGGCGTCAGCCCCCGGCACCGAGCAGCAGGAGACTGTGTTGCTTTCGACCGAGCACCTTGACCCCACGAAGCTACTGCCCACTCCCGACGAGTACGCTCCGACGATGGTGCTCGCCGCGACGGAGAGGCTTGATCCGACGGTGGTCCTCGGCCCGCCGACATTGAACGCGACTCCCGCGTCCCCCACGACGCATTCTCGGCGACGGCGCTTCGCCTTCATCGGAGCCGCTGCCGCTGTCCTTCTCGTCGTGATCGTACTCGCCCTGTCTCTGCCTCGCCCGGGCACGACGGGGCCCGCGGAATCCAGCACCTCGCCGTCGCCAAAGCCTGCCGCGTCGAGTGTCGCCTATCCGGATGTGTCGGGACCCCTGGGCGACCATCTTCGACAACTGCAGCGGAGCGTGGCCCCGTGAGGCGCGCGACCGTGCTTGCGGGACTGGTGGTCGGTGCGCTCATGCTCACCGGCTGCGTTGGAAACGGCGCGCCGGCCGCGACCCCGACGACCTCGTCCTACTCGTCAGCGGCTGCCTCCAGGCTCCAGTCCGCCGTGCTGTCGGTGAGCTCGTCGGCTGCAGGCGGCGATCCGGCCGCGGCGCTCTCTCGCCTCGACGAGCTCACCGTGACGCTCGCGGACGCCCGGGCGCGCGGCGAGATCAGTGCGGCTCGCCACGACAGTATCTCGGCAGCGATGGCCCTTGTTCGCGCAGACCTTCAGGCGGCAATCACCGCACAAAACAACGTGAAACCCGGCAAGACCGAAGACCCGGGTAAAGGCGATCATGGCAACGGCGATTAGCGCAGTCCGATCAGTGCAGTCCGATTAGGCGATCGGCGTCCGCCCGCGCCCAACGCTCCGCTTCCGCGAGCGATTCGCGGCTCAACACGCCCGTAGAGTCATGCGCGTCGACCACGGCGGTGACCGTGTCGACGATATCGAGGTAGCCGATCCGCCCGGCGTGGAAGGCGAGCACCGCTTGTTCGTTGGCCGCGTTAAACACGGCGGGGAAGGTCCCTCCTTCGCGCCCGACTCGCTTCGCGAGATTCACCGCAGGGAATGCCTCGGCATCGAGCGGCTCGAAGGTCCAGGTACTTGAGGTGGTCCAGTCGAGGGGCGTCCCGACGCCGGGCACGCGATTCGGCCAGTCGAGACCGAGCGAGATCGGCAGCCGCATGTCGGGCGGCGAGCACTGCGCGATGGTCGATCCGTCGACGAATTCGACCATAGAGTGCACGATGGACTGCGGATGCACCGTCACATCGATATCGTCGTATGGCACGTCGAACAGGTAGTGCGCCTCGATGATCTCGAGCCCCTTGTTCACAAGGGTCGACGAGTTGGTGGTGACCACGAGTCCCATGTCCCAGGTCGGATGCGCGAGCGCCTCACGCGGCGACACGTCCCGCAGCGACTCCCGACTGCGCCCGCGGAACGGCCCGCCGGATGCTGTGAGCACGAGTCGGCGCACCTCCGCGGCCGTGCCGGCCCGCAACGCCTGCGCGATCGCGGAATGCTCCGAATCGACGGGCACCAACTGGCCGGGAAAGGCGGCGCCCATCACGAGCTCGCCACCGACGATCAGGCTCTCCTTGTTGGCGAGGGCGAGTGTTGCCCCCACCTCCAGCGCCGCCAGGGTCGGGCCGAGGCCTACCGATCCCGTGATGCCATTCAGCACGACGTCCGCTTGGACGGTTCGCACGAGTTGCTCGGCTTCCCTCTCGCCGAGAGCGATGTGCTCGACGCCGAACACCGCCGCTTGGGACTCGAGGGTGGCACGCTGCGATCCAGCGGCGAGGCCGACCACCTCGAAGCTCTCACGATTCGCCGCGATTACCTCCAGCGCTTGCACGCCGATCGACCCGGTCGACCCAAGGATGATGACGCGGCGCATGTGGTTACGTTAGCCCGTTCGCCGGTGCTGCCTAAGAGGTGGCGAGGATGTCGACGACGAACACCAGGGTACTCGTCGGCGTGATGTCGGTCTGGTTCGGTGGCACCTTCGCACCATAGCCGTCAGCGGGCGGGATCACCGCAATCACCTGCGAGCCGACCTTCTGGCCGACCAGTGCTTTGCCGAAACCAGGGATGACTGCTGTGGTGGCGAAACTCGCAGGAGTGCCGCGAGTCCAGCTGGAGTCGAAAGTCTTGCCCGTAGCCCAGACGACTCCGGTGTAGTGAACGGTGACGGTGTCGCCAGCCTTCACGGTCTTCCCTGTCCCCTTCTTGAGGTCCTCGATTGTGAGCTTCGTGGGGGCGTCGGCTTTCGGAACGGTGATGGTCGGCTCGCCCTTCGCGGCAAGCTTCACCGTCGGCAGGCCCGAAACCGCCGGCTGCGCAGCGCCATTCGCCTTCGGGAGCACCGAGACCGGGGCGGTGACCTTGACGACGTCAAAGACGAAGATGAGGGAATCGGTGCCCTTGACGCCGAGGCCCTCGGAGCCGGCGGCCTTGAACGCGTCTGCGGGCGGGATCACCGTGACCACTCGGCTGCCGGCCGGCGAGCACTTGAGACCCTTGATCATGCCGGGAAGGATGCTGGATTCCTTGAGTTGGAACGCCGTCGTCGCGCCCTTCTCATACTTTGTCGAATCGATTTTTTTGCCGGAAGCGCCATCGTAGGCGGTGTAGTCGACCTCAACGGTGCCGTTCGCCTTTGCGACTTCACCTTTGCCGTCGATCACCACGGAGCGTTCGGTTTCCTTGGTGCTCAGACCATTGGCGAACTTGACCGTTGGTGCGGCACCGAACTTGCCGGTGACCGTCACTTTGCTCGAATTTGACCCGGATGCCGTTGGGGTGCAGCCGTCCGCCGACGGAGAGGAGCTGCACGCCGCCAGGGAAAAGGCGAACGCGGCGATTGCGAGGACCGAGAGTGTTTTCTTCACCTCGTAAGTGTGGGGGCATATCCCCTGATCAAGCTGACCAAACCCTGAATGTCGTGCTATCGGGCCCGCTATCTCTCTTGAAGAACCACCCGCGGCTCATGCCTCACCGGGAAGTTCATCGAATTGGCGATGAAGCATTTGAGGCTCGCCTCGTGGTGCAGGGAGAGGGCACGGTCGGGGTCGCCCGACGAGATGGTCACGACCGGGCGAAGGGTCACCGAGGTGAAGTGGCCGCCGCCATCTGCCGTCTGCTCCATGATGCCGGCGGCAGAATCCGTGTAGTTCGTCACCACCACGCCATTGCTGGCGGCGACATGGAGATAGCTGAGCAGGTGGCACTGGCTGAGCGCGGCGATGAGCATCTCCTCGGGATTCCACCGATCGGCGTCGCCGTGGAAGACCCGGTCTGACGACCCGCTGATCTCATGCTTTCCTTCGGCGCGCACGACGTGATCGCGCCCGTAGGCCCGGTAATCACTCGTTCCGGTTCCACGGTTTCCGGTCCACTCGAGCGAGACGGTGAAGTGATGTTCGTGATTCACTCTCTGAACGCTACGCCCTGGCGGCGATAGAATTTTGGTCATGACCGACATCCTCACCCCCACTCTGATCTCCTCTGACATCATGCCGGAGCGTCGCATCATCACGGCGATTCCTGGACCGCGGTCGCAGGCGCTCCAGGAGAGGCGACTCGCGGTGATCCCGGTCGGAGTCGCGTCCGCCCTCCCCGTGTTCATCGAGCGCGCCCACGGGGCGATCGTGGTGGATGTCGATGGCAATCAGTTCATCGACCTCGGTGCCGGGATCGGCGTCATGACGATTGGCCATACCGACGCGGCCGTCGTCGCCGCGGCATCCGCCCAGCTCGCCGCGTTCACGCACGTGATGTTCACCGTGACCCCGTACGAGGGCTACGTGCGCGTTGCCGAGCTCCTGGCCGAGCACACCCCCGGCGACTTCGCAAAGAAGACGGTCTTGCTCAACTCCGGCGCCGAGGCAGTGGAAAACGCCGTGAAGATCGCGCGAAAATACACCGGGCGCAGCGGGGTTGCCGTGCTCGACCACGCTTACCACGGTCGCACCAACCTCACCATGGCGATGACCTTCAAAGCCATGCCGTACAAGCTCGGCTTCGGTCCCTTCGCGAGCGACGTGCACCACGCGCCAAACTCCTACCCCTTCCACGACGGACTGAGCGGTGCAGATGCCGCGGCCCGCACCATCTCGTACCTCGAGAAGTCCGTCGGTGCAAGCGACCTCGCCTGCCTCGTCGTCGAGCCGATCCAGGGCGAGGGCGGTTTCGTCGTTGCCGCCGACGGCTACTTCGCGGTACTTCGCGAGTGGTGCACCGCCAACGGGATCGTGTTCGTCGCCGACGAGATCCAGAGCGGCATGGCTCGCACCGGAAGGTATTTCGCCATCGAACACTTCGGCGTCGTGCCCGATATGGTGCTGAGCGCCAAGGGGATCGCTGGCGGCCTTCCGATCGCCGGAGTGACCGGACGTTCCGAGATCATGGATGCCTCCCACCCCGGTGGCCTCGGGGGCACCTTCGCCGGCAATCCCGTCGCCGCGGCTGCCGCCATCGCCGTCTTCGATGAGATCGAGTCGAAGAACCTCCTTGCAGAGGGAGCGCGGATCGAAGCCGTTCTGAAGCCCGCCCTGCTCGCACTGCAGGCGCGCTACCCGGTGATCGGAGACGTGCGCGGCATTGGCGCCATGATTGCCATCGAGCTGGTCGAGCCGGGCACCCACACGCCGAACGCCGCCGCGGTCGGCACGATTACGGCATTCGCAGCCCAGCACGGGGTGCTGTTGCTCAGCGCGGGCACCTATGGCAACATCATCCGTTTCCTGCCCTCGCTCGCGATCTCAACTGAGCTGCTGGAGGAAGCCCTCCGAGTGCTCGACGACGCGCTCGCAACACTGTGAGCCACCCCCTCGGACCCACCGGCGTCGTCGAACTGGCGATCCTCTCGCGGTCTGGGCTCGACGAGTCGCGCCATCTCGGTGCGGCGGTGGTCGTCTCGCCCGACGGCACGATCGTGCGCTCGCTTGGCGACGCGGATGCTCTGGTCTACGGCCGATCGTCGCTCAAATTCTTCCAGGCGATCGCGGTACTCCGATCGGGAGTGTCGCTCGCGGGGGCGCAACTCGTGCTCGCGACGGCGAGTCACTCGGGGACTGCGGCCCACGTGCACATCGTGCGTTCGCTCCTGGCGCGAGCCGGGCTCGGCGAGGATGCGCTGCAATGTCCGCTGGATTGGCCGCTCGACAGCGCATCGCGGTCCGCGGCATCCGCTCCCGCCCGCGTCACGATGAACTGCTCCGGCAAGCATGCCGCGTTCCTGCTGGCCTGCGTGGAGAACGGCTGGCCCAGCGCGAACTACCTTGCCCCGGAGCATCCGCTGCAACAACTGATCCGGGACACGGTGGAGGAATTCACCGGGGAGCCGATCGGACAGGTTGGCGTGGACGGCTGCGGCGCCCCGGTATTTGCCACCACTCTGCGCGGACTCGCGATTGCCGTCGGTCGGGTCTCGGCGGCTCGGGATGGTTCCGCCGCGCTGCTCGCGGCCGCGGTTCTGGCAGACCCCTGGGCCATCGACGGACCGGGCCGGGCAAACACCGTGGTGATTGAACAGCTCGGCCTTCTCACCAAGGGAGGAGCCGAAGGGGTGATCGTGATGGGAGCGGCGGATGGAACGGCCGTCGCCCTGAAGATGCTCGATGGTAGCGCCAGGGCGACATCTCTCGTGGCTCTCCAGCTGCTCGCTTCGATCGGGGCGATTTCGGTGGAGGATGCCGATCGGGTCGGGACGCTGACCACGGAGAAGGTGCTCGGCGGCGGGCTTCCGGTCGGAGTTATCCGCGTGTCGGAGCTCGTGCGCGGAAAGTAGGCCGGGCGACCACAGGCGTGCGCCGCCCGGTGAACCGCCTGCGCCACCCTCAGGCGTAGAGGCTGACGACCGCCTCGCGGAACGCGACAGTGTGCCGCTCGACGTCTGCCGCCGTGGTGCTCGGTGCCATGAGCGCCATGTTATGAAACGGCGTGATCAGGATGCCTCGGTTGAGGGCATGCAGGTGAAGGTACTGCTGCAGCTCAAAATCGTCAGCATCTGCAGCCTCGGCACCGTCGTGCGGCGCGGTGGCCCGGAAGCTGTATTCGGAGCGGGCACCGAGCTGGGTGACCTGCCAGGGCACGTCAAACTCGTCGAGCGCCGACTGCACGCCGACGGTCCACTCGGTTGCGCGATCAATCATGCCGGGGAACGCCTCTGCGGTCAGCGCCTCTGACAGGGTCGCGCGGATGCCCGCGAGCGAGACTGCATTGCCCGCGAGAGTGCCGCCGACTCCCCCGACGTCGATGTCCTCGAGGTCGAGTGAGTCGCGTACGAGCGCGGAGAACGACGCCGTCATGCCATATGCCGCAGCGGGAATACCTCCACCGATGCTCTTGCCGACGACCACCGCATCGGGATCGAGACCATCGCGAGCGATCATTCCGCCAGGACCCGCGCACAAAGTATGCGTCTCATCGATGATCAGGATCACCCCGTAGCGGGTGCACAGTTCCCGAACGGCCGAGTGATACCCCGGGTCGGGAAGAACGATTCCAATGTTGGTGAGCGCCGGCTCCATCAGCATCGCCGCGATCTCGCCGGTGGCAAAAGCCGCTTCGAGCGCGGGAACGTCATTGAACGGAACGACAGCGGTGGTGAGAGAGGGTGGTACCGGCGCTCCGATCGTGCCTCGTCGTTCGACGACGGCGCCCGATTCATCGAGGGTGGCATAGGCCTCGTCAACGGTGCCGTGGTAGCAGTAATCGTGCACGACGATCTTTGGCCGACCGGTCACCTGGCGGGCGTAACGGATCAGGCTGCGGTTGGCATCGGTGGCAGAGAGGCTGAATTGCCAGGCCGGCACCCCGAAGCGCTCGGCCAGCAGACCGGCAGCGGCAGCAGCATCCGCCGTCGGCAGCATGAAGGTTGACCCCTTCGCGAGCTGCGCGGAGATGGCCGCGACAGTGGCGGCCGGCGCGTGTCCACACATTGCGCCGGTGTCGCCTAAGCAGAGGTCCACGTGGTCGATACCGTCGACATCGACGAAGTGTGAACCGCCGGCGGACTCGACGTAGACGGGCCAGGGGCCAGGCCATTTGGCCATCCAGAGCATCGGAACGCCGTCGGGCAGATGCGGTGTCGCCTGGTCGAACAGCTCTGCCGAGCGCGGGCGTGCCGCGCGGAACAGGTCGATCTCGCTCTGCCAGAGCCCGGCAAGACGAACTCGGTCGTGATAGTGCATTAGCCAACCCTCTCGAGGCGCTTTCGACGTACCGCAGCGCTGACCTGCTGCGAGACGACGAGAATGATGGCAATGAGGAAGACTGCCGATGCGATCACATTCGCTTCGGCCGGAATCCCGCGGGAGGCCGCGATGTACACGTATTTGGGGAACGTGGTGGCCGATCCGGAGTTGAAAAAAGTGATGATGAAGTCGTCGAAACTCAGGGCGAACGACAGCAGCGCCGCCGCGATGATACCCGGGAGCAGCAGCGGGAAGGTGATCCGCCAGAAAACCTGGGCTGGCGATCCGTACAGGTCACGCCCGGCTTCCTCGAGGGCAGGATCGAGACTTGAGACGCGCGCCTTCACCGTGACCACCACGAAGCTGATGCAGAACATTGTGTGGGCGATGATAATGGTCACCAGGCCCTTCTCCACTCCCGCGCCGAGGAACTCGGCGGCGAGACCGGCGCCCAGTACCACCTCGGGAGTCGCCATCGGGAGGAACAGCAGAAGGCTGATGCCCGACCGGAAGCGGAATCGATAACGTACGAGCGCGATGGCGATCATCGTACCGAGGGTGGTGGCAATGAGCGTGGCAGTGATGCCAATCAGGATGCTGTTGCCGAAGGCAGAACACACATCCTGCGCATCGCAGACGTTTATCCAGTTATTGAGGGTGAACCCGCGCCAAGAAATGTTCGACTTGATCGAGTCGTTGAAGGAGAAAATGAACGTGTAGGCGATCGGGATGAGAAGGAAAACGAGCGCGAGCGCCGTGTAGACCGGCAGCAGCCAGCTTCCGAGGCTGAAGCGCGTTCGCGGTCCACGTGATTTCTTCGGCGTGTCGACCGCCGATGCGATGGCGAGCCCTTCCTGCACGGTCACAGCAGATCCTCCGTTCCACTCCGGCGCACATACACGGTGACGATCGCGAGGATCACGACCATGAGGATGATCGACAACGACGCTGCGGCAGGGTAATTGAGCAGCACCAGGAAGTTGCTTTCGATCACGTTTCCAATCATTGACGTACCGGTGCCGCCGAGAAACTCTCGACTGGCATTCACGTAGTCGCCGGCCGCGGGGATGAAAGTGAGCAGCACCCCCGAGACGATGCCGGGCATCGAGAGCGGGATGGTCACCGTACGAAAGACAGTGAATGGATGGGCATAGAGGTCGCTTCCCGCTTCGAGATAGCGGGTGTCGAGCCGCTCGAGTGCCGCGTACAGCGGAAGCGTCATAAACGGGATGAAGTTGTAGGTGAGCCCGAAGACGACAGCGACCGGGGTGCCGGTGACGTGAGCATCCGGAGCGAGCAATGAGAGCGCTTTGAGCCCCGTCACGAAGCCCGATTCGTCCGAGAGCAGCGACTTCCACGCCAGGGTGCGCAGCAGGAAGCTGATAAAAAACGGAGCGATCACGAGTACGAGCATGAGGTTCTGCAGGAGAGGCCAGGGGCGCGCCTTCACCCCGATGAAGTAGGCGAGTGGATAGCTGAACAGCAGGGCGAATACTGTCGCGAGTACCGCGTAAAAGAACGACCGCAGAATCTGGCCGCCGTACTGGGTGATGGAGGTGACGTAGTTCTGCCAGTCAAAGCCCGTCTGGTACTGGCCAATGTCTCCGAGAGCCGACGGCGACTGCAACGACGTGATTACCAGTGATACAAGCGGCACGAGAAAGAACAACACGAGATAGAGGATGCCCGGAAGCAGCAACAACAGGGCGATGCGGCTCTTGCGCCGCGGGGCCTGTTCTTGCGTGGTGCCCGTGGCGAATGCGGAGAATGCCATGGACTTATGCTCCCCTGAGCTCCGACATGAGCGACCGCTTTTTCTGCACGGCGATCGTCGCGGTGTCCGTGTCCGCATCGAAACGCGGTTCGGCAGGAGCTTCGTCTTCGAGGCCGAACCCGTGCTCGACATTCCAGGAGACCCACGCCTCCGCGCCCTCGGTGACCGACGGGCCCGCCCCGGTGTTCTGCACGAATACAACGACGGATCCGTGGCCGGGAATCGCGATGATGTATTGGGTGCTCACGCCGCTGAACGAGACGTCGATAACCCGCCCCGGTCCGAGGATGTTAGTACCGGCAGCCGACGCCGGCTCGGACAGATGGAGAGTGAGCTTCTCCGGCCGAACCCCGACGGTTACATGACCCGAGTGACGCTGCGCGCGCGACTTCGGTACGACGATCTTGCAGCCCTCGATGTCGACGGAGATGCTGTCGGCGGTGGTGCCGCCCACCGGCCCGGTGAAGAGATTCGACTGGCCGAGGAAGTTGGCCACGAAGGCCGTGCGGGGAAGCTCATAAAGCACCTCGGGTGACCCGAGCTGCTCGATGCGACCCTTATTCATCACCGCGACAGTGTCGGCCATGGTCATGGCCTCCTCTTGGTCGTGGGTCACGTGCAGGAAGGTGAGGCCGACCTCCTCCTGGATCGACTTGAGTTCGAGCTGCATCTGGCGGCGGAGCTTGAGGTCGAGCGCGCCGAGCGGTTCATCGAGCAGCAGGAGGGCCGGGCGGTTGACGATCGCACGCGCGAGAGCAACGCGCTGCTGCTGCCCACCGGAGAGTTGCGAGGGACGACGTGTGGCGAGGTGGTCGAGCTCGACCAGCCGCAGCGCCTCATGGGCCTTCGTCGAGGCATCCGCAATCTTGCGACGGTGGAGACCGAACGCAACGTTGTCGATGATCGACATGTGCGGAAACAGGGCATAGCTCTGGAAGACCGTGTTCACCGGACGCTGGAACGACTTGGTGTCTGTGACGTCCTTACCCCCAATGAGGATGCGACCGGCGGTGGCCTCCTCTAGCCCCGCGACGAGACGGAGAGTGGTGGTCTTACCGCACCCGGATGGCCCGAGCAGAGCGAAAAACGATCCGGCCGGAATGACCAGATTCATCTCTTCGATCGCGGTGAAACCGGGAAACCGTTTCTGGATACCCACCAGCTCGAGGTCAGCGCCGGACTCGGCGAACGCTCCCGAGGCCATCAAGATCCCAACAGAACGGCCTGGAAAGCGGCGCCGAATTTACTTTCCTCCGCACCGGTGAGAGTGCGGAAGACTTTCACACTCGCCAGTGTCTTCTCATCGGGGAAGATCAGCTGATTGTCCGCGAGGCCGGGATCGATGGCCTGCATCGCCTCCTTCGCACCGACCACCGGGGTGATGTAGTTGACCCAGGCGGCCACCTGAGCCGCGACTTCCGGCTGGTAGTAGTAGTTGATGAGTTCTTCCGAGTCAGACTTTTTCGGAGAGCCGATCGGGATGATGAAGTTGTCGTTCCACAGGGAGCCGCCGGCTTCTGGAATGGCGAACTGCCACTTGTCCGCGGCGTCGGCATTCTTGGTGGCGTTTTCGGTATTGAGCGCCGTGATGTCGCCAGACCAGCAGATCGCGGCGAGCGTGTCCTCGCTCTTCAGGTCCTCCGTGTAGGCATTGCCCTTGATGTTGCGGATTTGCCCGTCGCTGACCTGCTTGCGAAATACGTCGATCGCGTTATCGAATTTGGCGTCTGCCCATTTGCTCGAGATGTCCACTCCTGCCTGCGCCATGATGAGGCCAATCGTGTCTCGCATCTCCGACAGCACCCCGACGCGTCCCTTGAGGGACTTGTCCCACAGGTCGTTGACCGACTTCAGGCCGCCGGGCACTTTGTCCTTGTTCCAGCAGATACCGGCGAAACCGCCCTGCCAGGGCAATGACTTCTTACGACCCGGGTCGAAATCGACTTTCTGGAGCGACGGTGTCAGGTTCTTGGCGTTCGGGATCTTCGAGAGATCGAAGTTCTGCACGTAGCCGAGCTTGATGAGCCGGCTGACCATCCAGTCAGTAAGGCAGACCAAGTCTGCCCCGATGTCCTGGCCAAGCGCGAGTTGATCCTTGACCTTGCCGTAATAGGTGTTGTTGTCATCGACCGCGACGTCGTACTTGACCGCAATCCCAGACTGCTTTTCGAAAGCGTCGAGCGTCGGGTGATTCTTGGCGTCCTTTGCCTCGTCGAGGTAGAGCGCCCAGTTGTCCCACTTGATGCTCTTATCAGTACTCGACTTATCAACTGCCGCGCTCGGCCCCGGTGCCGCCCCTCCGGTGGAACAGGCCGCAAGCGAGAGCGCCGCTGCCCCGATTCCCGCGCCGGTGAGCACGTTTCTGCGACTGAGAGTGGCGCTACGCGCCTCACGGATCAAGCGTTGGACCATCGGATCCGTGGGAATTGAGCGGGTCATTGAGATACGACTCCTTCACGACTTGAGCAAACGGGAACATCGGCGGACCGCGTTGGTCGATACTCGCACAGGACACCACCCGAGTGCACCCAAAAAGGGGCAAATCAACCATCTTGAAACATAATCTTCACGAAATCAGTACCTTGACGGATGATTTCGTTGCGGAATCACGCGTCTCGCGCCGCTACGCTGGGGGTGCGCGAACCCTCGATTCGAGGAGCGCGCTCGCCACAGCGCTGTGGCAAAATTGCAGCGCCGATCACCCAGGAGTGTCATGAGAGTCGCCGTTCCGTCCGAGATTAAGAACAACGAGTTCCGGGTGGCGATAACGCCGGCGGGGGTGCATGACCTCGTTGCCAACGGGCATGAGGTGCTTGTGCAAAGCGGTGCAGGACTCGGGTCGTCCATCCCGGACGACGCGTACGTCGATGCGGGCGCGGCAATCAGCTCGGATGCGGCATCCACGTGGGCGGAAGCGGATCTCCTTCTCAAGGTGAAGGAGCCGGTGGAGAGCGAGTATGGCTATTTCCGTGACGATCTCCTTCTTTTCACCTATTTGCACCTCGCTGCGGAACGGAGTCTCACTGACGAACTTCTCACGAGCGGCGTGACCGGCATCGCCTATGAAACCGTGCAGTTGCCCTCGCGCGCGCTCCCCCTTCTCGCGCCGATGAGCGAAGTTGCCGGTCGGCTCGCCCCCATCGTCGGCGCGAATGCGATGCTCAAGCCCAACGGCGGCCCCGGCCTGCTCGTACCGGGCGTTCCCGGCACGCATCCCGCCACGATTGTCGTGCTCGGCGGCGGTGTGGCCGGCACCAATGCGCTGTCTGTTGCCGTCGGCCTCGGTGCCGAAGTCACGGTACTCGATACCAACCTCCAGCGTCTTCGCGAGCTCGACGCCCTGTACGCCGGCCGAGTCAAGACCATCGCGTCCAACTCGTTCGAGATCGATCGAGCCTGCGTCTCCGCCGACATGGTTATTGGATCCGTGCTCGTGCCGGGCGCCAAGGCCCCAAAGCTGGTGAGTAATGAACTCGTGTCGCGGATGAAGCCGGGCAGCGTGCTCGTGGACATCGCGGTGGACCAGGGCGGATGCTTCGCCGATTCGCACGCGACCACCCACGCGGACCCCACCTTCACCGTGCACGGCTCACTGTTCTATTGCGTCGCCAACATGCCCGGCGCGGTGCCGAACACCTCCACCTATGCGCTCACGAACGCGACCCTTCCCTACGTACGAGCCATCGCCAACAACGGGTGGGTCGGAGCGTTGCGTGCTGACCCGTCGCTCGCCCTCGGCCTCAACACCTATGCCGGTGAGATCATCAGCGAGCCGGTCGCCGCTGCCCACGGCCTCGGCTTCCGCACTCTCGCGAGCGTGCTGGCCTGAGCACGCTGTGGCGAAAGTCGAGCGTCAGGCGGTTGGTGCCAGCATCCGCCTGACAGAGCCGTCCGGCTCGAGCACCCAGCACTGGTCCGCTCCTGCCCGGATCGGGGGAGGGAGCGTCCTTCGACCGCTGATCGCGCGGAACTCGGCGACGCTGCACCGATCGAACACGATGAGTGCACCGGAACGAAGTGCCCCGAGTGCCGCCCAGTTGGCCTGCCACCCGTCCGGGTCGCCCACAATTACATCGGGCCTGTGGGCATCCACGACTTCAAGCACAGAGGCGCTCATCCGGGATGCCGATACCCCCGGCGCAGGGAGGTTGCGCAGTTCAGCGACCGGCACATCGAACGCACGGAGGCGTCTCGTAAACTCGGCAACCCGGGTGGTCACGACGATCACGGAGTCGTAGGCCGCGAGATCGAACGGGCTGACCGCGGGCGACGCCGAGCCTGCGGAGTCCGGTTGGACAGGCGATCGCAGCGCGATCTGGATTCGCGACCCTCTCCATTCGCCCGCGCCGGGCGGAGCATCCGTGGTGAATCCCGTTGCGCTGCCACCAGCCATGAGATGGTCCTGGCGCGAACCGAGCCGCAGGATGATCCGCTCATCGCACAGTGAGACGAGGGTGTGCAGTGCGGGCGAAATCCGTCGAACGGACAGTCCGAGCTGCAACCCCACCACCGAGCCGTCGCGAGCAAGTTCCACCAGACGATCGATGAAGCTCGGCTGGTATTCCTCGCCAAAGCGCCCGACAAGCGCATCCAGGTCGTCCGCGAGTAGCAACCGTGGACCGACGACTCCCGCACGCACTCGGCCGAGTGCGATCTCGACTGCGTCCCAGGCTTCGTCGGGTGTCGCGGGAAGCCGGTCGACACCGGATGCCGCGGCCAGGGTGGCGAACAACTCACTCTTCCCCGACCCTTGGGCTCCGATAACGAGCAGGCTGCCCCGCTGGGATGGTTCGTAACGGGCCGTCTCCTGGCGCTGTTCCTCCGGCAGATCGACACGGGCGAATGGGATACCGCTGCCCGTACGGTCAAGAGTCGACAGCAGCACCACCGGCGCAAGATCATCGCACCAGGGACGGCGTATTTCTCGCGCCGCCAGCGGGTACCGCTCGATCACGAGACGCACATCGTCGTCGGTCGCGCGCGCCACCCGCAGCAGTCGCGCCGAGTCACCACCGATCGAGATCCAGGCTCGGCCGGGGCGTTCGCCGGAGAGTTCGGCAGCCTGCGCTGTACCGAGCACCGCAACGCTGTCGGCACGGTTGTTGACCCGCAGCGACAGCCGAAGAGTCGCATTGGCGAGCACTGCATCCCGGATCGCCCCGGCGGGTCGTTGCGTGCACAGCACCAGGTGGAGTCCGAGCGATCGACCGCGTGCCGCAAGGTCGGCGAAGAGTTCGTGCAGCTGGGGGTAGTCTGCGGCCATCGCGGCGAACTCGTCAACGACGATTACGAGGCGGGGCAGGTCGACATTGTGGTCATCGATTGACCGGGCGCCGGCCACGGCGATGATCCGCTCACGAAAGCGTAGCTCGGCACGTAAGCTGAGCATCGCTCGGTGAGCGGTCCGTTCGTCGAGGTCTGTCACGATCCCGACCACATGCGGCAGGGCGCGGATAGGGCCGAACGAGGCACCGCCTTTAAAGTCCACGAGCAGGAAATTCACCGCCGAGGGAGGGTGTGCGCGCGCCATCGCGAGTACCCAGCTCACGAGCAGCTCGCTCTTGCCGCTGCCCGTCGTGCCTCCGACGACAGCGTGAGGCCCCTGCGCCACGATATCGACCGTGACTCCTGTACCGTCGTCATTCGACCGAGCGAAAACGCAAGCGAGCGACCCCGGGATCGCCGACGGCGTCGCCGGCAGGGGCAGAGAGGAGAAATCCTGCTCTCCGACCTCGTCCGAATCGGAGGGCTCCCGACCGAGAATCGTGGCCGATTTCGCGAGAAACCGTCCGAGTTCCCTGGCCTGCTCGGCAGAGACGAACTCCACCACAATCACCAGTGGGAGCGGTGCAATCCCCGTATCGTCGGGACAACGGATCACCCGTGCGGTGCATCCGGCGCCCACCTCTACGACCACTCGGCACTCGACAGGCAGGTCTTCCAGGCGTGTAGCAACAGCGACGACTCCGGTCTCGCCGTCAGACGTCCAAGTCACCGAAGTGCTTCCGTATCCGGGCGACGACTCCACGAATCGATGCGGGAGGTTCTCCACCCAGCGGTGCGCTGCCTCTCCGCCGAGTCGGAAAGTTGTCGATTGCGGTGACAATCGGCCGCCGAGCTGCATCAGGATGCCGCGGGCGACGGCCTCCGCGAGAGCACCCGGTCCGCAGAGCCCGAGGCCGAGCCGGGCATCCGTCACTATCGGTACACCATCGATCGTCGACGCTGTATCGAGCAGCCGATCCAACTCGCGCCGAACGGGGTCCGCTGTTTCCTCCAGCGCCATAGTGGGAGGGTCACACTGCGCTGTGCTCGCCATGCGACCGAGCCCCAGCCGTACCGGTACGCCCGCCGCCGCCGAAGTACGCCACCGCTCAGGATCGTGAATCGACCGCGCTGTGAGACCGACAGCTCCCGGCGTGGCGTGGAGAAGACTTTCGCGCTCTCCCGAGTGAAATCGTTCGATACTGACCCGTGCCACCGCGACCTCACGGTCGAAGCGAGCGGACTCTCGTCGTGACATTCGCCGGGACTGGATGCGGGCGTCTGCCACGCTGGCGATGGCGACGAGCGGTCCGAGAAGCGCAAAGACGAGCGCGAATGGTGACCGGGTGAGTGCCCAGATCAGCACCGACCCGATAACCGGTGCGAGCACCGCGATAACCGGAAAGCTATGTGGACGGGCAACCTCGGGTACTCGTGGAATTGCTATCGAGTGCTGGCGCCCCGACGGAACCGCGGCGGGCGGTGCGCGCGGGGATGGGGGCGGGAACGGATCGCGGGAGGGTGATTCTGGCATTGGACAAGGAAACCAGTCCGGACGACCTTCATCGATCGCCCCGCACCATCTCTGGACAGTGGGTCACGCACCCCGGCGTCCGAGGAGAGGTGCGACTCAGCTCACAATGAAGAACTGCTCTCCGATGTCGACGCGGGTGCCGCGAGCGAGACGAAACCGCTTCTCGGGCTGGCATCGCACCGGTTCCGACTCGGGTTCGCGCACAATCGTGCCGTTACCGGAAAAGCGATCCATGATCCAGAATCGACCGGCTTCCTGGCCGAATTGGAGGTGCACCTTGGAGACCGATCGGCTCGGATCGAGCACGCGAACGAGCTGATCGAAGTATTCCCCCGGCTCGGATCGTGGATTTCGACCGATGAGCCCACTGCCGTAAACAGTGAAGCTTTCGCCGGTGCTGAATTGCAATACGAATCGTTCGCCCGCATGGCCAGCACGGGAAATGCGTGTGGCCTCCAGATCGGCGGAATCGTCGAACGGTAGGTCAGCACCCGCGGGGGGTTGTGAGGGCAACCCGGTCCTCGGAGGCACCGGCGGCGGCACAGGTTCGCTCGGCCGGACCGGCACCTCGATGACACCGTGAGCATCCAATTGCTCCGCAGATGGGAAATCAGGCAGCCGATCGACGAGTGGTACCGGAAGCGGTCGCGCTGCCGGCACGCGCGGAGGACCCAACTCGATGATGGCGGTGTCACGAGAACGGCCAAAGTCCTCGCTTGCAGCGCGGGACACGAAGCCGCACTCTCCGCAAAAAATATCGTCTTCTGACATGGGAGACCCGCACTGCTCACAGACGACGGTCGCGGCGCCATCGGACCTCGGGAGGACGAGCGACGGAACCGGATAATCCGCCGTCGGCCGTAGCGGAAAGTGCTCGTAGCCGACCGTCTGTCGCTGCTCGATCGATGGAGGAGGCGCAGACGCCAGCCCGAGAGAAATGACTGGCGCACCGGTGACCGCTCGACCGCATTCCCCGCAGAAAAGTGCGCTGGGTGGCAAGACGGTCCCGCAGTACGTGCACGTCATTTCTCGCGGACCCTCCCCCAGTTCAGCCATTCGACTATCGCCTGAACAGTCTCTTGACACTATATCCACCGAGTGATCGGAGCGAGATCGCCGACCGGATGCGCTGCCAACGCGTCCGACCCTCTTTCATCGAGTCGCGGAGGTCGGCAACCGCACGCCACACCTGATCGGCCTCATCATCCCGTGGCTCCTCGGGCGAGAACACCGCTCGATCGGCGACCGCGGCGAGAACGAGCGACGGCACGCCACCGATGGTCGCGGCGACCTCGGTACGCGTTGGTGAGATCGGAGGGTCGAATCCGTGGTCCACGACGGCGTCTTCGAACTCCTGCCAGCCGCCGCTGATCCGCTGAAGGGCCGTCGGTGCGCGGCGCCTGAGCATTCGTCGTCGCACCTTCGCTACTACGATCGCCAGGAATGGCGCGAGCACGATGGCCGCACCGAGTAGGACCCAGCCCAAAACCTGAAGCACGGCGAGAAGCACGAGCAGCAGTGGGTTGTCCGCCGGTGGTGCGTCCTGGGGGCTGTCCTGTGGCAACTGGTTATCGGGTTGAACGCGGTTGTCGGCAGGGGGCTGCACCGGCGACTGCGGTCGGGCAACAGAGGCGGGGTCCTTCGGTAGCTCCGGAGGGATGTTGCGCACTGGGGGTGTCGGATCAATCGTGACCCATCCGTATTGCGCGGTGTCGACCTCGATCCAGGCGGAGATGTCTTTGCCGAGCACCTCGGTGGGGCCCTGGGTGTTCACCTCTGGCACGAACCCAAAGACAACCCGGGACGGAAATCCCAGCTGTCGAGCCATCAGCGAAGCCGTCACGGCGTACTGCTCCTGGTCGCCGATCATGCGCTGGTCGGTCAGGAGCTGGGTAATGCGATCGGCAGCATGGCCCGAACGACTCAGCGGTTGCTCCGGATCCACTCCGTGGCTGATGTATCCGGTCGTCTTCATCGCCGTGATCATTGCCAGAAGGCGGGCTCCAACGGTGGCCTGCGAACGCGTCCATTCGTCGAGGGTGGAGGAAAGCTGATCGGGGAGATTGGCTGGCCGCGGAACTTCCGCGGTGCCCGGCCGAAGCAGTGCAAGTTGATCGGCCGAAGGCTGGCGAGGATCCACAGCCGACAGTGAGTAGTTGTCTCCCGATCGCAGTGGTTTGACCACCGCGGCTGTGCCGCTGGTGTTGTTGTAGAAGAACGAGTCCCGCAGCTCCGAGGCATCCGTGCCCGAGAAGGAGACGCTCTCGAACTTGCCAACGGTCGGAAGCCAGATGCCAGCGTAGTTTCCGACAGTGACGCGCACGGTAATCGGCGAACCCGCGGTACCCGACTGGTCGAAACTGTCGGGAACGCGAGTGAACGATCCCGACTCGCTCGTCACCTGCGAACTACCCACCGAGTAGATGATTCCGTCATAGGTATCGAGAGTGGCAATGCGGATACGTCCGCCGATGGGGAGGCCGGAGACAGTGAGCATTGTCGCGTTGGCGTCGAGCGCCTCTTCGTAGTGCCGGAACCCGCTCAGCGGGCTGGCGTAGACCCGTGGGTCGAAGGGTTTCTCGATCGCGGTGCGCAGCACGTGGCGCTGCGCGGTTGGCGGCAGGTATATTGTTGCGGCGACAGCGGTCCCGGCGGCGAGCACCACGATGAGGCCCGCGCCGATAACAGTGCGGAACCCTGCAAAGTTGTTGTCGCCAACCGTCTCAAGCGGTCGGCCATCCCTATCGAGAGCCTGCGCGGCGAGAAGGCGAACAGACGCGCGCCGCCGATACCAGCGCCGCCAGACCAGCCAACCGAGCACCGTCGCGAGCAGACCGAGCGAGAGCTCGATCGGCCAAGTTGCTGTGGCTGCACCGAATGCGATCGCCGTGATGAAGAGGGATATGGGGGCGAGTACGCCGAGCTCCCCCCAACGGGCACGGAGTCCCACCGACAGACCGATGACGGTAGTGCCGAGCACCAGGATGAATGCCGGCACAAGAAGCGCCTGGTAGGAGCCGACCGGGAGAGTGATGGTGAGGAGCTGTTTCCAACTGAGGGCAGTTGCGCGAAGGAGATCGAGCTCACCCGATGCTGTGGGAAGCACGCCGAAGAAGGCACGATCCGGGATAGCGATAGGCACGCCAAGGAGCAGATAAACCCCGATCGTGACGAGGGTGAGAGTGAGCGTCGACCAGCGGTAGAGCGCCCCGGAGAACGCGATCGCCGACCCGACGAGGACAGACACACCCACAAGCGCGATGAGTTGAATCGATTGGTAGATCGGCCAGAGTGCGGCCGAAGCCACGAGAGTAGTCGCCCAGAGCATGAGGATGGTCATGGCCGCGAAACCAGCGGGCAGACGCGCGCGACCGTTCACTCGACGCGTGACCGTTCGGCGTGTCTCGACCCTGGTCCGGCGCTTGCTGTCGATCCGGCGGACGCTGTCGGAACCGGTACTCACCCGGCCGCTGCTCTCGCCAGGGACTTCTGCAGGTCTTCGAGATAGCCGATGGTCAGCACGCTGAGCCCAGCGACACGACGCAGCCCAGGGACCGTCTCTGGGTCGCAGACGATCGCGATCACTTCCACGCCGGGCGGGAATTTTGTCGAGGCCGCTCTCAGCTCGGTGGGAGTTGCGAGAGACCCGCAGACCAGGAAGGCAACGGAAATACCTGTCACCTCATCGGCAGCGACCCGCGCGACATCCATAATGCCGAGCACCGACTCCGCGCTGTCGACGACAGCGAGGTCATCCAGCAATCGCGCGCGGGTGCGCGTATTCAGGTGCCGCACCGCGAGAACTTTGTGCTTGGCGAACTCAGGGGTCTTCTCGCTCACGACGACGGCCACATTCCGGGCATCCCGGATCGCCCGCGCTCCCAGGGAACCGGTGACACTCACCGCCATCTCGAACTCCTCTTCGGTGGCATAGTTCGCTGTGGCGAGGCTCAGGGCGATCACGAGGTGACTACGACGGGTCTCCTCGAACTGACGCACCATGTAGGTGCCGGTCTTTGCCGTGCTCTTCCAATGGATATAGCGGCGCTCATCGCCCGGAACATACTCTCGGAGCGCATGAAACGACACGTCGCTATTCGACAAGTCTTTCGTGGGGTTTCCTTCGAGGTCGCGCACGAAGCCGGTGCTCGTGGAAGGGATACCGATCGTGCGGGGGTGGATGAATAGCTCCTTCGACTCGGTCCAAACCAGCTCCCGGCGAACGAGTCCCACCGGGTCAGCTCGCACGGAGCGCACTGGTCCGATCGCGAGCACCCCGCGATGGGCCGTCGGCACGAGGAATTCGTGCTGGAAGGAGGCGCCGCGAGAGAGGCCAGGCATCGCGATCTCGGCGAGCCCACGACCGACCGGTACCTCGACCTTCACGCCGATAAGCCGACGACGAGTCGGATTCGCCACGATGATAAGGCCGGTCGCCCTTTCCCCCACCACCACCCGGCTGTGCGGCATCGAGAGCGTAATGGCGAAGGCGTTGCGACCAATCAGGTAGATCGCGGCGATGATGATCAGCATCGTGCCGGCGAAGGCAACTGCCACCAGCTCCACCCAGCCGAGACTGTAACCGAGCGTGAAGGCAGCAGGCACCACAAGGAGCATCGACCAGCCGAGCGGTGTGATGACCGAGGAGATGCGCCGAAACCACGCGATGAAGATGCCAGCAATTGCGCGGAAGAATCGCACGAGCGTAATGATCGTGTCGGCGAGGAAGCCGGTGCGATCACCCACGATGCGAGTGCGGGCGTTGGTGAGACCGACGGTGGCTGTGCTGTGGGAAGAATCGAAGTGCGCCGACGTTGACGACCGCGATGGATGACCCGATTGCCCTCTCGCCACCCGCCCGCTCGTCGCGTGCCGCGCCGGCTCCCCCCGGTCGCTCACACGCTTTGCCTGTCACTCGGGGGCGGCGTTTCGATGAGTAACTGACTCACGATGCTGGAGGCAGTCACGCCGTCGAACTCCGCTTCCGGATCGAGCACGAGCCGATGAGCGAGCACCGGCTCGGCGAGCGCCTTCACGTCATCCGGAATGACATAGTGCCGGCCGTTCGCGGCGGCGAGAGTCTTGGATGTGCGGATGAGGGCAAGGGCCCCTCGCACGCTCGCACCGAGGCGTACCTCGGTCGCCGACCGCGTCGCCTCGACGAGTCGCGAGACGTAGTCGTTGATCGTGGGGTCGACGTGCACGGTGCGGGCGAGAGCACCCAGCTCCACTATCACCTCGTCGGTGGCGATCGGCGGCAGTATGGTCTCGTGTGCCTTTACTCCGGCACCCTCGAGAATGCGCACGGTCGAAGCATGGTCGGGGTAGCCGATAGAGGCCTTCATGATGAACCGGTCAAGCTGGGCTTCCGGTAGCCGATAGGTTCCGGCCTGCTCGATCGGGTTCTGAGTGGCGATCACCATGAAAGGAGCGCCCACATCGTGAGAGATACCGTCGACGGTTACCCGGCCCTCCTCCATCACTTCGAGCAGAGCGGCCTGGGTTTTCGGGCTCGCCCGGTTAATCTCGTCGGCAAGCACGATGTTGGCGAAGATGGGGCCGCGGTGGAACTCGAATTCCCCCGCCCCCTGGTCGTAGATGCTCACACCGGTGATGTCTCCGGGAAGTAGATCCGGGGTGAATTGGATGCGGCTTGCCGAGCCCCGCACACTCTGTGCCATGGCGCGAGCCAGGGAGGTCTTGCCCGTTCCGGGGAAGTCCTCGAGTAGCAGATGGCCCTCGCTGAGAAGCGCCGTGAATGACAGCTTGATGACGAAGGTCTTACCGAGGAGCACCTGGTCGACATTCGCCACGAGGCGATTGAAGATGTCGGAGAACCAGGCAGCCTGCTCGGGTGTCATCGTCATGCGCGTGCCTCTCGGTTCAGCGGGGGTCTCCGCACGTTATCGGACAATACCGTTTTTGTCGTATTGGATCATGTAGGTGCCTCCGTGATTGGCGGTCACGACGATCGTCAAGACGGGGTCCTGCCCGGGAGGAACGAGCGCAACGCACTGGCCACCCTGCGTGGTGTCAGCGGGCAAAAGCGTATCTCCTGACCCCGTTCCACAGGAATATTGGATGCCCTCGTATGTCGCCGACGTCCAGCTCGGCCAGGTGAAGGTGCCGCTGGTGTCATTCGGATCGACCGGGTTGATTACCGGCGTGAAAGTGATCGGTCCGATCTGTGGGTCGACCGGAGTACCCACTGGGAAGGATGCCGACCAGTTCTGCTGGCAGACCGCACCGGCATCCGGGAAGTTACGACATGCTCGCAGCTCGACCGAAATCGGTTGCCCGTACTGCTTGTTCTCCGCCGTGAGGAGGGCGCCGAAGGGGACCGGACCGTACTGCGTGGCCGGCAACGACCCGCCCTGCAGCCGGTAGTAGAACGTGTAATCGCTTGTCAGGGGGCTGCCAATTGACGCGCCGGTGATCGCGTAGTCGAAGGTAGCACCACTCTTGGTCGGTCCGCTCGTCGACACGGCCGTGACAACCCCTGGTGTCGTGCGAACGACCGCCGCGGGGCTCGATGTGCAGCCGATGCCGTTTGTGGCAAGGACGACGAGCGAGTAGCTCGATTCATTCGACAGCCCGGAGAAGGTAGCCGTCGTCGCAAGACCGACAGCCTGCGATGTCGAACCGGATGGGGAAGGTGCGGCGCACGTCGGGGCGGCACCGGTGTAAGCGACAGCGGTATAAGAGACGATATCTCGACCGTTGCCGGCGAAGGCGCCGCTCCACGACAGGGAGACGACGCTGTCGGTCGCGGTGGCGGTCGGCGCAGTGAGCGACAGCGGCCTGCCGGCCGGGATACCGCTGGTGCTCGCAGAATTCCAGATCGCGAGGATCGCAAGCGCAGAGTTTCGAGCACTGAGTGAGACCAACACATTTTGGCCGTTGGTGAGGCCGAGGACGTCAGTCGCGCACGTATTTGCGCCGCAGGCCGAGGGATCGATGTCCGTTGTTATCCCACCGACGGTCAGTCGGAAGTTGTTAACGGGGCTGCCTCCGGAGGGTGTGGTCACGGCATTCCAGGTGACATGCAGACCGCCGTCGAGGGGTGACACGGCAAGGCCGATCGGAGCCGGCGGGATGATGTCTGACCAGACAGTCGTGCCCAGTCCGGCCGAAGCCGAAGTTCCGATCGCGTTGACCGCCACGACCGTGATCCCCACCCCGTTCGCCGGTCCATTACCGGGTGTCGTGACATCACACACTGCCACGGGACACGAGGTCGTCGAGAACACTGCGCCTGTCCCCGAGGTCATGATCACGTTATAGCCTGTGATAGGCGAGTTATTCGACACTCCCGGGCTCCAGCGCAACGTGAGGGTACGGTCTGCGAAGGCAGTGACCTTGAGGGCGGTCACCGGGTCGGGCTTGTCCTGCACCGAGATGGTGATCGAACCCCAGACGTAACGGTCAGGATCGCCCGTGGCATCGGCGACCTCGTATTGCAGGGTGGTGTCGATGGCTTGGGCGGATGACGACGCGGTAACGGTGAGACGTCGGTTGTCTGCGCTCGGCGTGATCGTGAGTCCACTCGGTACCGAACCGCCGTCAAGACCACGGACGGCGAGGACGCTGAGCGGTTTGCCCGGGAACGGGTTAGTGGCCTCGTCGTTAGCGAGCACATCCACTGTCGTGGTCTGGCCGCGCGGTGCGAGCACAGAGTCCGGCGCTGCCTGAGCCAGCGGGCGGCTCGATGCCACCACGTTGAGCGCGATCTGGCCCTGCTGGCCGGCCGCGTTGCTGTCTTGCACACCGATCACTACCGCGGTCGACGCCCCCTTCAGCGCTCCCTCATTGGCACGCAGAACAAGCTTCTGCCCGGTGAGGCTGTAGGTGAAGCCCTCGGGAAGTGGACTCCGCACGGAATAGACCAGTCCCGCTTGGTCATTCGGGTGGGGGTAATTGGTGAGTTTCAGCAGGTCGAGCTCTTTCGACATCCCCGGCTCGAAATCGACGACACCCCCCACGAAGACCGGGGGTTGGTTCTGCCGTGGGGTCACCGTGATCGGCAGCACGAGAGTGGCTTTTCGGCCGTTCGGATCGGTGGCAGACGTGCCATCGGTCACCTCGAACGAGATCGAGGCTGGACCGAAATACTTGTCGGCAGAGGTGAAGCGGAGCGTGTGATCGTTGGAAACGAGGTCAGTGTCGTTCGAGTGAGTGGCCTGGACACTCGTCGAGCTGGTGATCCGCACTCGCTTGCCACCGACCGCGAGCACGTAATTATTGAGGTCGATCGTGAGGGTCGATTCGCTCACCACCGTGAGCGCCGACGCCTTCCTATCCAACTGTGGGAGTGCATCGTTGAGCCCGGGAACCCAGACGAAGGCATAGGAGACGATGCTCGAGTCATCGGGATTGGCGACGGCGAAGGGAATGATTTGCCTTTTGTTCTGCACGGTCACGTGAAGGCGCTTGGTCGCAGTCACTCGCGCGTCAGTCGAGTATCCGGACAGCACCGAAACCGCGAGTGTCGAGACGTTACCGTCGGCGAAAAAGACGTTCTTCAGTACGTTCACGTCCAGTGAATCTCGCCCAAGCACATCGGAGAGCGTCAGCACAGTGTCGTGCACCACCGGGAACGTATGCGGGGCATCCGTGCTCACGGTGACAGCGATGAAAGCGGAACTCTCCCCACCGAACGAGTTCTTGATCGTGTACCTGAGCCCGTAGGTACCTGGCTTCGTCGGCGGAGTCACCTTCACGATGTCGCCCTCGATCTTCGCGACGATATCTTTCGAATTAGGTATGACTTTCGTGATGGTGAGGGTTCCGCCATCCGGATCAGAGTCGTTGGCGAGAACCTGCACAGATACCGTGCCGCCCGGGCGGATGCGTACCTCGTCAGACACGGCAATGGGATTGCGCGCGCCCTCGAGTTTCGGACTGATTCCCACCCGCACGATTCCCGTGGCTCGCGCACCGAGGGCGTCGATCACGGTATAGGTGAAGGTGTCGGTGCCCGCAGAGTAGTCACCGGCCCGATAGTCGAATGAGTCGGCACCGACCGGCGTCACTAAACCTTTGGTCGGGCTGGTGGCCTGGCCGAGCAGTTGCACAGAGTCGCCGTCCGGATCAATGCCGGTGAGTGGGATCGATATCCGAACGGTCTTACCGGCGAGCACACGAGCTGTCACCGTCTGGGGCACCGGCGGATTATTAGTCGCTAACACCGCTTCCCGCACCGAGATCTTCACCTGGGCCTGTGCGACCTGTCCGAAGGGATCGGAGATCTCGTAGACGGCGGAGAAGTCACCGGGTCTTTGGGGCGCTAGGTAGCGCAGCACGTTGCCCGAGGCGAACAGGAGTCCGGAATTGCCTCCGAGCGCCTTCGAGAGCACAGGCTTGAGGGTCAGCGCTGCGCCATCCGGCTGCACGTCATTGGCAAGCACCGGGATATCTATGGCATCACCGACCCGCACGGTGATGTGATCGTCATTGGCGATCGGTGGCTGGCGACGAGTCGGCACGGGGATCTCCACGACGTTCACCACGCCCTCGGCAGCGGCAAGCCCGTTGCTGATGCGATAGTTGAATGTGACCGTCCCGGATTCGAGCGGCGCGGTCAGCGTGACCCGAATCGCCCGCTGCTCGATCACCTCGGCGGTCACCCCGGAGTTGGGTGCCACGTTAAAGAGCCCGGTCACGAGAAGTACCCCGCCGGCCGGGTCTCGGTCGGTCGACGCAACATCGATGGTCTGCGTGCTCAGTGACTGCACGAAAATGTTCTTCGGGATAGTGATCGGTTTGGTGTTGGGGTCGGGAGGTGCAGCCACATCGATGCGCACGATCCCGTTGGCGGTCTGGTCGCCGTCGTTGACGACGTAGTCGATATAGTGCGTGCCCACCTGGTCGCTCACGAATCGGAAGGTGCCCGCTTCCAGGCTCGGGGTGATCGTCACTCCGCTCTTGGCCGGCACACTCGCGAGCCGCAGGGTTCCAGTGCCCCCCCGTACGTGCTCAAGCGGCGAGAGCGTGACCTCCTGGCCTGCGTAGGCCTGTTTGAAATAGGGGTCAGGGATGATCGGCACCGATCCTGGCGCCTTGACCGTCACAGCGAGGGCTCCCGCACCGCTCGCCTTACCGTCCGAGACGACGAGCGCGACCGATCTCACGCCTGTCGTCGTTCCTCCGTCGGTGAAGACGACCGTCCCTTCCGGTTTGAAGCTCACTGTGTCCGGTGCAGCGGTCGCCGCGGAGGTGAGGTAGAACGGGTCGCCGTCCGGATCTACCCAGTCGCTGAGGGCCGTCGTCGTGACCCGGCCTCCCGAGGCGACGAGTGCCCTGGTCTGGCGGACCTGGTATGGCGGGGAATTCTCCGACGGCAAGCGCACGATCACCGTGACCTTAGCGCTCGCAGTGCCGCCCCGACCATCGCTGATCGAGTAGCCGAACGACACCGTCCCTCTCGCCGACGCAGTGAGTGTGATCTGCGCCTGTTGGCCGTCGTTGATGATGTCGAGCCGACCGACCGACGCATCGATGGCCGTCAACTCGCTGATCACGAGCACATCACCGTTGGGATCATAGTCGTTGAGGAGCAGGGGGAGCGCGCTCGTGCGTCCTGGTCTCGCGCCGAACGATTCGTCGACGGCCACCGGCGGCAACTGTGTCCTTTCGGGCACTGGCGGGGTGTCCTCTGACCTGAGCTCGACCTGGTGTTGGGTCTTGCGGGCTGCGATCAGATCGGACCAGTTGTCAATGAATTCACCTTTCTGCTGCACCGCCCACACCCCCCCACCCCGCGGATCGCTCAGCACGAGTCGATCGGCGTTCGAGACGAACGTCAGTGAAGACGCTGCTGCCGGCACCGAATTGAGGGACAGCGAGACGGCCGCTCCCGAGCCACACTTCCGCCACACCGAGCCAGTTGACCAGGCCGCAAAAATACACGCGCCCATAACGCGGGGCGGCGCGGGGATGCCCCCCTTGACATCCACGAGACGCGACTCGGGACCACCACCGAGAGGCACGCTCAGGAGACCTGCCGCAGAAGCGATCAGCACCGCATCGCCCTCTGTAGCCGCCTCCTGCAGCACGGGGTTGCTCCCTTGAGGGATCCGCTTGGATAGGTCGACCGTTCCGTTCGCCGAAAGCATCGTGCGACTCACCGAGTCGAAGAGTACCCAACGGCCGCCGACTGAGCTCACCGAGATATTTCGTCGCGCGCCGCCGAAAAGCGCCTTGGCAGTTTCGGCCACAGTGTTGGAGTGCGCGGCATCAACTCGGTAGACCCGGCGAGAATCGGCGGAGTAGGCGAACAGCATGCCATCCGGAGTCACACTCGTTACCGCGTTTGCTCCGAGGTTGAGGGTCGCCTGCGACTGGGCATTAAAAGTCGGCAGCTGAGCGAGAGGAACAATCCAGACCTGTCCCGTGAGACCGGCCGCGATTACGACATTGTCACCTGCGAGAGAAAGCTGGGGATTCTGGGGGGGCAGCGGCACGCTGTTCAGTACCTTCGAGGTGGCGGGATCGACTATGTCGACTTTGCTGTCAGTGCGATCGAACAGCAGGACGGTCGCACCGCGCTGGATCGTCTGGATGTCCGCTCCGCTGGAGGTGACGACGGTGTTGAGGGCGAGCACCTGCGTGTTGGCCCGGCCGATCACCTGCGATGCACCGTTTGCCACCCAGACCGAGCCATCGTTCAGATCAAGGCGCTGCGCCGTATACCCGGTCGACACGATCGCGACAGCGGCGACGAGCGCCGCGATCACTGATCCACTCGTCGCGGTGGCGACGAGTGAGCGGTGGCGGGAAAACCATTGCCTCACACTCATCTGCGTATCGTCACCCCCCCGAGGTCGACGCACTTCTCCGCGCTCGGGGGTCCCGTCTTGCCCTGGCGATTGACCGCGACGGTGATGCAGACCCGATCTCCGGCCTTGGCATCTTGTGCGAAATAGTCCGACGAGGTCTGCAGGGCCGATCGACCGTCCCCGGTGGTCACCTGATAGGAGTCATCGGCTGTGAGCCCAGGATCTGCCCAACTGAACTTGATCGAGCCTGAGCCTTCCGTGGCGACGATGTTCGTCACGAGCGGGATCCTGTCCGAATTGGCACGGATAAGCACGAAAGTAGCGGTCGCCCCCAGTGCGATCACGAGCACCGCACTCACGATGAGACCCCACGCGAGTGCGCGCATCCCTCGCCCGCGCTTTATTGGGCTCGTTCCGCTGCTCTGGCCCCTCTGACGGCTGTTCTGGCCACCGGCGGTCTGCCGCATGAGGGTGCCGACTGGCGCATAGGTCACACTGGCCGAACGGCGGCGCCGGCGGCCCCGGGAAGTGGGGACTGCTCCTCCAATCCCGCGGATTCGCGTGCGATCCTCGAGGTCCGAGATCGTTGCGAGCGCCCAGTCGTCCATTGCGACCTCGATTGGCGTCTGCGGCATTCCGAGCTCGGTCTCGATCGACTGCAGTTCGCGCACCAGCTCGAGCACACTCGCCGGTCGGTTTTCCCGCTTGCGGGACATCGCCTGTGCGAGCACTCGTTCGAGACTCGGTGGAACGTCGGAGCGCCCGATCGGCTGGGGTCGGGCACGGTTGATGCGCGAGATGAGGTCGGCGGACTTGTTCGACTCCCCGGGGACCTCGAAGGGTGATCGGCCGGCGAGGAGCGAATACACGGTGGCAGCGAAGGACCAGACTTCAGATGCGATGCTGCCGGGTGTCTCATCCATCAACACCTCCGGAGCTGACCACGGAATTGACAGGCCTACCGACTCGTGGGAGTCCGCCTCGCTCAGCGTGGATGCAATACCAAAGTCGGACAGCACCGGATGTCCGTAGGCGGTCAGCAGGATGTTCGAGGGCTTGATGTCGCGGTGCAGCACGCCCGCGCGATGCGCGGTTTCGATCGCGCTGCCGATTTTTACGGCGATACGGAGTACTTCCGGAACAGGGATACGCTCGCGCCGGTACCGCTCGCTCAGCGACGACGAGCAGAGCTCCATCACCAGATAGGGACGACCGTCAGACGACACGCTCGCCTGGTACACCGTGAGGATAGACGGATGCGAGCTCAGCTGGGCCATGAGGTTGGCCTCGGCCTGGAACATCTGACGCACCTGGTCATTGACGACCTCGCTCAACATCACCTTGACAGCGACCTGGCGACGCGGCATGTTTTGTTCATAGAGGAAGACGTCGGCGAAACCGCCTGAACCGAGCACGTGGATCGTCGAGAATCCGGGCAGCACGGGAGGTTGGGAGGGCAATCGTCGTGCCATCTCTCCTCCTTCGACGACACCGGCTCGAGGCCGATCGGTCAGTGGGCCGGGCAAATCCCGGTGTCTTATTGTAGACACTCCTTGTTCAGGGCCAGTTGGACAAATCTGCTGGTCACAGGCCTGTTTTTGGCCCCCCTTTGGGGGCCAGGCCTACGGCGTCGGAATGGGCGAGGTGCGGGGAATGGTGTTCTCGAACTCGCCGAGACCGGAAGTCTCGAGCACATCGATGACGATGGTGGTGATGTTGTCACGCCCGCCGCCTTCGAGTGCAGCCTCCACAAGAGCGACGGCAGTCTCTTCGGCGCTGAGACCGGCTGCGAGATACAGGCGGATGGCCTCAGCATCCAGTTCTTTGGTGAGGCCGTCGGAACACACCAGCAGCCGAAGCCCTGCCCGCACGGGCACGACCCAGTAGTCGGGCACGGCCTCGACATTGAACCCAACGGCCCGGGTGATCACGTTGCTGTCGGGATGCGATTCGGCGTCTTCCGCGCGAATCACCCCGGCATCCACTAATTCCTGCACCACCGAATGGTCTACGGTCACCTGCACGAGTGTCTCGCGCTCGAAGAGGTAGACCCGTGAATCACCGACGTTGAATACCGTCCAGAATGGCTCGTCGCCCTGCAGCGAGAGCGCGGCTCCGGTGACAGTGGTGCCGACCCCCAGTTCCTTCTCGTCGGCCGCCAGGCCGATGTCGATAGTGGCCGCTTGAAGCCCGCGCTCGATCGTGTCGGCGTCGGTGAACGACTCGGTCACCGACTCTGCCAGCCGGGTAACAACTGCCGCACTGGCAACATCGCCAGCGGAATGCCCCCCCATGCCGTCCGCGACGGCGAAGATCGGCGCCCGTGCCAGAAAACTATCCTCATTGTGAGCACGGCGATGTCCCGTGTCGGTGACTGCTCCCCACGCAAGCACGAGCCGGGCATCCGGAAAGTCAGGGATGTCCACGCGGAAGCTCGCATCACTCGTGCCGATCTCGGTCACGGAAGCCTTTCGCGAGTCATTGGGGAGGTCGGCTCGTCAGACCAGGCGCTCGATGGGGAGGATCTCAACAGTATTGCCGTCACCAATATCCACCACAGTGCCCGCCGAGACGACGAGCGACTCGCCCTGGCGAAGTTTTTGTGAGGAGGACCCGGGAATCGAGACAATGGTGCCGTTGGTGGATCGAAGGTCGGTGACGATGACGGATGCCCCCTGTTGCCGCAATTCGATGTGCGTGCTCGATACCTCGCGACCGGCCGACGGCACCCGCACCAGACGCGGCACCCCTCCGATCGCGATGCGCGGGGAGACGGGCTGACGGCCGATCAGCGCGGGAACATCCAGAGGGATAGGTTCGTGCCGATTGACCCGGATGCGACACCAGGGCACCGTCAGCCCATCGGGATCGATCGGAAGCCCGACTCGCGGAGTGATCGGTCGTTCGACCACGACCGGATGACTGCGCGGCGGTTCCACGAGGGCGGGCGGCTCCACGAGGGCGGGCGGCTCCACGAGGGCGGGCGGCTCCACGAGGGCGGGCGGCTCCACGACGGCTGGCGGCTCCCGACGAGCCGAGGGCACAGTGGGATCGCCACGCCCGGGCACCGACAGGCCCGTCGGTGACGGGACGAACGTATCCGCTTCGAGATCCTCCGGTTCCGCCGGTTCCGCCGGTTCGATCTTCGGACGCGGCCGAACGACGGTGTGGTCCGCGTCGTCCGGGTGCATACCTACCATTCTGTCGCCCGATGGGGCGTAGCGCGAAGTCGGCCCGAGACCTCAGTTGCCGATATAGCTCATGACGTGCTTGATACGGGTGTAGTCCTCGAATCCATAGCTGGAGAGGTCTTTGCCATAGCCAGAATGCTTGAAGCCGCCGTGAGGCATCTCCGCCACAATCGGAATGTGGGTATTGATCCACACGCAGCCGAAATCGAGGTGCTTGGCGAAGCGCATCGCCCTGCCGTGATTCTGCGTCCAGACACTCGATGCCAGGCCATAGCGCACGCCGTTCGCCCACTCGAGAGCCTGGGTCTCATCGCTGAACTTCTGCACAGTGATGACCGGACCGAAGATCTCGTTCTGCACCGCGTCATCCGTCTGCTTCAGGCCCGAGATAATCGTGGCCTCGTGGAAGTACCCGGTGGTGCCCTGGCGGTGCCCACCGAGCTCGATGTTCGCGTTATCGGGCAGGCGGTCGATGAATCCCTCGACCTGCGCGAGCTGATTGGCATTGTTCACCGGTCCGAAGAAGATGCTCGTATCGCCCGGCACACCGGTGCGGGCATTCTCGCGGGCATAGGCGGCGAGCGCCGCGACAAACTCGTCGTGAATGCCGGCCTGCACGAGCACGCGCGTCGCCGCGGTGCAGTCCTGGCCGGCGTTGAAGTATCCGGCGCTCGCGATGCCTTCGACTGCAGATTCGATATCGGCATCGTCGAAGACAATCACCGGCGCCTTCCCGCCGAGTTCCAGATGAACCCGCTTGAGATCTACCGCAGCCGCCTTCGCGACCTCCATGCCCGCGCGCACCGACCCGGTGATCGACACCATCTGGGGAGTCGGGTGGGCGATCATGGCCCCCCCGGTCGTGCGGTCGCCGGTGATCACGTTGAGCACGCCCTTCGGCAAAAACTCCGCCGCGATCTCGGCGAGGAACAGGGTGGCCGACGGTGTGGTGTCCGAAGGCTTAAGCACTGTGGTGTTGCCGGCGGCGAGGGCTGGCGCGAACTTCCAGACCGCCATGTTGAGCGGGTAGTTCCACGGCGTCACCTGCCCGATGACGCCGATCGGCTCCCGCCGGATCTGCGAGGTATGGTCTTTGAGATATTCGCCGGAGGCCATACCGCTCAGGTGTCGCGCTTCACCGGCGAAGAAGCGAATCTGGTCGACCGAGAGCATGATCTCATCCGTCACGAGCGTTGCCCGCGGCTTGCCAGTGTCTTGTGACTCGAGGTCGGCGAACTTCTCCGCGTTAGCCTCCATCGCGTCGGCGATCCGAAACAGCGCGAGCTGGCGCTCACTCGGGGTGGTGTCGCCCCACTCCTCAAATGCCGCTGCCGCCGCACGGTAGGCGGCGTCGACATCCGCACTGCTCGATACGGGAGACGACCCGTAGACCTCCTCAGTGGCCGGATCGATGAGGTCAAACGCCGATTCTGCCGTGGCCTGCACATAATCGCCATTGATGAAGTTGTGGAGTTGGGGGGTACTCATGCTCCCAACATAGCGAGCAGCCACCGGCGGCGCCACGGTCGCAGACTACCGATTCCGCAGCAAAACACGCCCGAGGATGCGGATTCACTTGTAACAAGACCGCTGCACTGACAGAATCAGGGCATGAGTCTGAATGTCAAGCCGGTACACCTCGACGAGGTGTCGAAGGCGATCATCGAGCAGCTACAGGCTGACGGCCGACGCAGCTATGCCGAGATCGGCAAGGCGGTCGGGCTCAGTGAGGCGGCCGTACGGCAGCGCGTGCAGAAGCTCACCGACTCCGGCGTCATGCAGGTTGTGGCCGTCACCGATCCGATGCAGCTGGGCTTCTACCGCCAGGCGATGATCGGAATCCGGGTCACGGGCGACACCACGACGGTAGCCGAGACCCTTGGCCGAATCACAGCCGTGGATTACGTCGTGCTCACCGCCGGTAGTTTCGACATCCTTGCCGAGGTTGTCTGCGAGAACGACGAAGACCTGATCGAACTGCTCAATAAGGAGATCCGCGGGATCCCCGGCGTGCAGTCAACCGAGACGTTCGTGTATTTGAGACTGCAGAAGCAGTTCTACAACTGGGGAACGAGATAAGAAAAATGACAACCGACAACATGACCGACACCACTACCCACACCACTACCCACACCACGACCCATTCAGCGACCCATTCCGTCAAAGCAGCGAAGACGGTCGGCTCCTCGAAATTCACCGAGGCCGAGCTGCAGCAGAAGGCGAAGGATCATCTCTGGATGCACTTCTCGCGCCAGTCCGTCATGGAAGACGGGCCAGGGGTGCCGATCATCGTGAAGGGTGAAGGCCACCACATCTGGGATTCCTCCGGAAAGAAGTACTTCGATGGCCTGAGTGGCCTCTTCGTCGTCAACGCCGGCCACGGGCGTCGTCGCCTTGCCGAGGTCGCGGCCAAGCAGGCGGAGGAGCTCGCCTTCTTCCCGCTCTGGTCCTACGCGCATCCGAGTGCCATCGAACTCGCCGATCGCCTGGCAAACTATGCTCCCGGTGACCTCAACCGCGTGTTCTTCTCCACCGGTGGCGGTGAGGCCGTCGAGACGGCCTTCAAACTCGCCAAGTACTACTGGAAGCTGCAGGGTCGCCCCACCAAGCACAAGGTGATCTCGCGCAACGTTGCCTACCACGGGACCCCGCAGGGAGCACTGGCGATCACCGGCATCCCGGCCATGAAGGAAATGTTCGAGCCGGTGACCCCCGGCGGCTTCCGCGTGCCGAACACCAATTTCTACCGCGCCGCCGAGATGGGGGGCCCTACCGAAGACCTCGAAACCTTTGGGCTATGGGCCGCAAACCGCATCGAGGAGATGATCCAGTTCGAAGGGCCCGAGACCGTGGCCGCCGTCTTCCTCGAGCCGGTGCAAAACTCCGGCGGATGCTTCCCGCCACCCCCCGGCTACTTCAAGCGGGTACGCGAGATCTGCGACAAGTACGACGTGCTGCTCGTGAGCGACGAGGTTATCTGCGCCTTCGGACGCATCGGGGAGTTCTTCGCCTGCGACGCCTACGACTACGTGCCCGACATGATCACCTGCGCGAAGGGTATGACGAGCGGATACTCGCCGATCGGCGCCACCATCGTGAGCGACCGCATTTACGAGCCCTTCAAGCACGGCAACACGTCGTTCTATCACGGCTACACCTTCGGGGGCCATCCCGTCTCGTCCGCGGTCGCACTGGCCAACCTCGACATCTTCGAAGAGGAGAAGCTCAACGAGAACGTGCGGCTCAATTCGCCCGCCTTCCGCGCGACACTGGAAAAGCTGAACGACCTGCCCATCGTTGGAGATGTGCGCGGGGCTGGTTACTTCTTCGGCATCGAGCTTGTGAAGGACAAGGTCACCAAGGAGACCTTCGACGACGACGAGTCGGAGCGCCTGCTGCGCGGATTCCTGTCCAAGGCCCTGTACGACGCCGGACTGTACTGTCGGGCCGACGACCGCGGCGATCCCGTCATCCAGCTCGCTCCTCCGCTCACCATCGGCCAGCCCGAATTCGACGAGATCGAGCAGATCCTGCGGGGCGTGCTCACCGAGGCCTGGACACGGCTGTAATACCGATTGCGGGCCAGCGCATCGCGCCGGCTGCATCCGGTCCGCTGTGGCTGGGCCGCTGTGGCTGGGCCGCTGTGGCTGGGCCGCTGTGGCTGGGCCGCTGTGGCTGGGCCGCTGTGGCTGGGCCGCTGTGGCTGGTTGCGTCATCCAGCTCGCCTCATCCGGTCGCGTCATCCGGTTGCGTCATCCAGCTCGCCTCATCCAGTTGCGTCATCCAGCCGCGTCATCCAGTTCGCGTCATCCGGTTGCGTCATCCAGCCGCGTCATCCGGTTCGCTGTTCGAAATGCAGGATGCGGCGGAGAAAAAGTTCGCTTCCAGTAAGCTCCTGCCCCACCAGGCACACACGGTCCTGCATTTCGGACATCTCGGGTCAACAGCACCCGGGTCAGCAGCACCCGGGTCAACAGCACCCGGGTCAACAGCACCCCCGGTCAGCAGCACCCCGGGCCAGCAGCACCCCGGGCCAGCAGTGCCGGGCTGGGGCCAGGCGGTGCGCCGGTGAATGAGAGACAGGAAGAGGAATGATGTCCGACTATCGTGCACTGAGCTTCTGGTTCGACTCCCTCCCGGCGGCCGGCACCGGCGATGCGGGGGCGGATGATCTCCTCCCCCGTCCATCGCTGGCCGGGCCCATCGACGTGGATGTCGCCATCGTCGGAGGCGGACTCACCGGTCTCTGGACGGCCTATTACCTCGCTTCGGCGCAGCCAAGCCTGCGTATCGCAGTTCTCGAGAAACACATCGCGGGATTCGGAGCCTCCGGACGAAATGGAGGATGGTGCTCCGCCCTGTTTCCCGCATCGACGGCCGCACTCGCCCGTCGTCACGGCCGGGATGCCGCTGTGGCGATGCGCGAGGCAATGATCGAAACCGTCCAGGAGGTAGGTCGGGTCACTGCGGCAGAAGGAATCGACTGCGATTTCGTGCGGGGTGGCACGATAAGCCTCGCGCGCGGCCCGGCTCAGTGGGCCGCGGCCCGCGCGGAAGTCACCGAAGCAGGGCGCTGGTGCGTGGACGATCTTGCCCTGAGGGATGCCGCCCACAGCCCTCGGGGTGCAGCCGGAGCGCTGGGCTCCACCTTCGATCCGGCCTGCGCCCGGCTACACCCGGCGAAGCTCGTGCGCGGACTCGCCCGCGTGGTGGAGCAACTTGGGGTGACGATTTACGAAGAGACTGAGGTGCTCTCATGGCGCGCGCGCGAGGTTCTCACCGAGCACGCTGCGGTACGCGCTGAGACGATTGTGATCGCTCTCGAAGGCTATGGAGCGTCCCTGCCGCAGACCCACCGCCGCGTGTTACCGCTCTACTCGCTCATGATCGCAACCGAGCCGCTCAGTGACGCGACCTGGGATGAGATCGGCATCGAGCACGGGCAGACCTTTGCTGACTTTCGGCACCTGCTCGTCTATGGCCAGCGAACGGCAGACAATCGCTTCGCCTTCGGAGGCCGGGGCGCCAGATATCACTGGGGCAGCAGCATCCGCCCAGAATACGATCGCGTACCGGGGGTGTTCGACCACTTGGCGCGCACGCTCGCAAGCATCTTCCCCGCCGCCCACGACGTGGCGATCACGCATCGCTGGGGTGGTCCACTCGGCGTGCCGCGCGACTGGCACGCGAGCACGGCCTTCGACGCAGCCACCGGTATCGCAACGGCGGGCGGATATGTCGGTGACGGACTGAGCACCACCAATCTCGCCGGGCGCACCCTCACCGACCTGATCCTGCATCGGGATACCGAGATCTCGCGGCTACCGTGGGTGAACCACCGTTCGCCGCTGTGGGAGCCAGAGCCGCTGCGATTCATCGGGGCGAACCTCGGCACAACGGCGATGACGATCGCGGATGCCGAAGAGCGACTGACCGGTCGCGCATCTGTCGCCGCCCGGCTGATGGCGCCCCTCACCGGACACTAGAAGCTCCCGTCCCCCGTGACCGGGCGCTGACCTCGGCGAAAAGCGCTGATACTATTTCGCTAAAGCGGGGCGTCGTGCCAAGCGGGCGATCGGGGGATCATGACGCTGTTTGAGCGGGACGCCTACGTCCTGCCGTCGATCCCTCGCCGCCGCTCACGACTCGCCCGGGTGCTTCCCACTGTGCTCGCGCTGGTGCTCGTCGCCGCGGGGGTGCTCGCCTTCCTCGGCTTCCAACGCCTCGTCGACCAGTACACAGTCTGGACTTTTCGACCCTCCGAGTCGGTGTCGTCCCTCATCGGGTCGTCCCAGTTGACCGAAGAAGGCCGTTTCATCTTTTTGGCAAGCAAACCGGTGATCGAATCGTCAATCATTTTTGCGTCGAGTTGCGCGAGCAACCAGGAGGGTAGTGGGATCCTCGGCTGTTACCTGCCGCGGAACCGATCAATCCACCTCTTTGCGGTAACCGAACCCCGACTTGCCGGCCTGACTGATGTCGTCGCCGCACACGAGATGCTGCATGCCGCCTGGGATCGCTTCTCCGTTTCCGAACAGCAACAGCTCGTTCCCCTGCTCGAGCGCGAGGCGGCGAAACTCGGAGGAGACCCCGCGTTCCAGGCGCGCCTCGACTACTACGCGAAAAACGAACCGGGCCAACGCGATAACGAACTGCACTCGATTATTGGCACCGAGATCGCATCGATCTCACCCGAGCTCGAGGCTCACTATGCGAAATGGCTCGGCAACCGCCAGGCCCTTGTGAAGCTGCAGGGGAAGACCAATGCCGTCTTCACCGACCTCGAAAAGCGCTCCGCCGACCTGTCGACATCGATGGATGCCCTTCAGGCAGCGATCAACGACGAGTACGCCTCGTACACGAGCGGCTATGCCCAGCTGAACACAGACATCCGTCGGTTCAATTCCCGCACCGACTTCACGACGAAGCGCCAGGTCGACGTGGCCCAGGGCGCCCTGGAGACACGACGCATCTCCCTCGACGCTCGTTATGCCGATATCCTGACGAAAACAGCCGAGTACAACAAGGACCTCGCCGAGATGAAGGCCCTCTCGGAGCAGACTGCCGGACTCAACAGCGCTCTCAATCACGGCCCGGCCGTCACCACTATCCCGACGCCGGCCCCCGCGACGGGCGTCGGTGGATAGCGGGACTCGCCGGCCACCGGCTCCACCGCGGCACGTTCTTCCCCGGTCACTACCGTCTGCGTCCGACACCCCACTACGGAGAGCACGAGCACCACTGTGGGGGTCAACGGTTCGGTAACGGTCATCGCCCAGATGTTCCCGGGGTGCTCGAATCACGGGTTCGCTGGCACCACGATCGGGATGAACAACACGCTGTCTGCGAGGGACAGGGACCTGGCCGACATCCTTGCGAACCGAACTGATAAACGAACGACTGCTCGCACGCGCGACTCGAGCATCCGCCGGGTTCTCACGCAGCACCCCGTTAATCGCGTCGATCCGCTGAGGTATTGGGCTCAACTCCGCGACCATGTGTGAGATCACCAGGCCGATCACACTGCCCAGCATGGGGATGCTCACCGCCACAAACCGGGACAGCTGCGGGCCCGCCGAAACGCGAGCACTGTGCCGCGATGGCGAGGAGGGATGCCGCGCACGATGGCCCCTGTTGCCAGCTCTGTGGCTGCCACTGCCCAGCCAAATCCAAACAGCCGAATTCGAGCAGCAACGGGACGACCGCATCCACGATCATCTCTCGGCGGTCGCTCAGCAAGCGCGGCCCCGCGCGAGGCACGTGAGGAGCGTCATTCGCTCACCATAATGGCGTGAATGCTCACGCACGAGATCGATCATAGACTCGGGCCATGTCGCGAATCGTGCAGTACAACCGCTACGGTGGCCCGGAAGTGCTCGATATCGTCGAGGTCGATGAACCCCATGCCAGCGCGGGTATGGTGCGTGTAGCAGTGCGGGCCGCTGGCCTGAACAACTTCGACGCCAAGGCTCGCCGATCCCCCTCAGTACTGCCGAATCGCACGCTCCCGAGCGGCCAGGGTGCCGAGTTCGCGGGTGTGATCGACGAGGTGGGCGAGGGAGTCACGACTGCGATGCTGGGCGACGAGGTGCTCGGGTGGAGCAATTTCAGCGCTCAGGCCGATTTCGTCGTCGTGCCGGCCAGTCAAGTCGCGACCAAGCCCCCCGGCCTCGACTGGGTGACAGCCGGTGGCCTCGGTCTCGTTGGCAACACGGCAGAGCGGTCCACGCGAGCGGTGTCCCCGCAACCCGGTGAGACTGTGCTCGTGAGTGCAGCGGCGGGTGGCGTCGGACTGTTCGCCGCCCAGCTTGCCCTCGCCGACGGGGCGACGGTGATTGGAACCGCCAGTGAACAGAATCATCCCTACCTGAGCAGCCTCGGTCTCCTCCCGGTTGCCTATGGACCTGGCCTGGTCGATCGACTGCGGGTTGCTGCCCCGGGAGGAATTGACGCCGTGATCGATAATGCTGGAGAGGAGACGGTAGACGCGGCGATTGAACTCGGTGTCGATCCGACGCGCATTAACTCGATCGTGTATTTCGCCGGGGTCGCGAAATACGGCATCTCGACCGTCGGAGGGGGCGGTAAGACCGCCGAAAATCTTGGCGACCTCGCGCGACTCGTCGCGGCCGGCACCGTCGTCATGCCCATCGCCGCAACCTTCCCGCTCTCGGAAGTGCGAGCGGCCTACGAGTTGCTCGAGACGCGCCACCTCCGCGGCAAGGTGGTTCTCACTCTCCCCTGAGCCCCTCTCCGGCTTCGTCCCTAGGTCGGATCGGTGAACATAGCCGAGATCTCGGTGATCTCCTCAATCGTCGGTGCCCACTCGGTGGCGGCCTCGGCGTTGTGGAGAATTTGTTCGGGCTTCGTCGCGCCCGCGATCACACTGCTGAGACCCGGCTGGGCCAATAGCCAGGCGAGAGTCGCGGCGAGCATCGTGATACCCCGCTCGCGGCAGAAGGCCTCATACTTCTCGATCGTGTCCCAGGGTGCGCTCTCAAGCAGGTGGGGCCGCAGGTTCACGATCCGACTGTCAGCCGGACCTCCCGACCGGCTGAACTTACCGGTGAACAGGCCGTTATAGAGCGGAAAGAAGGGCAGGAAACCGAGTCCGTAATGATTCGCAGCGGGTAAAACCTCCGCCTCGACGCCTCGCACGAGCAACGAATACTCGTTTTGAGCCGAGATGAATTTGGGGTGACCGCCGAGGATTGCGCGGTATTCGGCATCCGCGATCTGCCAGCCGGTGAGGTTGGAGTGCCCGATGTAGCGCACTTTCCCCTCGGTGATGAGGTCGTCGAGTACGGACAGGGTCTCCTCAATCGGGGTGAGCGGATCGGGCACGTGCAGCTGATAGAGGTCGATCCAGTCCGTCTGCAATCGGCGCAGGGATGCTTCTACCGCGAGTCGCACATACCGCCTCGACCCCCGCGCTCCCCAGTCCGGTCCGTTGGTGCCGGCCATATCCATACCGAATTTCGTCGCGAGCACAATCTCGTGACGGCGGCCCTTGAGCGAATGTCCCATACGAGTCTCGCTCAACCCGCGCTCCGAGCCGTAGATGTCTGCGGTGTCGAACAGGGTGACCCCCGCCTCGATTGCCGCGTCGATCACGGCGTCTGTGCCTTGTTGACTTTCGCTAGCGGTATTCGCCCGACCGAAGTTATTGCAGCCGAGGCCGATAGTGGAGACGATGAGACCGGAGTCGCCGAGTGCGCGATAGTCGATAGCAGCCATATGTTCAGCCTAAGTGGGACTTCTCCTTCACAATTCCGCGCCCCTGACACGTATAACCGATGTCTGAAAACCGCGAGTGGTCGGTCGGATGCCGCAGCTACAGTCGAATCATGACCGCTACCGCTACCGCTACTGCCACTACCACTCACCCGACCGTCACATTGGCTCCGCCTCTTCGCCGAGTCGACAGTCCGATCGGGCGCATCGAGTTGATCGGCAACGGTTCGGCGGTCGTTTCGCTCACCATCGAGCGTGACGGTAGCCTCCCGCACGACGGAGACGACGAGCGCAGCGACGCCGTGCTCGACCGTGCTGCGGCACAACTCTCCGAGTACTTCTCTGGCACCCGCACCACGTTCGATGTGCCGGTCACCCTGTGTGGAACCGAGTTCCAAAGGGAGGTCTGGGCCCGGCTCGGAGAACTGCGGTTCGGCGAGGTCACGTCCTATGGCGAACTCGGCCTCTCGACCGGCCGCGCGTCAGCGGGTCGGGCAGTGGGCGGAGCGGTCGGAGCCAACCCGGTGCCTATTCTTATTCCCTGCCATCGGGTACTTGCGTCGAACAACCGCATTACCGGCTACAGCGGCGGCAACGGCATCCCCACCAAGGTCTGGCTGCTCAATCATGAGGGAATCGGACACACGGAGTGAACCAGCCGCGACCGGTCGTGGTGCTCGGCGACGACGGAATCAGCCGCTGCGCCTGGAGCGCTGGCGACGAGGAGTATCGGCGATACCACGATGAGGAGTGGGGGGTGGAACTCCGGGGGGATCGGCCGCTGTTCGAGAAGGTGAGCCTCGAAGGATTCCAGGCGGGGCTTTCCTGGATCGCCATCCTGCGCCGCCGAGACACGTTTCGGGCAGCCTTCCACGACTTTGACATCGACCTCGTCGCCGCGCTCACCGAGCCGGATGTCGACCGCCTCATGCTCGACGGCGGCATTATCCGCAATCGCGCCAAGATCGAGGCGACGATCGCGAATGCCGGCATAGTGCGCCAACTGGTGCAGGACGATCCGGGCGCCTTCGACCGGCTGCTCTGGGGGTTTGCCACACCCCGCGGCTCACGACCCCGACCGGTGAATTTCGGCGACATCCCGGCCGTGACTGCAGAGTCCACGGCACTGAGTAGAGAGTTGCGCGCGATCGGGCTGCGATTTGTCGGCCCCACCACAACGTATGCCCTCATGCAGTCGTCGGGCATGGTCGACGATCACGTCGAAGGATGCTGGCGGGCGGCCTGAGACTCGGCCGCTCGCCTGAGTCGCGGATTGCGGCACCCGGCTCACCTGTTCCCACGCCCGAGTCGAGGTGGCGGGTCGGCACCCATTCCTTCTCCGACTTGACTCCGCACCCAAGCGGCCATCACCACTCACCGCATTCAGACGATGAGGTTGAGCTCGCCCTCTGCCTTGCGCTCAAGCCGAAGGCCAGCGCCCACGGACCACTCGAGCACCGAATCGATGCTCTGGTGGTCGATCCCCGCTTCACACAGTGCACGCACGAACTGGCCCTTACCCTTCTTGTTGAAGTGATTGAGAGCTCGGCGAGGTCCGTCAGCGGAGTCGGAAACAACGCGCAAGAACGCTGTTTTGGGCCCCGCCGGGGCGGGTCCAAGCTCGACGTAGGCCTCCGAGCGAAGATCGAGAACGACGCCGTCCGAGGCCGCGAGCACGGCGGAGATATGCTCGCGCCAGAGCTTTCTCAGCGGCAGGGCCGGCAGCCTCGAATCGTGAGAGAGGCGATACGCGGGAATCGGATCATCCGCTCCCAGCAGACCGAACAGGGCCGAGTGTATGAGCACGTGGTCGCGGGCAAACTCTCGCGCAGAGACATTCAGTGTTCCCACGTCAAGCGCGTCGTAGAGCACACCGGTATAGCGCTCAAGAGCGGCAATAGTTGGCGATGAACGAAGCTCGCGATTTCGGGTGATCTCGAACTGCTGGCTCACGCCGAGCTTCAAGGCGGCCGACATGGTAGCCCGATTGCGAGAGAGCGCTCTAGTTGCCGCCAGCACCGAGCGCCGAGGCACCGTGAGCGCGGGATAACTCAATCGGGCCAGATCGAGCGGCATGTCGACAGCACCCCCGTCCCGCTTGGTCTCGGACGGGGGAAGGAGCAGCAACACTAGGTTGTGATGAACGCGAGCGCAGCATCCACATTCACGCCGAGCGGTCGCGCGGAATCGAGCGTGATCCTCGGCACCGCTGCGCTTGCCCCAGCCCAGGGCAAGTACTCGTCGAGACTCTGCTCGACGGCGTGCCAGCTCAACTCATTCAGGTGCGGAAGTCGGCGTCCGCGTGCCTCGAGACGCTCGCGATGCACCTCAGGATCGGAGCAGATGACCTCGATGAATCGCAGGGTCTCGCCGCGCGACTTCGCGAGCCCCACCCACTGTTCACGGGCCGGATCGACGCCGTTCACGGCATCCACGATCACGTCATGTCCGGACTCGAGCACCAGCCCGGCAATGGTCTCGGCCACGAGATAGGCAGCCAGCCCAGTGGGCTGGTCGCTGTCGATTCCGGCTTCAAGGATCGCCGATTCGATCGGATCTACAGACACAACCGAAGCGGAGAGACGTGCGCCGAGAATGTCGGCGAGTGTGCTCTTGCCGGCGGCCGGCAGTCCTGCCATCGCAATCAGCATGAGAGTCGGTCAGCCCTGGACCAGTGCAGCGTTGCGAGCGACGATTGTGACAGTGTCGTGCTCCACCGAAAGGAAGCCGTCCTCGGCATTCGCACGCACTGAAGCAGATCCCGACCCGGTGGTAATCCGCACCTCACCGGCACTCAGGATTGCCAGCAGCGGCTCGTGGCCCGGAAGGATACCGATCTCGCCCTCTGTGGTTTTCGCAACCACCATCGAGGCCGTGCCGGTCCAGACCTCCTGGTCGGCTGACACGACACTCACCTGAAGTTCATGAGCACCAGACTCGGCCATTCTTAGCCGTTCTCCTTCTGGATCTTTGCCCACTGTTCTTCGACGTCGTTGATGCCGCCGACGTTGAAGAATGCCTGGGTGGCGACGTGGTCGAAGTCACCCTTGACGATCGCGTCGAACGACTCGATCGTGTCCTTGAGAGGAACTGTCGAACCCTCGACGCCGGTGAACTTCTTCGCCATGTAGGTGTTCTGTGAGAGGAACTGCTGGATACGACGGGCGCGGGAGACGGTGATCTTGTCTTCCTCCGACAGTTCGTCGACACCCAGGATCGCGATGATCTCCTGGAGTTCTTTGTTCTTCTGCAGGATCGCCTTGACGTTGGTCGCCACGCGGTAGTGGTCGGCGCCCAGGTAACGGGGGTCGAGGATGCGGCTGGTGGAGGTGAGCGGGTCAACGGCCGGGTACAGGCCCTGCGACGCGATCTCGCGGCTCAGCTCGGTCGTCGCGTCGAGGTGCGCGAAGGTGGTTGCCGGTGCCGGGTCGGTGTAGTCGTCAGCGGGCACGTAGATCGCCTGTAGTGAGGTGATCGAGTGTCCACGGGTCGACGTGATTCGCTCCTGGAGGATGCCCATCTCGTCGGCGAGGGTCGGCTGGTACCCCACCGCGGACGGCATGCGCCCGAGCAGCGTGGAGACCTCGGAACCGGCCTGCGTGAACCGGAAGATGTTGTCGATGAAGAGCAGCACATCCTGGTTTTGCACATCGCGGAAGTACTCCGCCATCGTGAGGGCCGATAGTGCGACGCGAAGACGCGTCCCCGGCGGCTCATCCATCTGGCCGAATACGAGGGCCGTCTTGTCGAAGACGCCCGCCTCTTCCATCTCGGCGATGAGGTCGTTACCCTCACGGGTGCGCTCCCCCACTCCGGCGAACACGGACACTCCTCCGTGATCCTGCGCGACGCGCTGGATCATCTCCTGGATGAGCACGGTCTTGCCGACCCCGGCACCTCCGAAGAGGCCGATCTTTCCACCGAGAACGTAGGGCGTGAGCAGGTCGATGACCTTGATGCCGGTCTCGAAGAGCTCGGTCTTGGACTCGAGCTGGTCGAAGGGCGGGGGCTCGCGGTGGATCGACCAGCGGTCGGCCCACTCGTAGGTTGCGCCGGGCTCGCCATTGAGCACCTCGCCGATGACGTTGAAGACCTTGCCCTTGGTGGCGTCTCCGACGGGGACCGTGATCGGTCCACCGGTGTCGCGCACCTCCTGGCCGCGCACGAGACCGTCGGTGGGCTTGAGGGCGATCGCGCGAACGAGGTCGTCACCGAGGTGCTGGGCTACCTCGAGCGTGATCTCGTTGGAGTCCTCGCCGATGGTGACCGTGGTCTTCAGGGCGTTGTAGATACCGGGAATGGCGTCGTGTGGAAACTCGATGTCGACGACGGGGCCGGTGACCCGGGCGATGCGTCCGATTCCGGCTGGCTGAACCGTGGCTTGGTCAGCAGGGGCTGTGATAGTCATGTGCTTCTCGATTCTCCTTGGCTTCTTCTGAGCGCTACAGCGCTTACTTCTTGACCGCGAGTGCGTCGGCGCCGCCGACGATCTCGGAAATCTGCTGGGTGATCTCTGACTGGCGGGCATTGTTGGCCAGCCGGGTGAATGTGGTGATCAGCTTGTCGGCGTTGTCGCTGGCCGACTTCATCGCTCGCTGTCGGGCCGCATGTTCGGATGCCGCGGACTGGAGCATCGCGTTGAAAATGCGGCTCTCGATGTAGACCGGCAGCAGTGCATCCAGAACGTCGCCAACGTCGGGCTCGAACTCATAGAGCGGAAGCACCTCGTTGTCGTCGGGAGCATCGACGCCCTCCACAACCTCGAGCGGCAGCAGACGAACGACTTCCGGTATTTGCGTCACGACGCTCACGAAGCGGTTGTAGACGATATGGATCTCGTCGACCCCACCCTCGCTCGCTGGCTGGATGAACTTGGCGACGAGGGTCTCGCCAATCTTCTGCGCCGTCTCGAACTCGGGTTTTTCGGTGCTGCCGGTCCAGATCTGTTCTGCCGCGCGCTTACGGAAGGCGAAGTAGGCTGCGGCCTTCCGCCCGACGAGGTAGTAAACCACCTCTTTGCCCTGGCTGCGCAGCAGAGTGACGAGCTCGCTCGATTCGCGCACCACGTTCGTGCTGAACGCGCCAGCGAGCCCACGGTCGGAGGTGAAGAGAACTACCGCAGCGCGCTCGATCTTGTCCGGTTCGGTCGTGAGGATGTGATCCACGTTCGAGAAGGTGGCGACGGCGGAGACGGCACGGGTGACCGCACGCGAGTACGGGCCGGATGCCGCGACCCTTGCCTGCGCCTTCTGGATGCGTGAGGCCGAGATCAGCTCCATGGCCCGAGTGATCTTCTTGGTCGTCTGGGCAGACTTGATCTTCTGCCGGTAGACCCGAAGTTGCGCTCCCATGTCTGTACTTTCCTTTGGTTTGTGAAAATTGTCAGCCGAGTAGGGCGGCTAGTGCCCGGATCGAGATCCGCTAGCGCTTCTGCTTGACGATCTGCTCCTGGGCGATGTTCTCCGGCTCGATGGCCTCGAACTGCTCGGTTCCCACCGAAGCGAGCGGCTTGCCCTCTCCGGTCTGGAACTCGAGCTTGAACTTGTCAACGCCCTCGTCGAGAGCTTTCACCGTGTCGTCGTCCAGCACGTTCGTAGCCTTGAGCGTCGACAGCACCTCGGTATTGCGGCCAAGGTAGTCGAGCAGCTCGCGCTCGAAACGCAGCACGTCTTCGACGGCGACCTCGTCGAGCTTGCCGTTCGTACCGGCCCAGATAGACACGACCTGCTCCTCCACGGGATACGGCGAGTACTGCGGCTGGCGCAGAAGCTCCGTGAGACGGGCGCCGCGGGCGAGCTGCCGACGGCTGGTGGGGTCGAGGTCAGAGGCGAACATCGCGAAGGCTTCGAGCGAACGGTACTGGGCGAGCTCGAGCTTGAGCGTGCCGGAGACCTTCTTGATCGACTTGACCTGGGCGTCCCCGCCGACTCGGGAGACAGAGATTCCCACATCGACCGCCGGACGCTGGTTGGCGTTGAAGAGGTCGGACTGCAGGAAGATCTGGCCGTCGGTGATCGAAATCACGTTGGTCGGGATATATGCCGAGACGTCATTGGCTTTGGTCTCGATGATCGGCAATCCGGTCATCGATCCCGCGCCAAGCTCGTCGGAGAGCTTGGCACAACGCTCGAGCAGTCGGGAGTGCAGGTAGAAGACATCGCCAGGGTAGGCCTCGCGCCCCGGGGGACGGCGCAGCAGAAGCGATACGGCACGGTAGGCCTCCGCCTGCTTGGAGAGGTCGTCGAAGATGATCAGTACGTGCTTGCCACCGTACATCCAGTGCTGGCCGATGGCCGAGCCGGTGTAGGGGGCGAGGTACTTGAACCCGGCGGGGTCGGAGGCCGGAGACGCCACGATCGTCGTGTACTCCATAGCTCCGGCATCCTCGAGGGCGCCCTTCACCGAAGCGATAGTCGAGCCCTTCTGGCCGATCGCCACGTAGATGCAGCGCACCTGCTTGGTGGTGTCGCCGGAATCCCAGTTGGCCTTCTGGTTGATGATCGTGTCGATCGCAATGGCTGTCTTGCCGGTCTGGCGGTCGCCGATGATGAGCTGGCGCTGTCCGCGACCAATCGGGATCATCGCGTCGATCGCCTTGATACCGGTCTGCATCGGCTCGTGCACACTCTTGCGCTGCATCACGCCCGGCGCCTGCAGTTCGAGGGCACGACGGCCCTCGCTCTTGATCTCGCCGAGGCCATCGATCGGCGCGCCGAGCGGGTCGACGACACGACCGAGGTAGGCGTCGCCCACCGGCACCGAGAGAACCTCGCCGGTGCGGGTGACCTCGAGGCCCTCGACGATCCCGGCGAACTCGCCGAGCACGATCACGCCGATCTCGTTCTCGTCCAGGTTTTGGGCAAGACCGAGGGTGCCGTCCGCGAACTTGATGAGCTCGTTGGCCATCACGCCGGGGAGACCCTGCACGTGCGCGATTCCGTCGGCTGCGTCGATGACGTAGCCGACTTCGGTCGTCGATGCGGACGCGGGGTCGTACGACTTGACGAAGTCCTTAAGCGCATCGCGGATCTCGTCCGGGCTGATCGTGAGGTCTGCCATTTCGGTTTCTTCCTTGTCTTCGCGAAGCTGTCCGGCTTCGGGGGGGGTCTGTGTAGGTGGCGCTGGTCGCCGAGGGGCGGTGAGGGATTATCCGGCGAGCTGGAGCCGGAGATCCTTGAGCTTTGATGCGACACTGTCGTCGATGACCGTGTCGCCGACCTGCACGCGAAGCCCGCCGATGAGGGCAGGATCGACGACCAGGTTGAATTTGAGCGCGCGCCCGAACTTGGCAGCGAGACCTTTCTGCAGGCGCTCGAGCTGAACAGCGCGGATCGGCGTGGCGCTCGTGATCGTCGCGACCGCGAGCCCTGACTGGTCCGCGACGATCGATGCCGCAGTGCGAAGCAACTCGCCTATGCGGCGGCCGCGCGGCTGCTGCATCAGGTGACGGACGATCGAGAGCGTCTGCGGTGAAACCTTTTTTGCCAGAAGAGTGTCAACCAGAGCCACCTTTGACTCCGCGCTGCCCAGTTTGCTGCTCACCGCCAATTCGAGTTCCGGATCCGACGAAACAGCCGTTCCGAAGGCAAATAATTCGGCATCGATGTTGACAGTGGCCGGTGCGGAATCCGCCGCGGCGCGCAGCCCGAGTTCTTCTATGCCGGCGAGCAGGTCGTCGGTGTTCGACCAGCGGTGCGAGACCACGGTGCCGAGCAGCTCAAGGGTGGTCGCACTGAGATTGGTGCCAAATACTGCCGCGAGGATGGACCTCTTCTGCGTGGCATCCGTCGCGGTGTCCGACAGCATCGAGGTGAGCTGCGCCGAGCCGCCGACGATCCGGCCGGCCGAGAACAGTTCATTGGCAGTGGCCAGGTCGGCCGAACCCGTGGACGACAACTCCGCCCTTGAGGCGGCGAGAGCTTCCCTGGTCGCTGATCCCATACTCAGTTCACCGACCCCGGCTTAGCAGAATTTTCTGACTTCTCGAGATCGGCAAGGAACTGGTCAACGAGGTTCGCCGCGTTCTTGTCATCGGCCAGGCTCTGACCGATGACTCCCGATGCGAGATCGATCGCGAGCGACCCAACCTCGGAGCGGAGCGAGACGAGTGCCGACTGGCGCTCCGCTTCGATCGTCGCTTGCGCATTGATCGTGATGCGCGCGGCCTCCGCGGATGCCTGCTCCTTGAGCTCGTTCAGGATCTTCGTGCCATCCTGGCGAGCCTGGTCGCGGATCTTCGCTGCTTCGGCGCGTGCCTCAGCGAGCTGCTCATTATATTTCTCGAGTGCTGCAGCAGCCTCGGCCTGGGCGTTCTCGGCCTTCTTGATGCCGCCCTCGATGAGTTCCGAACGCTTGTCCAGGTTCTTCTGCACGTTCGGCAGGATCTTCTTCCAGAAAAAGATGAACAGCACGACGAAAATCACGAACGACCAGATGAGGTCTGGCACCGAGGGGATCAGCGGGTTATGCGCAGGCTCGGCGGCCGCCGCCGAAAGGATGGTCGGCAGCATTACTGGCCGGTAGTGAAGATGAAGTACGTGGCGATACCGATGAAGGCGAGTGCCTCGGTGAATGCGATACCGATATACATCAGGACCGTGAGGCGGCCCTGGAGTTCGGGCTGGCGGGCAACCGACTCGATCGTCTTACCGACGACGATGCCGACGCCGATGGCCGGGCCGATGGCCGCGAGGCCGTAGCCGATCGTCGCAATATTTCCGCTGAGCGCGGCGACAGTTGTGGTGTCCACGTTGTGTTTCCTTCCGTGATGGTGCGAGGGGCGGATGCCCGACTCGCGTCGTGCTAGTTCAAATCGTGCTGGTTCGTTAGTGCTCGTCTGCGAGCGCGAGCTGGAGGTAGACAGCGGTCAGGATGGTGAAGACGTAGGCCTGCAAGACGATGACCAGCAGCTCGAGCAGCGTGAAGGCGAAGGCGAAGGCGAGCGTGCCGATGCCGAACAGCTTGTACAGCCCCGGCGCCTCGAAGAAGAAGAACGAGGTGGCGAGGAAGAAGAGCACTAGGAGTAGGTGGCCGACGATCATGTTCATGAGGAGTCGGAGGGTATGTGTGACCGGTCGGACGAGGAAGGTCGAGATGAACTCGATCGGCGTCACGATGATGTACAGCGGCCACGGCACTCCGGGCGGGAATAGCGCATTACGCAGGAACTTGCCCGGGTGCTTGCGGAGCCCGGCGTAGATCCAGGTGACGTAGGCGATCGCGGCGAGCAGCAGGGGCACCCCGATGACGGCGGTACCTGCCAGGTTGAGTCCCGGCACGACACCGGTGAAGTTCATCGCGATGATCATGAAGAAGAAGGTGGTGAGGATCGGTAGGAAGCGCTTGCCGTCCTTCTTGCCGAGCAGGTCCTCGGCAATGCCGACGCGAACGAAGTCGAGGCCCATTTCGATAAGCGACTGCCCGCGACCCGGCACGACCTTCATTCGCCGCGTGCCGAGCGTGAAGATGAGGATGATCACGACCGCGACCAGGATGCGGATGAGCATGATCCGGTTCAGTTCGAAGGGTGTACCGGCGAAGAGCACCACGGGAGGGAAGAACTCACCGATGTTGGGGCCAACGAAGCCGCCGCCGCTGTCGCCTTCACTGGCGAGAGGGAGGATGAGATTGAGAACGTGGGGTAGCAGCGCTAACTCCAGAATCGAGGCGTGTGATCACGCGGCGAGAAGAAGGGGGGCTTTCGTTAAGACTCTATCAAGAGAATGAGGTCAGCCAAACCTTTAGTCGGGTCGGTCGGGGGCGACCGGGGCCTCCGATGGCAGGCTGATGTCGCTCACATAGGGCAGCCGCGACCGTGCGATCACCACCACATCCACTACGAGCGTTCCGACCACGGCGACCACCACGGTGAAGAACAGCACCTGCGTCTGGATCCAGGGCTGGTCCTTGAGGAGCACGATCAACACGATGAAGACCACGAACTTAAGGAGCCAGGCCCCCATCACGATTCCGAAGAACGCAACGCTCAGGAGATCCCCCTTCGCCACCTTCGTCGCGACCACGATGCTGGCGGCGGTGATGCCGAGGAAGACGACTGCCATGATAGTGCCGATGAGTGCGCTTACGAGCCCGACTCCCCCGGCGACGATGAGGCCGATCACTGACCCGACAACCGCGATGGCGATGGCGAGGATACCTCCGTAGGCCAGGATCCGCTTGAGGATGGGAACGGCGCTCATGAAGTTTCCTTAGTGGATGTTTCGGTCGAGGTGGCGTCGTAGGCAGCTTCGTCGAGAGGGTCGAGTTGTGCTACATCATCCTCGTCGTCGGGACGTGAGAGCTGCACAGTAGCCTCCACCGCCTTTCGCCTGCTGAGCGGTGCAAGGGTGAACGCCGTGCAGACGATGAGTCCGACGATGACGAACAGCACTCCCCAGATCGCATCGAAGTACATGAACAGGAGACAACCGATCGAGACGACCGCGGTCCACGAGTAGAAGATCAACACGGCGTGCACGTCCGAGTGCCCCATATCGAGCAACCTGTGGTGCAAATGCTTGCGATCGGCACTGAACGGCGATTTGCCGGCTCGCAAGCGACGGAAGATCGCGAGACCGAAATCAAGCAGCGGAATGAGCAGGATAGCGAGCGGCAGCAGGATCGGAATGAACGCCGGGATGAGTTGCTTGGAGAACTGCAGCGCGGCAAGATCGACCTGACCGGTCACTGAGATTGCCGAAGTGGCCATCAACAGGCCGACCAGGAGCGCCCCGGCATCCCCCATGAATAGCTTTGCCGGGTGCCAATTGAGCGGCAGGAAGCCGATACAGGCTCCGATGAGCACCGCCGAAATGAGAAGGGCGAGATTGAAGTACTCCGCCGCGGCAATGCGCGTGACGAGGATGTAGGTGTAGATGAAGAACGCGCCGTTTGCAATGATCGCCACCCCTGCTACTAGACCGTCAAGACCGTCGATGAAGTTAATCGCATTCATCACCAGCACAATGGCAAACACCGTGATAATCAGTCCGGTGTAGGACGAGAGCACGACGACTCCGCCGACGATGGGCAGACTCGTCAGCTGCACTCCCTGCCAAGCGAGGAGCCCGGCAGCGATGATCTGTCCGGCAAGTTTCGTGACCCAATCCAGATCCCAGATGTCGTCAGCGACCCCGAGTAGCACGATCATGAGGGCCGACCCGAGGATCGCGAAGATCGGTCCCGGCTTGGCGAAGATGAGGTGGAACTGCGGCAGCTGCGACGCGACTCCAAACGCGGTGATGATACCGAGGAACATCGCAATGCCACCGAGCCGCGGTGTTGGTCGCTTGTGCACGTCGCGCTCGCGAATGGCTGGGTAGAGCCGATATTTCATACCGAGCCGGGCGATTACGGTTGCCAACACGAAGGTGATTACCGCAGAGAGGCCGCCGGCACCGACATAGATGATCAGCCTCACGCTGCGGGCTCCGGTGGCGCTGCGGGCTCCGGTAGCGCGGGCATACGCGCAAGCACCTCGTCTATCTGGGCTTCGGTGATCACCCCGTGGCGCACGATTCGCAGCGTCCCGCCCTCGGTCAGCAGGCCGGTCGCATCGATGATCGTCGAGCCGAGGCCGGTTGCTTCGTAGTCGAGGCCAACCTCTCCACCGTCGAGGTAGACCTCGACGCTGGCGCCCAGCATCCGCTCGGCTTCCTGTGCGGTGCGAGCCGCGGTTTCCCCGGTCAGGTTGGCCGACGAGACGGCGAGCGGACCCGTCTCGGAAAGCAGCTCGAGGGCGATCCTGTTGTTCGGCATCCGCAGGGCGACGGTGCCCCCGGTCTCGCCGAGATCCCAGTCGAGAGAGGGGTTCGCCGGCAGGATCACGGTAAGTCCCCCCGGCCAGAAAGCGGCTACGAGTGCACGAACTTCCGGCGGCACTGTCTCAGCGAGGGCATCAAGGGTCGGGATTCCCGGAATCAACACCGGCGGAGGCGACTGCCGGGTGCGCCCCTTGGCGTCGAGCAGGCGCTGCACCCCGTAGTTGTTGAACGGGTCGACCGCAAGGCCGTACACCGTGTCGGTCGGCAGCACTACGAGTTCGCCCCGGCCGATGGCGACCCGCGCGAGTCGCATGCCGGTGAGAAGCTGGTCCTGCTCCGAGCAGTTGTAGATCGTCGCCATATCGCTAGACATCTTACTTCGGAGTCTCTGGCTGGCCCTGCGACGTACGGGTCCGGCGCTGCGGCCTGAGACACTTGTGTGACCGGTAGGAGCCCTGTGGACCTGTATTTCTTCGATTTCGACGAGACCCTCTACGCCTACGATTTTCGAATGCGATTGCCTGCCCTCAGCCTCGTCACGGGTGCGAGCCAGTATCACCTCGCCAAGACCTGGTGGGCCGGCGGTTATGAGGAGCGAGCGGAGGCCGGCGAGTGGCCTAGCTCTGCCGAATACCTTGCGGAGTTCGAGCGAGTGACCGGTTCGCGTCTCACTCTCGAGAACTGGCAGGAGGCACGCGCCCTCGCGAGCACGGCGATCCCGGCCAGCGTCGATGCCCTGCGGCGAGCATCCACTCTCGGTACTGTCTCCCTGCTCTCCAACAACCCGTCGCCATTTGCCGAGTCCCTCCCCGTGCTCGCTCCAGATGTCACCGCGATCGTCGGCGAAAATCGACTCGTCAGCTGCCAGTTGGGCGTCCGTAAACCCGATGCGCGGATCTTCGAGCTCGCCCTCGCACGCTACGGAGCCCGGGCCGAAGACACCTTTTTCATCGACGACTCGGCCGGCAATCTCGAGGGGGCGCGAGCGCTCGGCATCCACACCCACCAGCTCGCCTACGTGAAGGGCGTGCCGCAGACCGACGCGCTGGATGAAGCGATCACCCGCTTTGCAAGCCGGAGCGCCTGATGCTGCTGTTCATCTTCGATATGGACGAAGTTCTGTACGGCTACGACTGGCAGCGACGGATGGCCGGCATGACCGACCTCACCGGTCTGTCACTCGAACAGTTGCGGAAACGATGGTGGCACGAGGAAGGGGAGATGGCCGCGGAGGCGGGCGGTTTCGCGAACGCCGAGATCTACCTCGCCGCCTTCAACGACGCGATCGGGGTCGAGGTATCCGAAGCCGACTGGGTGCGCATTCGTGGCGGCGCGATGGAACCGTGGCGAGATTCGATCGCGGCCGTGCGGCGCGCTGCTGAATTCGGCCAGGTGACACTTCTCACTAATAATGGGCCGTTGACCGGCAAATACCTGCATCAACTCGCACCCGAACTCGTTTCGGTCTTTGGGGATCACCTCTTCACATCCTCCGACTACGGGGCGCGCAAGCCTGAACCCGAGGTCTTCCAGGCGGTACTCGCGCGCTATGGAATCGACGCGAAAGATGCCTTCTTCGCCGATGACATGCGGGAAAATATCGACGGAGCGCTGAGCATCGGAATTACCGCCCACCATTTCACGGATGCCCCCGCGCTCCTCGCCGCGATCGAGGCATTCGTGGCCGCGCGCACGGACTGAGAATTCTCGAACAGGCGACGCGTTCGCACTGGAGTCGCTGGCCACTAATCCGCATTTGGCTCGGGTGACTCTGGCGGCCGTTTCGACCGACGCGCGCCCACGCGCGCCCACGAGTGACACGTCCGCTCCCGCGAGTGACACGTGCGCCCGAAGGTTCGGGCGCACGTGTCACTCGCGGGAGCAGAGTCGGCATCCAGCCACTCACAACGCCGTTGACCTGCGCGGACTCCACAGGTTTGGCAGCAGAGAAGCTATGGCAGTCGCTCATGCTGCACGGTATCGGCATGGCCTCTCCCACTCCGCTCGATTTACTTTCCTCCCAACTCGTGCTCGTTCGTGAAACACTCACCCCCGGCGAACGGCGCGCACTTTTTCGAAGCGCTGAGCGTGGCCGATTCGTCCGCCTGCGCCCCGGGGTCTATCTCCCCGCCGACATTTGGAGCCACCTCAGCGCAGAGGATCAGTACCTTGCTCGGATCGCCGCCGCAGTCGCTGTCGAACCAGGTCCACTCATCCTCTCCGGTCTCTCCGCTGCAGCTCTCTGGCGACTGCCGTTCATCGGCAGTCCCCCGATACGTCCCGAGATAATATCGGGTACCGCGAATGGAGGCCGTTCGGCTGGTTCGATCGTCAGGCACGGAATCGACCTGCCGGCTTCTGTGGTTGACTTTGGTCCTTTCGCAATCACGAGCCTCAGTCGCACCCTTGTGGATGTCGCCAGAACCGAGTCCTTTGAGGCGGCGGTTGCCATGACCGATTTCAGCCTCCGACTGCGTCAATCGGGCGAAACAGGTCCCCTCGCCGCCAGGATGACGAAGAAGGCACTCGAAGAGGAACTCGAAGCACTTCTTCCGACAACGGGCCACGCACGCGCACGCGCGGTGAGAGAATTCGCGAATGGTCTTTCGGGATCTGTCGGTGAGTCAGTGAGCCGGGTGAACATCCACCGCCTCGGGTTTCCGCCTCCGGAGCTGCAGGTCGTATTCACCGACGAGAAAGGCGCCATGGAGGTGGACTTCTGGTGGATCGACGTGCGGGGAATCGGAGAATTCGATGGCGAGGGGAAATACATCAGAACCGAATACACCCACGGACGGACGACCGCACAGGTCGTCATCGACGAGAAGAATCGCGAGAATCGACTTCGCGCGCAGGACACCACGGTGAGCCGGTGGGACTGGCGGGAGGCTCGATCACGTCCCGCCCTCCGAGCCAAGCTGCTGTCGTTGGGGCTTCGACCTATCCGCCGCGCCCGTTAGTGACACGGGCGCCCAAAAGGGCGGGCGCGGGTGTCACTCACGGGCGCATTGGTGGGTCGCGCACGGGTTCGGCAGCGCGTGCACACGGGGCCGGCACGTTGGCTCGCAATGTTCGGGTTGGCCCGTCGAAGGCAGAGCAGTTGAGCGGCAGAGCAGTTGAGCGGCAGAACAGCTGAGCGGCAGAGCAGTTGAGCCGCGCCGCAGCAGAGCTGCAGAGCCCGTCGGTCTCAGCGCAGGGCGGTTGTCGCGCGGTCGCGACCGAGGAAGTCCGGGTGGGTGGCGATCGCGCGCCATCCGTCGGCAACGAGGATGTGCGTTATCGCGGCGGCCTGCAACTCGCCGTGCTCGAGCACCAGTGTGCCGCCCGTGTGCAGGAGGCGCCGTGCCGTCTGCGAGACCTGGCGCACGACATCCAACCCGTCTTCGCCGCCGTAGAGCGCGTGCTCGGGATCGAAGAGTCGTACCTCCTGGTCACGCGGGATGGCGCCCAGCGGGATATAGGGAGGGTTCGAGACGACGACCGCGACCGTACCATCGAGCTCCGGCAGGGCCGAGCCCAGGTCGATGAACACGGCACGAGCATTGTCAGCGCCGCTCTCGTGGAAGTTCTGAAGCGTCCAGATGAACGCTTCGGGCGAGTTCTCGACGCCGTAGACCAGGGCGTGCGGCACCTCGGTGGCGAGAGCCAGCGCGATCGCACCACTTCCCGTGCCGAGGTCGATCCCAATCGGCTCGGGACCCGCCGCCGCACGCAGGGCATCGATGGCGAACTGGGCAACCTGCTCGGTCTCGGGGCGCGGCACGAAAACCCCGGGCCCGACCGCGAGCTCGAGTGAACGGAACGGCGCCCGACCGGTGATGTGCTGGAGGGGCTCGCGAGCCGCGCGACGCTCCACGAGTGCAGCGATCGTGGCCACATCAGCGGCAGTCACGGTGGTGCCGATGATGGCCTTAGCCTGCACCCCCCCTCGGCTCATCCCGAGCACGAAGCCGATCAGCAGCTCGGCATCCACATCGGGCGAGGGCACGGCGGCCTGCGTAAGCAGGTCGACGGCACGCGCGAGCACGGTCGCGATGGTAGGGAGTTCGGCTGCGATCATGGCGTGGAACGGGGCGGAACTAGTCGGCGTCGCCGGCGAGTGCTTCGAGCCGAGCCTCTTCATCGGCCTCAATATCGGACTGGATAACCGGCTCGAGAGCTCCGTTCATCACGGCATCGAGGTTGTACGCCTTGTAGCCCGTGCGGTGGTCGGCGATGCGATTCTCGGGAAAATTGTAGGTGCGAATGCGCTCGGACCGGTCCATTGTGCGGATCTGGCTCTTGCGCACGACGGATGCCGCGGCGTCGATCTCCTCCTGCTGGCGCGCGAGCACCCGGGCCCGAAGCACGCGCATGCCGGCCTCGCGGTTCTGCAGCTGCGACTTCTCGTTCTGCATCGCCACGACGATCCCGGTGGGGAGGTGGGTGATGCGCACGGCAGAGTCTGTGGTGTTCACCGACTGGCCGCCGGGGCCGCTTGAGCGGTAGACGTCGATCTTGAGATCGTTTTGGCTAATCTCGACCTCTTCTGGCTCATCCACTTCGGGAAAGACAAGCACGCCAGCCGCCGAGGTATGGATGCGTCCCTGCGACTCGGTCGCCGGTACACGCTGAACGCGGTGCACGCCGCCTTCGTACTTGAGATGAGCCCAAACGCCCTCCGCCGGGTCCGTCGAGTTGCCTTTGATCGCGAGTTGCACATCCTTGATGCCGCCGAGGTCGCTCGAGGTCTGCTCGATAATCTCGGTTTTCCACCTCTTGGACTCCGCGTAGTGCAGGTACATGCGCAGGAGATCGCCGGCGAACAGCGCAGACTCGGCCCCTCCCTCCCCCATCTTGATCTCCATGATCACGTCGCGACCGTCGTTCGGATCGCGCGGGATGAGCAGCCGGCGAAGGCGCTCCTCCATCACGTCGAGCTCGGCCTTGATGTTCGGAAGCTCCTCGGCGAACGACGCGTCGTCCGCCGCCATCTCGGTCGCAGCCTCAAAATCGTCCGTGAGGGCGATCCACCGGTTATAGGCGTCGACGATTCGGCTCAGCTCGGCGTAGCGCCGATTGACCTTCTTCGACTTTGCTGGGTTGGAGTGGAGTTCGGGGTCAGCGAGCTGCTCCTGCAGATCCGCATGCTCGACCAGCAGTGTTTTCACCGACTCGAATATGCCAGAGTCTGCCATCGGGATTAGTCCTCTTTCGACCCGGATGCGCCCGGAAGCGACTTCTGGATCTTCATGAGGAACTCGACGTTGGACGAGGTGTCCTTCAGCTGTGTGAGCACGAGCTCGAGCGCCTGCTGGGTCTCGAGCCCGGCGAGTGCCCGACGGAGCTTCCAGTTGACCTTCGTCTCGTCGACGCCCATGAGCATCTCTTCGCGACGGGTGCCCGACGCGTTGACATCCACGGCCGGGAAGATGCGCTTGTCAGCAAGCTGACGTGAGAGGCGCAACTCCATATTGCCGGTGCCCTTGAACTCCTCGAAGATGACCTCGTCCATCTTGGAGCCGGTCTCGACCAGCGCGGTGGCGAGGATCGTGAGCGATCCACCATCCTCGATGTTGCGAGCGGCACCGAAGAAGCGCTTCGGCGGGTAGAGAGCTGACGAGTCGACACCACCCGAGAGGATGCGACCGGATGCCGGAGCAGCCAGGTTGTACGCGCGACCAAGGCGGGTGATCGAATCGAGAAGAACGACGACATCATGTCCGAGCTCCACGAGCCGCTTCGCGCGCTCGATAGCGAGCTCGGCGACGGTGGTGTGGTCTTCGGCTGGACGGTCGAAAGTCGAGGCGATGACCTCACCCTTCACCGTGCGCTGCATGTCGGTGACCTCTTCCGGACGCTCGTCGACGAGAACAACCATGAGGTGGACCTCTGGATTGTTCTTCGCAATGGCGTTGGCGATGGCCTGCAGGACCAGAGTCTTTCCCGCCTTCGGCGGCGACACGATCAGGCCACGCTGGCCCTTCCCGATCGGCGAGACGAGGTCGATGATGCGGGTGGTGAGCTTGCCCGACTCGGTCTCTAGGCGTAGGCGCTCCGTGGGGTAGAGCGGCGTCAGCTTGCCGAATTCAACACGGTCGGCAGCCTGCTCGACGGGAAGCCCGTTTATCGAGTCGATCTTGACGATGGCGTTGTACTTTTGGCGACCGGAGTTGTCGTTCTCGCGAGGCTGGCGGATCGCTCCAACCACAGCGTCGCCCTTGCGCAGGTTGTATTTCTTCACCTGGCCGAGGGAGACATAGACGTCGTTGTTGCCCGGGAGGTAACCACTCGTGCGCACGAAGGCGTAATTGTCCAGCACATCGAGGATGCCGGCGACCGGGATGAGCACGTCATCCTCGGTGATCTCCGGCTCGAAGTCGTCGTTTCCGGCAGCGCCGCGACGCTTTCGGTCCCGGTAGCGGTTGCGTCCGCCGCGGTCGTCGTCCTCGAGCAGCTGCTGCTGGTTACGGTCGTTATTGTTTTGCTGGCGGTCGTTGCCCTGCTGGCGGGTGTTGCCGTTCTGCTGGCGATCCCCCTGCGCGTTCTGCTGGTTTCCGCCCTGGTTGCTCTGCTGGTTGCGACTGTTGGCATTACGACCGCTGGTGCGCTGTCCGTCGGACTGCTCGCCATTTTGGTTGTTCTGCGCCGCCTGGCCATTCTGCGCCGCCTGGCTACTCTGCGCCGGAGCACCGTCGGCCTGCTGGCGGTCGCCACGGTTGCGATTTCGATTGCGCGAATTTCGGCTGGGCTGGGCGTCATCCGCCTGCGCCTCCGCCTCGGCCTCCTGGCCGGGGATGCGATCGAGTCCGTCCTTCAGCTGCGACTCGGCGGCCTGGGCGTCGGCCTGGGCCACGCGCTCCGCCTCCTGGCCGAGGATGTGGTCGATGCCGCTCTCGGCACTGTTGGCATGTTCTGAGACGGCCTTCGGTGCGGTGCGACGGGTGGTGACCGGACGCCGTGTCGACTCGATGACGGGCGCCTCTGCGGCGCCGGCGTCCACGATCGAAGTGCTGGCGCGGCGCGAAGCACGCTTCTTGACGACCGGCGCGTCTGCGACCGGCGCGTCAAGGACCGGCGCGTCAACAACCGGTGCGTCTGCAACCGGTGCATCAACAATCGGCGCGTCTGCAACCGGCGCGGCGGATTCGGCAGTCTTTTGGATCTCGGAGATTGCGTCCACGAGTTCTCCTTTACGAAGTTTGGACGAGCCGCTGAGGCCCAACTGCGCCGCGAGAGCCTGAAGCTCGGGGAGGCGGAGTTTGGCGAGGGCGATGGAGTCCGTTGCCGTGGCACGGACAGTGAGGTCAGTCACTAAGAGGGTTCCTTTCCCCGAACAAGTTCCGCACCTGACAGGTGCAAGTGAACCTTGCGGGAGAGTTTGACGTTCGGCGCTTTCGCTTCGGGTAGCGCCTGTGCGATTTCTCGCAACTGCGCGGGGAAAGCTGGGGTAGTGACGAAGCGATTGCTGATGGGTGCTGTCTGGGGTTTTCGGTTAAGCCGAATTTTCTACCTGAAGCACTGTCACTGTAGCACCTTTGAAGTCAACAGCCAGCAGCAAAGACTGCCACGGCGAGCCGGATCGGGCAGCGATGAGCTCGGCCGCGACGAGCCGCTGGGCGGGGTCGCTGCAGAGCACGAGGATGGATGGGCCGGCGCCGGAGACCACGGCCGGAAGCCCGAGTGACCGCAGTTCGAGAATGAGAGACTCGGTTTCGGGCATGGCCGCAGCCCGGTAACTCTGATGCAACTTATCTTCGGTCGCGGCAAGCAGGAGTTCGGGACTCTGGATGAGTGCAGCGATAAGCAGTGCCGACCGAGAGACGTTGAAGATCGCGTCTTCGTGGGGAACAGAGGCCGGGCGCAGGCTGCGCGCGAGCTCGGTCGACATCGTCGACTCCGGCACCGCGATGAGCGGTGAGACTCCACGGTGCACCATGAGTTTCTTGTGCTGTGGTCCGGCATCCGTGGTCCAGGCAATAGTGAGACCGCCAAAAAGCGCCGGTGCCACGTTATCGGGATGGCCCTCGAGAGCCGTCGCGAGGGCAAGCAGAGACCCCGCGTCGAGGTCGACGATGCCGTCGAGCAGGCCCTTGGCGGCCATGATCCCCGAGACTATTGCAGCACCGGATGACCCGAGACCCCGACCATGCGGGATATTGTTTCGCGCCACGAGGTCGAGGCCAGGCAGCGGCTGCGAGCAGGCGGCAAAGGTGTAAGCGATGGCCCGCACCACGAGGTTGGACTCATCGGTGGGGACCTCCCCTTCGCCCACTCCGATCACCTCGACCGTCGCACCCGGGGTATCGCGCACCGTGACGGTGAGCTCGTCGTAGAGCGACAGCGCCAGGCCAAGGGTGTCGAACCCCGGACCGAGATTCGCCGTGGTCGCGGGGACGCGAACGGTCACCGACAACCCGGCGAACGCCTTAATAGAAGCCGACGGAGAAACGAATGTGGTCACACGCTGACTTTGGCGAGACCGAGCACGCCAGCCACCTCGTCAGTATCGTTGGCCACCACGGTCGGCGTGATAGCCGAACCGTCGGCGGTCTTCAGGGCCCACTGCGGGTCCTTGAGGCCGTGACCGGTGACGGTGAGCACCACGGTCGACCCGCGCGGGATCTCTCCGGCCGCGGCGCGCTCGAGCAGTCCGGCGACGCTGATCGCCGAGGCGGGTTCCACGAAGATGCCGACTTCGGCGGAGAGGATTCGATATGCCTCGAGGATATGCGTGTCGGAGATCGCCCCGAAGTAACCATTGGTCAGCTCGCGAGCGGTGAGAGCGAGTGCCCACGAAGCCGGGTTGCCGATGCGGATCGCGCTGGCGATGGTCTCGGGATTCCTCACGACCTTACCGAGCACGATCGGTGCGCTTCCAGCGGCCTGGAAGCCGAACATCCGCGGGTGCTTCGTCGAGTCTCCGCGGGCGAGGGATTCACCATAGCCACGGGAATACGCGGTGTAATTGCCCGCGTTGCCGATCGGAACGATGTGAATGTCCGGGGCGTCACCGAGCACCTCCACGACCTCGAAGGCGGCGGTCTTCTGACCTTCGATGCGGTCATTGTTCACCGAGTTGACGAGGTGCACGGGGTAATGTGCCGCGAGATCACGAGCGATTTCGAGGCAGTCGTCGAAGTTGCCACGGATCTGGAGCAACTCCGCATTGTGCGCGATCGCCTGGGCGAGTTTGCCCATCGAGATCTTGCCCTCGGGCACGAGCACGGCGGCCTTGATACCGGCATGGCTGGCGTAGGCGGCAGCAGCCGCCGACGTGTTGCCGGTGGAGGCACAGATGACGGCTTTGGCGCCCGCCTCGACGGCCTTCGAGACGGCCATGGTCATGCCGCGGTCCTTGAACGATCCGGTGGGGTTCATGCCCTCGTACTTCACCCAGACCTTCGCGCCGGTACGCGCCGAGAGCGCGGGTGCGGGGATGAGCGGTGTGCCGCCCTCGCCGAGTGTGATGATGGGCGTGGCGTCCGAGATATCGAGACGGTCTGCATACTCGCGGAGGACTCCGCGCCACTGGTGGGCCATTATGAACCTTCTACTCTCAATACGGATGTGACCCGCACGACGACATCGCTCGACTCGAGCTCAAGAACGGTCGCCGCGAGATCGGCTTCGGATGCCTCGTGCGTGCCAATTACAAGGGTAGCGGTGGGCGTGGAGGTGCTTACGCCACCGTAGACGGACTGGGTGAGCGTTTCGACGGATACCCCGTGCTCGCTGAAGAGCGCGGCGACCACCGCGAGTACCCCAGGAGCATCGACGACGCTGAGTGTGATCTGGTAGCGCGTGATAACACGCGAGATGGGCAGGATGGGCAGGTTGGCGTGCGTTGACTCTGCAACACCCGGCCCGCCGATCACGTGGCGACGAGCGGCAGAGACGAGGTCGCCGAGCACCGCGGACGCGGTCTCGATGCCGCCGGCTCCGGCTCCGTAGAACATGAGATCCCCCGCGGCCTCGGCCTCGATGAACACCGCGTTTTTGGCACCATGGACGGCGGCGAGCGGATGATCGCAGGGAACGAGCGCGGGATAGACGCGCGCAGACACGCCCTCGACACCATCGGCATCGGTCAGTCGCTCGCAGATGGCGAGCAGCTTGACCACATAGCCGGCCTTTCGCGCCGCTTCCACCTGCTCGAGCGTGACTCCGGAGATGCCCTCGCGGTGCACGGACTCGAGCGGAACTGTGGTGTGGAATGCGAGACTCGCGAGGATCGCCGTCTTCTGGGCGGCGTCATAGCCCTCGATGTCGGCCGAGGGATCGGACTTCTCCGCATAGCCGAGCTCGGTCGCCGTCGCGAGGGCGGCCTCAAGGGACTCCCCCGCCGTGTCCATGCGATCGAGGATGAAGTTGGTGGTGCCGTTCACGATGCCGAGGATTCGCTTGATCCGGTCACCGGCGAGGCTGTCACGCAGCGGTCGGATGATCGGGATCGCCCCGGCGACGGCAGCCTCGTAGTACAGCTGCGCGCCGACCTGCTCCGCGGCCTCGAAGAGCTCCGGACCGTGGGTCGCGAGCAGCGCTTTGTTGCCGGTGATGACATCCGCGCCGGAGTTGAGGGCCTGCAGGATGAGCGTGCGGGCCGGTTCGAGACCACCCATCAGCTCGATCACAATGTCGGCGCCGAGGATGAGGGACTCGGCATCCGTCGTCAGGAGTTCTTTCGGAATCTCGGTAGAACGCGTCGCCCCGAGGTCGCGCACGGCAACGCCCACGAGTTCGAGCCCAGCCCCCGCGCGGTTGGCGAGTTCCGGGCCGTGCTCGAGCAGCAGTGCCGCCACCTGGGCGCCGACCGATCCGGCGCCGAGAAGGGCCACTCGCAGGTTGCGATACTCGATCATGGTGCTCCTTCTTCAGTGACGCCGGCCGCCGCATTGACGCCATCAGGGCCTGCTCCGGCATCGCGCGACAGTAGGTCCGCCTCGGTTTCGCCGCGCACGATCACCCGGGCGACTCCATCGCACACGGCGACGACTGCCGGACGGGCGAGGTAGTTGTAGTTGCTGGCCATTGCCCAGCCGTAGGCGCCGGTGGCGGGCACTGCAAGCAGGTCGCCGGGGACGACATCCCCCGGCAGGTAGTCGGCGAGCACCACAATGTCGCCGCTCTCGCAATGCTTGCCGACGACGCGCACGAGGGTGGGTTGCGCCGTCGAGGCGCGGTTTGCCAGCCGCACAGAGTAGTCAGCGGCGTAGAGGGCAGTGCGGATGTTGTCGCTCATGCCACCGTCGACACTCACGTATTTGCGGATCGCAGTGCCCGAATGCGGCAGGGTCACCTCGACGTCCTTGATCGTGCCGACTTCGTAGAGCGTGAAAGTTGACGGTCCGACGATCGACCGACCGGGCTCGACGGCGACCACGGGAACGGGGATGCCAAGTCTCGCGCACTCGCTCGCGACAATATTCGCGAACCGGGCCGCGATCTCGGGTGTTGGGAGTGCCGTATCGACGGACGTGTAGGCAATACCGAATCCGCCGCCGAGATTGAGTTCGGGAATCGGGCCGCCACGGAGCAGTTCAGCGTGAAGGGCGAGCAAGCGCTTTGCCGACTCGACGAAGCCGTCGGACTCGAATATCTGCGATCCGATGTGCGAGTGCAGGCCGAGGAAGCGCAGCGAATCATGGGAACGAATGCGGGCAACCGCGGCGGGCGCATCGGCGAGCGTGATACCGAACTTCTGGTCCTCGCGGGCCGTGGCAAGGTACTCGTGCGTGTGGGCATGCACCCCGCTGTTGAGGCGGAGACGCACCGACTGCACCCGGGAATGGCGGGCCGCGGCATCCGCGATTCGCTCGATCTCGATGAGACTATCGATCACGATCACGCCGACGCCCGCTCGGACCGCGCGATCGATTTCAGCGAGTGATTTGTTGTTGCCGTGGAAGCCGAGGCGAATGGGATCGACCCCGGCGGCGAGCGCCACCGCGAGCTCCCCCGCACTGCAGACGTCGATGTAGAGCCCCGCCTCTGTCACCCAGCGGGCGATCTGGGTGGAAAGGAACGCCTTACCGGCGTAGTAGACCTTCGCGGCCGAGCCCACTCGCCCGAACTCCCGGTCGAAGCACTCCCGGGCTTCGGCGGCGCGGGCTCGCACGTCCGCTTCATCCACCACGTAGAGCGGAGTGCCGAATTCGGCAGCGAGAGCGGATGCTGAGACACCGGCCACCTCAAGCATCCCGGATTCCGCACGGCCGGCATTCTGCGACCACACCGTAGCGGGCAACACGTTGGCATCGGTAGGGGGCTTCAGCCACTCGGGTGCAAGCGGATTCGCGCTCACGCGCACACTCCCTTATTAGTGAGGAGCGCCGAACTGAGAGTGACCGCTTTTCCGGCGACCGCCAGTTCGAGCGACGATCCCTTTACCGTTACGGAATCAAGGGGAAGTTGCTTCGGCAGGTATTTGGCCACACAGATCTTCTGCGTCGCAAGTACCGGGTCCGCGAGAGCACCGAAGGTGGCGCGAAGTCCTGCGGGGGTCACTGTGGCACCGTTGACGACGAGCGACTTCGGGCTCAGCGCCAATTGGCCGTCTACTGCCGAAGGTACGAAGGCGATCATTACCGGGACGGCCACACCGAGCGCGGTGACTGTCGTTCCGATCTGCACGGCTCCGGAGGCGATTTTCACCGAAGTGACCGGCAGGGTCGTGAATCCCGCGAGCAGTTTCTTCAACTCATCCTCTGAGATAACGACAGCGACCCGTGCGCTCTCGATCGGCTTCGACTGCCGGAGTGGCACTCCGGTGACGGTGAGGATGGCCTTGCCGCTGAGGTCGCCGACTCCGAGCTTGGCAATCGCCACATCCACTCGCTCGAATTTGCCGGTCGCAGCCTGATAGAGCACCGAGGTGCCGCCGACGGTTACCGTCACCGGGGTCGAGTCCGGAAGGGCGAGGGAGCTGCGCGCCTTGGCCTCGATCAACCCGCCAACGTAGCCCCGAGCCACGTTATCGAGCACGACTGCACCGGTGATGACGATCACTAGGAAAATGCCGAAACCGATCCAGCCACGGCCGCGACGCCGGACGATCTCCGTCTCGACGAAGCCGAATGGGTCGGAATCAGATTCGTTCAGATCGGGGTCGTTCGAGGAGAAATCCTCCGGATACTGGCGTCCCGATCGGCCAAGGTTCCAGTCGTACGGCTTGCCGTCCTGTGGTGCCATGCCCCTACATCCGCTCCGGCGCCGAGACGCCGAGAAGACCGAGGGCGTTGCACAGCACCGTGCCAGTGGCGTCGTTCAGCCACAGGCGGGTGCGATGGAGATCGGTCACCGTTTCGTCGCCGAGGGGTGTTACCCGGCAGTTGTCGTACCAGCGGTGATAGGCGCCGGCGAGTTCCTCGGCGTAGCGGGCGACCCGGTGCGGCTCGCGCAGCTCTGCGGCCTGGGTGACGACGCGGGGGAACTCGGCGAGGATACCCAGCAGGCTGCTCTCGGTTTCATGCGTGAGCAGCGAGGCGTCGAAGGCACTGCGATCGACTCCGCTGTCCGCCGCGTTGCGAGCAACAGACCGGGTACGAGCGTGCGCATACTGCACGTAAAAGACGGGATTTTCGTTGGTGCGTTTGGTCAGAAGGTCGAGATCGATGTCGAGCTGCGAGTCGCTCGAGGAGCGCACGAGTGCGTAGCGCGCAGCATCCACGCCCACAGCCTCGACAAGGTCTTCGAGCACCACGACAGTGCCGTTACGTTTACTCATGCGCTGGGGCGTGCCGCCTTTGAGCAGGTTGACCATCTGGCCGATGAGGATCTCGAGGTTTACCCGCGGAGTGTCGCCGAAGGCTGCCGTCATGGCCATGAGGCGCTGCACGTAACCGTGGTGGTCTGCGCCCAGCATGATCAGGTTGCGCTCGAAGCCACGCTCGCGCTTGTTGAGGTAGTAGGCCAGATCACCCGAGATGTAGGCGCCCTCGCCGTCACTCTTGATGACGACCCGGTCTTTGTCGTCGCCGAATTCGGTGGTGCGCAGCCAGGTCGCGCCCTCCGATTCGTAGATGTGACCGAGATCGTTCAATTTTGCGATCGCCTTCTCGACGTCGCCGTTCTCGTGCAGCGTGTTCTCGTGGAAATAGACGTCAAAGTCGACACCGAACTCGTGCAGGCTGTTCTTAATGTCGCCGAACATGAGGTCGACGCCGATGGCGCGGAAGACCTCCTGCTTGGCATCCCGCGGCAGCGTGGCGAGGTCGGCGGGAGCGATCTCCACGACCCGCGCGGTGATGTCGGAGATGTATTGCCCGCCGTATCCGTCTTCGGGAGTCGGCTCACCGAGGTGGCTCGCCAACAGGCTGCGGGCGAACCGGTCGATCTGGCCGCCGTGGTCATTGAAGTAGTACTCGCGGGTGACGATCCCGCCCTCGGCCTGGAAGATGCGCGCGAGGCTATCGCCGACGGCGGCCCAGCGCACTCCGCCGAGGTGGATTGGCCCGGTCGGGTTCGCCGACACGAACTCGAGGTTGATCGTCACGCCCTCGTACAGGGTGCCGTTGCCGTAGGCCGCTCCCTGCTCGACGATCGCTTTCGCGAGAGCGCCCGCCGCAGCGGCGTCGAGGCTGATGTTGATGAAACCGGGGCCAGCGACATCCACAGCCGACACGCCCTCGATCGAGCGGATGCCCTCGGCCAGCTCGAGAGCGAGCTCCCGCGGGTTCACTCCCACCTGCCTGGCGAGCTTCATGGCGATGTTGGATGCCCAGTCGCCGTGGTCCCGATTCTTGGGGCGTTCGACCTTGACGTCGTCGAGCGACAGGCTCGAGGCATCCGCACCGCGCCGCTCGAGCGCGCCGCTGACGATAACGAGCAGCTGGGCGGAGAGTTCGGCGGGAGTCACGAGCACCAATTCTACGGGAGCGGGCAGGTTCCCCGGCTGGCGCGCCCCGCGGTGCGATCAACCGGATTGAGCGAGGATGGAACCACGCACACCAGGGGGCTTCTCATACTATGAATACCATCGCAGACTCTCGATTGCGGTCGACCGTTATCGTGGTCGCGCTCGCCGCGACAGTGGCACTCGGGCTCGCCGCGTGCGTCCCAGAGCCGGGCACGTCAAAGACTTCGAGCCCGACGGCGACGGACTCCCCCTCGGCAAATCCGGTACCGTCGTCGACAATTTCACCGACACCGACTCCGAGCGCGGCGGCCGCTACGGCGACCAAGATTCCTTGTGGCACCCTCATCTCGGCCCAGGCCGTGTACGACTTCAACCCTAATTTCGGGCTGGACTCCGGTTTCTCGCCGAAGTCCGGAACTGCCGCGGCCAAGGCGGTCGCTGACAATGGCACCGCGTGCAACTGGCTTAACCAGACCAGTGGCGACACCTTCGCTTTCGCTGTCGCCCGCCCCGTTGCGGCGGAACTCGCGTCGCTGAAAACGACCGCCGCGACGGGTACTCCGGCGTCGGGACTCGGCGATGCGGCCTACTTCTCAACGAGTGGTGGAGTCGGGCGGGTCGATGTGTTCCGCGGCGCATACTGGCTGGTCGCGACATCCGTCTACTTCGGATCGGCCGCAGACGCGAGCACTCTCGTGACGACGGCGCTCGCGGCACTGAAATAATTCAGATCAGCTGAGCCGGGCCGGCTGCCAAAAATCATCTGAATGCCGCTCGTGGATGCTGCGAGAACGTCCCGGCCAGGAAGCATGAGATCCGCTCGGTGGCTGGTGAAGAAGGCGAGGTCCGCGGCATGCCGAGATCTACTGACGGCTCTAGCGACGACGAGTCTCGGTCGGAGCGCCGGGCTTCTTCGGTGAGCTGCGTCGTGCGAAAGACCGGGTTGGCGCTAAGCCTCGATCCACCGATCGGGCTGGGTGTCTAGCGGCGCGTTAAACCGAGAATGCCTTCCTGATCAGAGAAAATAGAGCTTGTCTAGAGTCC